>DATIDF010000322.1:0-24824 GCA_035456445.1 Anaeromyxobacter sp.
GTTCCCCCGCGATCACTGGGCGCACCCGGACCACCGGAACGAGTGGTGGTACTTCACCGGCACGCTCGCGGCGGTGGACGATCCCGATCGCCGCCTCGGCTACCAGCTCACGTTCTTCCGGGTGGGGCTCTCGCCGGAGCCACCGGCGCTCGACTCCGCCTGGGCGGCGAGCCAGGCGGTGATGGGCCATGCGGCGGTGACCGATCTCCGCGCCGGGACCCATCGCTTCTCGGAGGTGCTCTGGCGGGCGTCGCCGCTCCTCGGCGGGTTCGGCGCGCCGCCCGATCCCGTGCTCGCCTGGGCGCGCGCGCCGGCCGGCACGGCGGGTCGCTGGACGCTCCGGCTCGAGGACGGCGCGTTCCACCTCGCGATGCGCGACGACGCGCGCGGCATCGCGCTCGCCCTCGTCGCCCGGCCGGCGAAGCCGCTCGTGCTGCAGGGACCGAACGGCTACAGCCGCAAGGCGGGGGAGGCGGGGTACGCGAGCCTCTACTATTCGTTCACGAGGCTCGCGACGGAGGGGACCCTCACCGTGAACGGCGAGACGCTGCGCGTCCGAGGGGAGAGCTGGATGGACAAGGAGTACGGCTCTTCCCAGCTCGCGCCGGCGCAGGTGGGCTGGGACTGGTGGAGCCTCAGGCTCGCCGATGGCCGCGATCTCATGCTCTATGTCCTGCGGCGCGCGGACGGGAGCGCGGACTGGCGGAACGGCACGCTCGTCGGGCGGGACGGCCGCGCGCGCGTGCTCGCGCCGGGGGAGTGGACCGTGGAGGCGCGCGGGACCTGGCAGAGCCGTCGCGGCGCGCGCTACCCGGCGGGCTGGGCGCTCGCCGTACCGGGCGAGGGGATCCGGGTCGTGGCGACGCCGGAGGTCGCGGCGGCGGAGAACGTGTCCGCGCTCGCGGGGGGGATCTCCTACTGGGAGGGGCCGGTTCGCCTGACAGACGGCGAGGGCCGCGACGCCGGGGAAGGGTACGTCGAGCTCACCGGCTACGGCGAGGGGACGCGACCGCCGCTGTAGCTTCTGCGGCCGCGCCGGACCCGAGAGGCGCGGCGCGAGAGCCCGGCGCGTCGGTTACGGTCCAGGGATGGCGGATGCGAACGACGTCGCCGCGGCGGGCGCCGGCGCGATCGCGGCGGGCTTCGAGGCGTACCGGGACGAGTGGGCCCGGATCACCCGCCGTGCGCGCGGGCGGTTCGAGGCGAAGGACTGGGCCGCCGGACAGGCCGACGCGCGCGAGCGGCTCGACCTGCGCGATCGGCTCGTGAACTCCTGCGTGGGGACGGTGCGCGCGGAGCTCGGCGGCGCGGCGCACGATCACGCGCTCTGGCGCACCATGAAGGAGCTGTACGAGGCGCGCGTCGAGGCCCGGCCGGATCGCGAGATCGCCCAGTCGTTCTTCAACTCGGTCACGCGCCGCGTGTTCGTGACGGTCGGCGTCGACCCGGTGATCGAGTTCCTCGCCGCGGACGGGCCGCCGGTCCGGGAGGGGCCGGTCCCGGTGTACGCGCGCTATCGCCGCGAGGTGACGACGGAGGCGCTCCTCCGGACCGTCCTCCGCGCGTTCGCGTTCTCCGTGCCGTACGAGGATCAGGAGCGCGACGTGCGCATCGCCGCGATCGAGCTCGACTCGCACCTGCGCGAGCTCGACGACGGCCAGCCCATCGAGTCCGTCGAGATGGTGAAGGCGGTCTTCTACCGCGGGAAGGGGGCCTACCTCGTCGGCCGGCTGCGGCGCGGCCGGTTCACGACGCCGCTCGTGCTCGCGCTCGTCCACGGCGAGCGCGGCGTCGTCCTGGATGCCATCCTCTTCACCGCCGAGGACATCTCGATCGTCTTCAGCTTCACGCGCTCCTACTTCCACGTCGAGGTCGAGCGCCCGCGCGAGCTCGTCGCGTTCCTCTCGACGCTCATCCCGCAGAAGCGGGTCTCCGAGCTCTACATCGCGCTCGGCTTCAACAAGCACGGCAAGACCGAGCTCTACCGCGAGATCTCGCGCCACATCGCCGAGACGGGCGAGGCGTTCGTGCCCGCGCGCGGCGACCGGGGCCTCGTCATGACCGTGTTCACGCTGCCCGGGCTGGACGTCGTCTTCAAGGTCATCAAGGACGAGTTCAAGCCGCCGAAGCAGACGACGCGCCGCGAGGTGATGGACAAGTACCGCCACGTCTTCCGCCACGATCGCGCCGGCCGGCTCGTGGACGCGCAGGAGTTCGAGCACCTCGCCTTCCCGGCGGATCGCTTCTCGCCGGAGGTGCTGCACGAGCTCCGCGAGGAGTGCGCCGGCAGCATCGAGATCGGGCGCGCCGAGATCTCGGTGAAGCACCTCTACGCCGAGCGGCGCGTGACGCCGCTGAACCTGTTCATCCGCGACGCGGACGAGTGGACGGCGAGGCAGGCGGTGCTCGACTTCGGCCGCGCGCTCGCGGATCTCGCGGCGACGAACACGTTCCCGGGCGACCTGCTCCTCAAGAACTTCGGCGTGACGCGCCACGGGCGCGTGATCTTCTACGACTACGACGAGCTCATGCGCGTGACGGACTGCGTGTTCCGCGATCTGCCGACCGCGTCCGGCGACGAGGAGACGAGCGGCGAGCCCTGGTTCTACGTGGGCGAGAGCGACGTGTTCCCGGAGGAGTGGCTCCCGTTCCTCGGGCTCTCCGGACGGCTCCGGGAGGTCTTCCTCCAGGCGCACGGGGCGCTGCTCACCGCGCGCTTCTGGCGCGGGATGCAGGAGCGGATCCGCGAGGGCGAGATCAAGGACATCTACCCGTACCGGGAGGAGCAACGGCTCGTGCACGGGTACGCGTGAGGCGCGGCGCGGTCGGCGCTGCGGCGGTCGGGGAGGCGCCCGCCCGGCGCATCACCGCTCAGCGCCGGCGCACCGCCGCGACCACGTTCGGGACAGGCCACGCGTCGCGGTTGTCCGCCTGCGGGACGTGCTCGAACCCGCCGACCCACTCGTGCTCCCGCCCGCCGCCGCGGACGAAGAGCTGCGCCTCGGGTCCACCCTCGACGTACATCGCCTGGCGCAGATCGATGGGGAGCGCGAGCAGCGCGTTCACGAGCTCGTACACCGGCCACGGCGTCCGCGCGTGCATGAAGAGGATCCGCCCCCTCCCGTCCACGCCGATGGCCGCCGTCGAGAAGCGCCGCGGCGAGGGCGACCACACGTTCTTGCGCTCGCACGAGACGAGGCGGATGGACTGCACGAGCGTACCGTAGGCCTTCGCGGCGCTCTCGAGGTCGTCGCAGTCGCGATCGATGATCCGGACCGGCGCGGCGCCGCGGGCGAGCGGGTCGAACGCGAGCACGGAGCGATCCTTCGAGACGCGCCGCTGGTTCACGTGATCGCGCGTGCGCATGAGCGACACGCTCGTGCGGTAGTCCTCCTGGTACATGCTCGCGTTGATCGCGGCGACCGCGCCGGCGCGTTCGGCCCACGCGCGGGCGGTCCTGAGCGCCCCCTCGCCGGGCGCGGAGGCATTGAGGAGCCGGAGCTCGAAGCGGGCCGGGTCGATGCGGACGATCGCGATCGGGCGGGCGTCCCCATCGGCGGGCGGGCCGTCGAAGAGGCCCAGCTCGAGGCCCGGCTCGAGCGTCTGCCAGGCGCGCCTCGACGCGTCGTCCGGGGCGGCCGGCCCGGCGACGGGACCCGGCCCCCGGCCAGGCGCAGCCGAGAGCGTGAGGAGCAGGGCGCCAGTCGCGGCGAAGAGGCGCATCGCGCCATTGTCGGGCCCGTCCGTGACGGTGACAAGAGCGGAGGGCGTGCCAGATCTTCGTGCATGCCCCATCCGCTCGCCGGGAAGCCGGCCCCGAAGGACCTCCTCGTGGACGTCCCGGATCTCCTCCGCCGCTACGCCGCGGAGCGACCCGACCCCGCGAACCCCGCCGAGCGCGTCGCCTTCGGCACCTCGGGCCATCGCGGCTCGTCGCTCCGCCGCAGCTTCAACGAGGCCCACATCCTCGCGGTCGCTCAGGCGGTCTGCGAGCACCGTACGCGCGCCGGTGTGACCGGGCCGCTCTTCATCGGCCGGGACACCCACGCGCTCTCGGAGCCCGCCGAGCGCACTGCGCTGGAGGTGCTCGCCGCGAACGGAGTCGAGGTGGTCGTGTCGCAGGGCGGCGCACCCGTCCCGACGCCGGTCATCTCGCACGCGATCCTCGGGCACAACCGCGGCCGCCCGGAAGGGCTCGCGGACGGCATCGTCATCACGCCGTCGCACAACCCGCCGGAGGACGGCGGCATCAAGTACAACCCGCCCGACGGCGGTCCGGCCGACACCGCCGTCACCGCCTCCATCGAGGCGCGCGCGAACGAGCTCCTCGCCTCGGGAAACGCCGGCGTGAAGCGGATCGCGTACGAGGCGGCGCGCCGCGCCTCGAACGTCCACGCGCGCGACTACGTCCGACCCTACGTCGACGACCTCCGCAGCGCGGTCGACCTGGACGCCGCGCGCGGGGCCTCGCTGCGCATCGGCGTGGATCCGCTCGGCGGCGCGAACGCGCACTACTGGGAGCCGATCGCCACCGCGTACGGGCTCGACCTCACGGTGGTGAACCCCGTCGTGGATCCGACCTTCGGGTTCATGCCGCTCGACCACGACGGCAAGATCCGCATGGACTGCTCGTCCCCGTACGCGATGGCGAACCTCGTCGCCATGAAGGACCGCTTCGACCTCGCGTTCGGCAACGACGCCGACTCCGATCGGCACGGCATCGTCACGCCCGGCGCCGGGCTCATGAACCCGAACCACTACCTCGCCGTCGCCATCGACTACCTCTTCAGGAACCGCTCCGGCTGGTCGTCCGCGGCGGGGGTCGGCAAGACGCTCGTGTCGTCCGCGCTCATCGACCGCGTGGCGGCGCGGCTCGGGAGGCGGCTCGTCGAGGTGCCCGTCGGGTTCAAGTGGTTCGTGCCGGGCCTGCTCGACGGCTCGATCGGCTTCGGCGGCGAGGAGAGCGCGGGCGCGTCGTTCCTGCGGAGGGACGGGACGACCTGGACGACCGACAAGGACGGCATCGTGATGGACCTCCTCGCCGTCGAGATCCGGGCCCGCACCGGCAAGGATCCCGGGGAGCTCTACCGCGCGCTCGTCGCGGATCTCGGCGCGCCGGTCTACGCACGGGTGGACGCCCCGGCCACGCCCGCGGAGAAGGCGATCTTGAAGAAGCTCGCCCCGGAGGCGGTGAAGGCGACGACGCTCGCCGGCGAGCCCATCGTGGCACGGCTCACCCGCGCACCGGGGAATGGCGCCGAGATCGGCGGCCTCAAGGTGGTCGCGGACAACGGCTGGTTCGCGGCGCGCCCCTCCGGCACCGAGGACGTCTACAAGATCTACGCGGAGAGCTTCCGCGACGAGGCGCACCTCGCGCGGATCCTGGACGAGGCGAGGGCGATCGTCGCCGCGGCGCTGAAGAGCGCGTAGCCGCGGGTCGCCGCGGAGCCGACCGCGACCCCGACTCCCGACCTCGAACGCGCCAAGGCCTGCTGCGAGCGCGCCGCCCGCGGCACATAATCGGAAGGGACCCTTCTCGCGAGGTGAGCCGTGCACGTCGTCGTCGCAGGCTGCGGGTGGCTCGGGATGGCGCTCGCGCGCCGGCTCGTCGAGCGCGGGGATCGCGTGACCGGCATCCGCCGGGACCCGGCTCGGGCCGCCGCGCTGCGCGCGCTCGGCGTCGAGCCCCTCGCGGTAGATCTCTCCGCGCCGGGCGCGGCCGACCGGCTCCCGGCGGCGGACGCGATCGTCGCCTGCCAGGCCGCTGCCGGGGACGGCGCGGACGCGTACCGCGCCGCCTACGTGGACTCGAACCGCGCGCTCGTCACCGCGGCGGCCCGCGGCGGCGTGCGCGCGCTCGTCTACACCGGCTCGACCGGCGTGTTCGGCCAGCGCGACGGGTCCGACGTCGACGAGTCCACGCCTCCCGCGCCCGCGAGCGCGAGCGCGGCGGTGCTCGTCGAGGCGGAGGCGCTCGTGCGCGGCGCGGCGAGCGGCGCGCTCCGGGCCGCGGTGGTCCGGCTCTCCGGCCTGTACGGCCCGGGTCGCACCGGCCTCGTCGAGCGCGTGCGCAGCGGCAAGCTCGCGCTCGGGCCGGGGGACGACGCGTGGATGAACTTCTGCCACCGCGACGACGCGGTCGCGTTCGTGCTCGCCGCGATCGACCGCGGCGAGGGCGGGGCGATCTACCACGGCAGCGACGCGCAGCCCGCGCGGCGCCGCGAGGTCGTGGAGTGGATCGCCACGAGGCTCGGCATCCCGCCGCCGCGCGCCGCTGAGCCCTCCGGGGGCCCCAGCCGTCGGATCCTCTCGGACCGGACGCGCGCCGCGCTCGGCGTCGCGCTCGCGTACCCGTCGTTCCGCGAGGGGCTCGCGCCGCTCCTCGCGGGGGCCGCGTAGCCTCGCGGCCCGCGGAAGCGCGCGCTCAGCCCGCGCCGCGCATGCCCATCGCGGCGGCGACGGCGGCCGCGGCGGCGGCGAGGTCCGCCTCCGGAAGCATGTCCTCCGGGCGACCCTCGAAGCAGCGCCTCCCGCGCAGCCGCTCCGGCGTGTCGGCGAACCGCGGAACGAGGTGCAGATGGAAGTGCCGGAGCACGTCGCCGATGGCGAAGGCGTACACGTGCTCCGCCCCGAGCGCCGCCCGCTGGGCGGCCATCACGCGGGCGGCGAGCGGGCCCAGCGCCGCGAGCTCTCCCTCGGCGAGGTCGTACCAGGCGCGGGCATGCCGCACGCTCGTCAGGACGAGCCAGCCACGGAGCGGGGAGGGGCCCGCTATCGCGTGGAGCACGAAGCCGCCCTCGCGCGACAGGATGCCGCCTGCAACCGGGTGATGCCCGCGCGCGATCGCACACCCAGTGCACTGTTCGTCAACCATCGGGGTCCCTCCGTGGTGGTCCCGCGCGCTCGCGCCGAGCCCCGGAGCGTACACTTACAGAGAATACCGGTTGGAGAGAAGCGGGTGGCGGCGCAGCTTGCTACGCGTCGTTATACGAAAACGCTTGACTCGCGCATCGGGGCTGGACCCGTTCGGGGCTTCCGTCTACGCGGGGTGGCCCCCAAGTTGCGCGTTTCAGAACGACTTTTCACACGGGCCGCCACCCGGGAATCGCCCGGCCGCACGCCTGTTAGGGACCGAGACCAGGAGCGACCCAGGTGCAAATCCATCCGAACCCGACCCCGCTCGCCCAGCTCATCCGCTCCGAGACCACCGTGGCCGGTCACAGGAATCTCTACTGCCTCCACTACGACGCGTGCCTCGACGTCGCGGTGAAGCTCGACTGGGACAGCTGGTCCTGCGAGAAGTGCCCGCTCTTCAAGCTGCACGAGGAGCCGCGGTCGTTCGCCGGGATGTTCGCGAACGACCGGCGCGGCGGCGGCCAGCCACACTGACAGAGCGCACCTCGGCTCGTCCTCGCGCAGGCGATGGAAGCCGCTCGCCCTGAGCTTGTCGAAGGTCGAGCGACATGGCCCGTCGGCATGCGCGCTCTCCACGGGGCCGCTCGCCACGGTGGCGCGCGCTGGCGCTCGGACCTGCCGGCCTCTAGGATCCGCGCCCCATGCGACCCTTCTCCCTCGTCCTCCTGCTCGGCGTCTCCCTTCTCTCCGGTGCCGCGCGCGCGGAAGGCGCGAGCGCGCCCTTGCCCGGCGTGGGGACCACCGTCTTCACGTCGCCGCCGGGGACGCCCACCGCTGCCGACGCCCAGAAATTCGTCGACACCGTCAACGCCGAGCTGAAGCGGCTCTGGATCCGCTCGTCCACCGCGGAGTGGATCAAGGCCACGTACATCACCGACGACACCGAGCGGAACGCCGCCGCCCTGAACGAGGACGTGATGGCGTACCTGTCGAGCGCGATCGCGGAGTCGGTCCGGTTCGACGACGTGAAGGTCGATCCCGACACCCGGCGGATGCTCCACCTGCTCAAGATCGCGACCTCGCTGCCGGCGCCGAAGGACCCCGCGCGCCGCCGCGAGCTCGCCGAGATCGCCGCGAAGCTCGAGGGCCTCTACGGCAAGGGCAAGTGGTGCGGCACCCCGGCGCCCGGCAAGGCCGCCCCGCGCTGCCGCGACCTGCAGGACCTCGAGGAGGTCCTCGCGAAGAGCCGCAGCTACCCGGAGCTGCTCGACGCGTGGGCCGGCTGGCACACCATCTCCCGCGAGATGCGCCCCCTCTACGAGCGGCTCGTCACGCTCGGGAACGAGGGTGCGAAGGAGATCGGGTTCCGGGATCTCGGCGACCTGTGGCGCGCCGACTACGACATGGACCCCGCCGCGTTCGAGGCGGACGTCGGCCGGCTCTGGGCCGAGGTGAAGCCGCTCTACGACGAGCTGCACTGCTTCGCGCGGGCCCGGCTCCAGAAGGTCTACGGGAAGGACAAGGTCCCCGACGGCAAGCCGATCCCGGCGCACCTGCTCGGCAACATGTGGGCGCAGGACTGGTCGTACCTCTACCCGCTCGTCGAGCCGTACAAGGGGGTGGGGAGCCTCGACGTGGACGCGGCGCTGAAGCGCCAGAAGTACGACCCGGCCCGGATGGTGAAGCTCGGCGAGGCGTTCTTCACGTCGCTCGGGCTCGATCCGCTCCCGCAGACGTTCTGGTCCCGATCGCAGCTCGTGAAGCCGAGGGACCGCGACGTCGTGTGCCACGCGAGCGCGTGGGACGTCACGTACGACGCCGACCTGCGCATCAAGATGTGCATCCGCCCGACCGAGGAGGATCTCGTCACGATCCACCACGAGCTCGGCCACAACTATTACCAGCGCGCGTACGTCCACCTGCCGCTCCTGTACCAGGACAGCGCGAACGACGGGTTCCACGAGGCGCTCGGCGACGCGATCGCGCTCTCGGTGACGCCCGGGTACCTGAAGCAGGTCGGCCTCGTCCCCGCCGCGCCGAAGGACGAGCGCGGGACGATCAACTTCCAGATGAAGAAGGCGCTCGACAAGATCGCCTTCCTGCCGTTCGGCCTCCTCATCGACCAGTGGCGCTGGGACGTGTTCAGCGGGAAGGTGGCGCCGGATCGCTACAACGCGGCGTGGTGGGAGCTTCGCCGGAAGTACCAGGGCGTCGACGCGCCCGTGGCGCGGAGCGAGGACGACTTCGACCCCGGCGCCAAGTACCACATCCCCGCGAACGTCCCGTACACGCGCTACTTCCTCGCGCACGTCTACCAGTTCCAGTTCCACAAGGCGCTCTGCGAGGCCGCGGGGTGGAAGGGGCCGCTGCACCAGTGCTCGATCTACGGATCGAAGGACGCGGGCAAGCGGCTCGCGGCCATGATGCAGCTCGGCGCCTCGAGGCCGTGGCCGGAGGCGTATGCCGCGCTCACCGGCTCGAGCCGGGCGGACGCCTCTGCGCTGCTCGAGTACTTCGCGCCGCTACGGAGGTGGCTCGCCGAGCAGAACGCAGGCCAGCAGTGCGGCTGGTGATGCGGCGCGCCTGACCCGACCGCGAATTGAAAGAGCGCCCCGGCGACACGAGCCGCCGGGGCGCCGCCCTGCCGGGATGCAGGAGCTAGATGTCGCGGCCCAGGTCGCGATCGAGGTCGCGCTCGTCCTCGCGCTTCGCCTCTTCCTTCACGTCACCGATGCCCTGGCGGATCTTGCCCTTCTTCTCCTCGAGCCAGCCCTCGCCCTGGAGTGAGCGATCCTTGGTGGCGCCGCCGACGCGCTCCTTCACCTCGCCCTTGATCTCCTCGATCTTGCCCTTGATCTGGTCCTTGTTCATTCAGCCCTCCCGTTGGCCTCAAAGATACGGAGCCGACCGCGACGCGGCCCGCGCGTGCGCCCGCGGCGCGGGCAGGGAGCCGGGCGCGCGGCAGTCGCGGCGGGCGGGGGGCGCCGGAGGAGCGGCTACGGCTGCGGCGCGGCGGCGGAGCGGTCCGGGCCGACGCCGCCCGTCGCGGCGCGCCGGCGGCCGCGCAGGCTGCGGAGCCGCTCCATCCACACGTAGAAGACCGGCGTCACGTACAGCGTGAGGAACTGCGAGAAGACGAGGCCGCCGACGACCGCGAGCCCGAGCGGCTGGCGCGACTCCGCGCCCGCGCCGATCCCGAGCGCGATGGGCAGGGTGCCCATGAGCGCCGCCATGGTGGTCATCATGATCGGCCGGAACCGGACGAGCGACGCCTCGTGGATGGCGTCGCGCGGCGACTTGCCGGCCCGCTGTGCCTCGATCGCGAAGTCCACCATCATGATGCCGTTCTTCTTCACGAGGCCGACCAGCATGATGATGCCGACGAACGCGTAGATGGAGAGGTCGGTGCCGAAGAGGAGCAGCGTCACGAGCGCGCCGAACCCCGCGAACGGCAGCGCGGTCAGGATCGTGATCGGGTGGACGAAGCTCTCGTAGAGGATGCCCAGCACCACGTAGATGACCAGGAGCGCCATCACGAGGAGGAGCCCCAGGCCGCGCATCGACTCCTGGAAGGCCTGCGCCGTACCCTGGAACCGCGAGGCGACGGTCGCGGGGAGCACCTCGCCCGCGGCCGCCTCGATGCCCAGGACCGCGTCGCCGAGCGAGCTCCCCGGGGCGAGGTTGAAGCTGATGTTCACGGCGGGGAGCTGCCCGGCGTGGTTCACGGACAGCGGCCCGACGGCGCGGCCCAGCTTCGCGATGGCGTCGACCGGCACGAGCTTCCCCGACGCTCCGGAGCGGACGTACACGAGCGACGGCGCGCCGGGCTCGAGCCGGAACCCCGGCTCGAGCTCCATCAGGACGTCGTACTGGTCCTCGGGGGCGTTGATGACCGAGACCCGCCGCGAGCCGAACGCGGTGTAGAGCGCGTCCTCGATCGCGAGCGGCGCGATCTGGAGCGCGGCGGCGCGGTCCCGATCGATCTCGACGGTAACGCGGGGCGAGGCGAGCCGGAGGTCGGAGTTCACGTCGACGAGCGCCGGCATCCCGCGCATGCGCGCCTCCAGCAGCGGCGCCGCGGCGTAGAGTGCGCCCGTGTCGGCGTCCTGGAGCGTCACCGAGTACTGCGCGCGGCCGCCGCCGCTCGCGAGCGAGATCGGGGGCGGGTTCACCGGGAACGTGCGGAGCGACGGCACCGCGCCGAGGTCGCGGCGGAGGTCCTGGATGATGCGATCGACGTGCGGCCGATCGCCGTCCTTGAGCCGCATGAAGACGAAACCGCTCGAGACGTTCCGGACCGTCGAGTTCGCGTGCTCGACGGCCGGGTGCGAGGTCGCGATCTCCGCCACCCTGCGGTGCGCGCGCACCATCGCGTCCCAGCTCGTCCCCTCCGCCGGCTCGGTGTTGACGAGGAGCCGCCCGGTGTCCTCGCTCGGGAGGAAGCCCTTCGGGACCGCTCGCCAGAGCGGGATCATGAGGACGAGCACGACGCCCGAGAAGGCGAGGACCGAGCGGGGGTGATCGAGCGCCCAGGTGAGGCCCCGGTCGTAGAAGCGCAGCGCCGCGTCGAACCCCCGCTCCGTGGCCCGGTAGAACCGGCCGTGCTCCGCGGCCGCGTGCGGCTTCAGGAACCGCGCACAGAGGAGCGGGGTGAGCGTGAGCGAGACGAACCCGGACACGAGGATCGCCGCGCCGATCGTGACCGCGAACTCCTCGAAGAGGCGCCCGACGAGCCCGCCCATGAAGAGGATCGGCAGGAACACCGCGGCGAGCGAGATCGTCATCGACAGGATCGTGAACGCGATCTCCTTCGACCCCCGGAACGCCGCCTCGAGCGGCGGCTCGCCCCGCTCCATGTGCCGGACGATGTTCTCGAGCATGACGATCGCGTCGTCGACGACGAAGCCGACCGCGAGCGTGAGCGCCATGAGGGAGAGGTTGTCGAGCGAGTAGCCCATCGCCGCCATGACCCCGAACGTGCCGACGATCGACACGGGCAGGGCGAGGCTCGGGATGACGGTCGCGGGCAGGTTCCTGAGGAACAGGAAGATGACGAGCACCACGAGCACGAGCGTGAGCAGCAGCGTGAACTGCACGTCCACGACCGAGCGCTGGATCGACTCGGAGCGGTCGTAGACGACCTTCAGCTCGACCGCGGCGGGGAGCTGCTGGTTCACCGTGGGGAGCATCCCCCGCACCTGGCGCGCGATCTCCACCGTGTTCGTGCCTGGCTGGCGGCGCACGGCGACGGTGACGCTGCGCTGGTCCTTGCCGCCCTGGACGAACCAGGCGGCGACGCGGTCGTCCTCCACCCCGTCCTTCACCTCGCCGAGGTCGGCGAGCCGCACCACCGCGCCGTCCCGGAACGCGACCACCACGTCGCGGAAGGCCGCCGCGGTGAGGAGCCCGCCGGTCGTCTCGACGGTGTAGGCGCGATCGCGCCCCTCCACGACGCCGGTGGGCAGGTTCGCGTTGGCGTTGCGGACCGCCGCCGCCACCTCCTCGAGGCCGATGCCCCGCGCAGCGAGCGCGCGCGGGTCGAGCTGGATGCGCACCGCGTACTTCTGCGAGCCGAAGATCGCCACCTCCGCGACGCCTGGCACGGTCGCGATACGCTGCGCCACGAGGTCCACCGCGTAGCGGTTGACCTCGGAGAGCGGCAGGGTGGGCGAGGTGAGGGAGAGATAGAGGATGGGCTGGTCCGCCGGGTTCACCTTCCGGAAGGTCGGCGGGTTCGGCATCGTCGAGGGGAGCGCCCCCAGGCTCGAGGAGATCGCCGCCTGGACGTCGAGCGCCGCGGAGTCGATGTCGCGGTCGAGGTCGAACTCGAGCGTGATCGAGGTCGAGCCCTGGCTCGACGACGAGTTCATCGACTTGACGCCGGCGATGTTCGAGAACCGCCGCTCGAGCGGGGTCGCGACCGACGAGGCCATCGTCTCGGGGCTCGCGCCGGGGAGCGAGGCGTTCACGGAGATCGTCGGGAAGTCCACCACCGGCAGATCGGAGACCGGCAGGCTCCGGTAGGCGAAGACGCCGAACGCCGTGAAGCTCGCCATGACGAGGGTCGTCATGACGGGCCGGCGGATGAACGGCGCGGACAGGTTCATCGGTCCCCGCCTTTCGCGGCGGCCTCGCCCCCGCCGCCCTGCGGCTTGCCGCGCTCGTCGAGCAGCTCGACCGGTGCGTCCGGGCGGAGCTTGAGCTGCCCCTCGGTCACCACGAGCTCGCCCGCCGTGATGCCCTGGCTGATGACCGCCTCCTCGTCGCCGGCCTGCGCGACGACCACCGGGCGGAGCTGCGCCTTGCGCTCGTCGCTCACGACGTACGCGTAGTCGCCCTGCTGCCCCGACGCCACCGCGGAGGCGGGAACCACGATCGCGCGGCTCCGCTCGCCGATCCGCAGGAACACGTCGACCACCTGGCCAGGCCAGAGCGCCTCGTCCTCGTTCTCGACCCGCGCCTTCAGGAGGATCGTGCCGGTCGTCGGATCGACCGCGTTGTCGACGAACGCGAGCGTCCCCGGCACGTCCCGGTCGGCCCCGGCGGGACGCACCCGGACCTGCAGGCCGAGCGCCCGCCCCCGCAGCGCGCCGAGGTGGCGCTCGGGGATCGAGAACGCAGCGAACACGGGCCTCACCTGCTCGATCGTGACGAGCGGCTCGGGCGCGTTCGCGGAGACCAGGTTGCCGGCGTGCACGAGCAGCCGCCCGGTCCGCCCGGAGGCCGGTGCGCGGATCGTGCAGTAGGAGAGGTCCAGCGCGGCGCGCTCCACCGCCGCCTCGTCGGCGGTCAGCGTGGCGTCGAGCGCGGCGGCGATCGCCCGGGCCGCCTCGTACTGCTGGCGGGTCACGTACTCCTTCTCGACGAGCTCGGCGTAGCGCTTCGCGTCGGCGCGCGCGTTCTCGTCCCGCGCCCGGTCCTGCGCGAGCTTCGCCCGGGCCTCGGCGAGCGCCGAGGCGTAGGGGCGGCGGTCGATCTCGAGGAGCAGGTCGCCCTTCTTCACCTGTTGCCCCTCGGTGAAGTGCACCGCGACGATGGGGCCCGACACCTGCGCGCGCACCGCGACCGACTGGTTGGCGACGATGCGGCCGACGGCGCGGACCTCGACCGGCACGTCCTTCTCGACGGCGCGCGCGGCGCGGACCGCGACGGCGCGCGGCGCGGCCGCCTTCTTCGCGTCGCCGCGCGAGCAAGCGGCGACGAGGGCGAAGGCTGCTGCGGCGGCGGCGGTGCGAAACGTCATGGGGTCTCTCCGGGCGCGTCGGGCGCCGCGGCCGCTGGTGCCGCGGCGGGCAGATCGAGGTGGCCGCTCGCCCGCGCGAGCTGGGCGAGGGAGACCAGGTAGTCGAAGCGCGCGCGCACGTCCTCGGCCTGGGCGGTCTCGAGCGCGGCTTGCGCCGTCAGGAGATCGAGGATCGAGCCGACCCCCTCCCGATACCGGCCGCGGGCCACGTCGGCCGAGGCGCGCGCGGAGGCGAGGAGATCGCGGGCGGTCTCGAGGCGGCGCCCCGCGGTGAGCTGGCCCTGATAGCTCGTCCAGACGTCGAGCGCAACGCGCTGACCGGCGGCGTCGGCGCGTGCGCGGGCCGCGTCGGAGGCGGCCCGCGCGGCGAGCGCGTCGTACGCCGGCGCGAGCCCCTCGAAGATCGGCACGCGGAGGACCAGTCCGGCGGACCAGGTGGAGATCGGATCGATCCCCTCCGGCGCGAAGAAGTGCGTCCGGCCGCCGCTCGCCTGGAACGAGAGCGTCGGCCACGCCGCGCGGGAGGCGGCACGGGCGCGGGCATCCGCCGCGTCGGCGAGGGCGCGCGCCTGGCCGAGCTCGGGGTTCGTCGCAGCCGCGTCGGCGAGGAGCTGGTCCACGCTCGGCCGCGCCCGGGCGGCATCGACCTCGGCAGGCAGAGCGCCCACCTCGAGCTCGGCCGTCGGCGGAAGCCCGACCAGGGTGGCGAGCGCCCCGCGCGAGGCGAGCGCCAGCCCCTCCGACCGCTGAAGCGAGAGCCGCACCTGCGACAGCGCCGTGCGCGCCTGGAGGACATCCGCGATCGTGGCGACGCCTGCGCTCCGGCGGCCCTCGGCGGCGGCGAGGCTCGTCTCGGCCTGCCGTACGGCGGCGCCCTCCGCCTCGGCGAGCGCGCGGGCCCCCAGGTACTGGAAGTACGTCTGCTGCACCGCGAGGACGAGATCGGCGACCGCCGCGTGCTCCGCGAGGCGCGCTGCGACGAGCAGCCGATCGGCGGAGTCCACGAGCGCGCTCCGCGCGCCGAGATCGAGGAGGAGCCAGGTGAGCGATGCGCTCACGCCGCCCGTCGTGCTCGTGGTGGCGTCGCGCCCCGACCCGCCCCCGGTGCGCTGGCGCAAGGTCGAGGCGGACGCGTCGATCGTCGGCCAGTACAGGCTGCTCTGCGCGCCCGCCTGGGCGGCGGCCGCACGCGCGTCGTGCCACGCGGCGCGCGTCGCCGGGTCGCGCGAGAGCGCGAGGTCCACGAGGTCGGCGAGCGAGCGGGGCGCGGCGGGTGCCTGCGGAGGCTGGGGCGGCGCTCGTGGACCGGGCGCCGGGGTCGGGGCCGCTGCGGCCTCGGCTGCCGCGCGCGCCACCTCCGGCGGCGGCGCCGTCCGGCTCGAGACGTAGCGCGACGGAGAGAGCGTGCTGCAGGCGCCGAGGAGCAACGCCGTCGCGGCCGCTGCGCAGCGGGCCGTGCCGCCGGAGGGCAGGGGAGGGGGCATCGGGTACCCCCTTTGTGGAGGACACGGGGCCGTCCGTCAATGGACTCCGCCGTGCGCCGGATCGCCGCTCACGCCGCGCCGCGAAGGATCGGATCGAGCCGGCCCTCGCGGTCGAGCGCGTCGATGTCCGAGAAGCCTCCCAGCGGCCTCTCGCCGACGAACACCTGCGGCACGGTCATCTGCCCGCTGCGCTCGACGAGCCACCTGCGCAGCTCGTCGTTCCCCTCCACGCTGATCTCCGCGTACGCGACGCTCTTCCTCGTGAGGAGCGCCTTCGCGCGCACGCAGTAAGGGCAGTTCCGCTTCGTGTACACAGTCACCTTGGGTGCGGTCATCTCCACGATCTTAACCTCCGTGACCTCGCGGCGCACGCGACGCGACCGGAACTCACCGCACGAGGCGCGACCGCGGCGCATCGTCCGTGGCGGCGAAGGCGGGGCCGTGCACCGTCTGCGCGAGCGCCCGGAGGCGGCGGATCCGCTCCTCGGCGGGTGGGTGCGTCGAGAACAGGCGCGAGAGGCCGCCCGTGATCGCGCCGAACGGGTTCACGATGAACAGGCTCGCGGTCGCGGGCGTGGCGGCGCTCGGGACGTGCGCGGCGGCCCGGTGCAGCTTCTCGAGGGCGCTCGCGAGCGCGAGGGGGTCGCCGGCGAGCCGCGCGCCGGTGTCGTCCGCGAGGTACTCCCGCGACCGGGAGATGCCGAGCTGAACGAGCGTCGCGCCGATGGGCGCGAGGATCGCCAGCGCGAGCCCGCCGGCCGGCGACCCGCCTTCCTCGTCCTGGTTCCCGCCCCCGAACATCCCGGCGAACGCGAGGGCGTGCGCGATGTGCGAGATGGCCGTCGCGAGCCCCGCCGCGACGCTCGCCACGAGGATGTCGCGGTTCGCCACGTGCGCGATCTCGTGCGCGAGGACGCCGCGCAGCTCGCGCTCGTCGAGGATCTCGGTGATGCCGCGGGTCACGGCGACCACGGCGTGCTCCGGGTTTCGCCCCGTCGCGAACGCGTTCGCGTGCGGATCGTCGATGAAGAACACGCGCGGCTTCGGGATGCCGGCGCGCCCGGCGAGCTCAGCGATCACCGCGTGCAGCCGCGGCGCCTCGCCCTCGGGCAGCTCGCGGGCGCGGTGCATCCTGAGGACGATGCGATCCGAGAAGAAGTACGAGACGAGGTTCATCGCGACGGCGATCGCGGTGAACAGCCAGAACGCGTTCGGGCCGAGGCTCGCGCCGATGCCGACGAGGATCGCGGAGAGGGCGCCGAGCAGCAGGATCGTCTTGAGCTGGTTCATCATGGTCGTGGCCTCCGGGCAGCGAGCGGGAACATGCCGCCCGGGGCATCCCCAGTCCATTTCAAAATGTCGGCGAGAGGCTGAGGAAAAAATGAACGTCAGGGGTCAGGCTGCGGCGCCGAACAGGGCGTCCCGGGCTGCCTCGGCGAGCGAGACCACCGCCGGGTGGCGCAGGCGGCGCTCGACGGTGATCGCGTAGAACGCCTCGCGCACGTCGTCGGCGCGCCCGATCACCTGCACCCCGAGCTCCGAGCGGATCTCGTCCTCGAGGACGCGCGGCGCCGCGAACACGCCGAGCCCCCGCGCGCCGAACGCCATCATGAGCGCGCTGTCGTCGAACTCGCCTGCGAGCTCCGGGCGCAGGCCGTTCGCCTCGAACCAGGCGTCCAGGGTGCGCCGGAGCGCGGTCCCCGGCGAGGGAAGGAGCGCCGGCGCGCCCTGGAGCGAGCGCGGGAAGGCCTTCTTGAGGTGGGCGTGGCGCGCCTCCGCGAAGAACGTCGTCCCGCAGTCGCCCAGGCGGTGGTTGAAGGCCTTCACCTTCACCTCCTCGGAGGCGGGGACGTCGGCGATGACGACGTCGAGCTCGTGCAGGGCGAGCGCGGCGAGGAGCTGCGGCAGCGGCCCCTCGCGGCACACGAGCGTCAGATCCGCGTGTGCGTCGACGGCCGGCTGCAGCAGGAGCGCCGCCATCGGCTTGGGGATGACGTCCACGACGCCGGCCACGAGGCGCAGCCGCTGCCCGGTCGGGAGGCCCTTCACGGCACGCTGCAGCTCGCTCCCGGTCCGGAAGATGTCGTCCGCGTAGCGGAGGACCGTGCGCCCGGCGTCCGTGAGGACGAGCCGGCGCCCCTGACGCTCGAGCAGCTTCACCCCGAGGTTTCCCTCGAGCGTCTTGAGCTGGTTCGAGATGGTCGGCTGCGCGAGCCGGAGCTCCAGGGAGGCCTTGGCGATGCTGCCCGCGCGCGCCACGGTCCAGAAGTAGAAGAGGTGGTGGTAGTTGAGCCATTCCATGGCTAGGGAAATCCTAACGGATACCGCGAAACTTTCTCATCCTGAGCGGGGCGCCAGGGTCTAGAAAGAGGCGGCGCCGTCCTCGGGCGCCCGGGAGACGAGCCTGACCATGCAGACCGTTGGCAGCCCCTTGCTGTGGGTCGGGTTCATCGCGTTCGTGCTGGTGATGCTCGCGCTCGACCTGGGGGTCTTCAACCGCAAGGACCACGTCATCTCCGCGAAGGAGGCGCTCCGCTGGACCGCGGTGTGGATCTGCCTCGCCCTCGTCTTCAACGGGCTGATCTGGTGGCAGTTCGGCCATCGCCCGGCGGTCGAGTTCCTGACGGGCTACCTCATCGAGAAGTCGCTGTCCGTCGACAACCTCTTCGTCTTCGTCATCATCTTCGGGACGTTCGCGATCCCCGCCGCCTACCAGCACCGCGTGCTGTACTGGGGCATCCTCACCGCGCTCGTCCTGCGCGCGCTCATGATCGTCGGCGGCACCGCCCTCCTGCAGCGCTTCCACTGGCTGATCTACGTGTTCGGCGCGTTCCTCCTCGTCACCGGCGTGAAGCTGTTCTTCCACGGCGGCGAGGAGCAGCACCACCCGGAGCGGAGCTGGGCGTTCCGGGCGCTGCGGAAGATCATCCCCTCGACCCACCGCATCGAGGGCCACGCGTTCTTCCTGCGGAACAAGGGCAAGATCGTCGCGACGCCGCTGTTCCTGGCGCTCGCGCTCATCGAGATCTCCGACGTCGTGTTCGCGCTCGACTCGATCCCCGCGATCTTCGGCGTGACGCTCGACCCGTTCATCGTGTTCACGTCGAACATCTTCGCCATCCTGGGGCTCCGGGCGCTCTACTTCGCGGTGGCCCAGCTCCTGAATCGCTTCGAGTACCTCTCCACGGGGCTCTCCGCGGTGCTCGTGTTCATCGGCGCGAAGATGCTCGTGTCGCGCTGGATCCACGTGCACGCGCTCGTGTCGCTCGCCGTCGTCGTCGCGCTGCTCGGCGGCGCGATGCTCTTCTCGTTCCTGAAGACGCGCCGCGCGGCGGTGCCGGCGGCAGGCGAGCGGTCCGCTCCCTGAGCCGGAGCTCGAGTCAGGCCGCCGCGCGCGTCGTCGTGCGGCGGTACATCGTGCCCGGCACGAGCGACAGCAGCAGCATCGCCACGGCGACCGCGAGGTCGTTCCACCGTGCGATGGGCGAGCGCTGCGGCAGGACGAAGGCCGAGACGAGGAGCCAGGCGGAGAGCGCGGTGTCCGCGAAGCGCGCCTTCGCGCGTGTCATCCCCATCACCGCGAAGACGGCGGCGAGGAGCCCTACCACCCAGGCGTTCGTGAACGATGCCGACGTGCGCGGCCAAGCGAACGCCGAGACGAACAGCCAGAGCGCGAGGATCAGGTTCAGGGTCCGGGCAGCCATGCGGGACCTCCTCCGCGAGAAGGATGGTTCGCAGCCTCCGGCATTGCCCGCCTCCCCGCCCGTGGCGGGCACGCCCGCCCCCCTGGCAGGGTAGATCGGTTGCGAGGCCCCGTGAACGAGCCCGCGCCCGCGCCCGAGCCCGGCATCGCCTCGGGCGCGGGCCCGGGCGCGGGCACGGGCGCGGGGTGGCGGTCAGTCGAACACGACCGTCTTGTTGCCGTGGACGATGACGCGGTCCTCGCAGTGCCAGCGCACCGCGCGGGCGAGGACCCGGCGCTCGAGCTCACGGCCGAGCCGCTTCAGATCCTCCACGTCGTGGCGGTGCGTCACGCGCCCGACGTCCTGCTCGATGATCGGGCCGGCGTCGAGGTCCGCGGTCACGTAGTGCGCCGTCGCGCCGACGATCTTCACGCCTCGCTCGTGCGCCTGCCGGTACGGGTCCGCGCCGACGAACGCCGGGAGGAAGGAGTGGTGGATGTTGATGATGCGGTTCGGCCAGCGCGCGACGAGCTCGGGCGAGACGATCTGCATGTAGCGCGCGAGCACCACGACGTCCGCGCGCCCGTCGAGGAGCTCCGTGAGCCGCGCCTCCGCCTGCGCGCGGATGTCGCGCGTGTTCGGGACGTGCTCGAAGGGGACGCCGAACGTCTCCACCGCGGGGCGCAGGTCCGGGTGGTTCGACACGACGAGCGTGACGTCGCCGCGGAGGTCGCCGCGCTTCCACGTCCAGAGGAGCTCCATCATCGCGTGGTCGTGCTTCGACACCAGGATCGCGACCCGCTTGCGCTGGGCGGAGACCGTCAGCCGCCAGTCCATCGCGAAGGGGCGCGCCACGTCGAGCGCGAACGCGCGCTCGAGGTCCTCGAGCGGCAGGTCGAGGCGATCGGTCTGGAACTCGAGGCGCGTGAAGTACACGCCCTCGTCCTCGGCGGTGTGCTGATCGAAGTCGATGATGTTCGCCCCGTGGCGGAACAGGAAGCTCGAGATCGCGGCGACGATCCCGGGGCGGTCGGGGCACTGGACGAGGAGGATGGCGCGGGGGGTGGTCACGGGGCCCGGCAGGGTAGCAAAAAAGCGGGGCCGGCCGCGCGGCGCAAGCGCGGACAGCCCCGTCCCCCTCCCGTGGAACCTTTGATCTCCAATCGAGCCTTGCCACGGGCGTGCCATCCGGGACGCGGAGCAGAACTCCAGGATCTCGCGAGCTTGGGTCGCCTGGCCGGAGGCCGCCTGGCCGGGGTATGGGTCATATGGCGCAAGGGTGGTCAAGACGCCCACGCTGCGACCGACCACCACGCTCGCCAGCGGGGCCGCCGCCGTCGGGCGGCTCCGTCGCCAAGGTTGCCAACGCGGACACTCCGCCCGCCGACGGGTCGCCGCCCACGTCGCCGGTGCCCGCGCAGCCGCGCTGCGGGCGCCGACCCGAGTCTCGTATTGGTGCGGCAATACAGCGCAATCGCGCCCCAGACATTGCGCGCAGTAGTGTGGGGGTGTTGATGTGTGACAAGGCTTCGCACGCGTGAACGGGCGTATCGCTGTTCGAAGCTTCGCGAGCAGGCGTCTCCCGGGGAGGGAGGATGTCCGTGGCCGCAGGGAAACCCGCCGAGAACGCGCCTCCCGAAGGCGCGCACGG
Organism: Anaeromyxobacter sp.; assembly: GCA_035456445.1. Taxonomy (GTDB): domain Bacteria; phylum Myxococcota; class Myxococcia; order Myxococcales; family Anaeromyxobacteraceae; genus Anaeromyxobacter. The sequence goes on from DATIDF010000322.1 coordinate 20,917, forward strand.
ACCCGCGCAGGGGGCAGGTGCCCCGGGCGAGGATACGCGCGCGCTCGAGCGGCTCGCCCGCGCCATCGCGCCGCGGTCGCTCCTCGACCTCGGGTTCGAGATCCCCTGGAATCACCGGCTCTCGACGAAGCTGTTCGGGATGATCGGCGCCGTCGCCTTCGGCGTCGTCGCGGCCTTCTTCTTCGCGGAGGTGGCGGTGCAGCGCCACCTCCTGTCGCAGGTCGTCGCGGAGTCGGATCTCCTGAGCCACACGATCAGCAACGCGCTCCACCGGGCCATGCTCCAGGACCGGCGCGGCGACGCCTACCTCATCATGCAGGACATCGGGAGGCAGCCCGGGATCGAGAAGGTCCGCATGATGGACGCGGAGGGGCTCATCACCTTCTCTACGGAGCGCGTGGAGATCGGGCGCAGCGTGGATCGCGCCGCGGAGGCCTGCTCCGGGTGCCATGCAGCGGACGAGCCGATCCACCGCGTCGAGCTGCGCGAGCGCAGCCGCATCTTCGCGAACGGCGACCACCGCATCCTCGGCATCATCGCGCCCATCTACAACGAGCCGTCCTGCTCGACGGCCGCGTGCCACGCCCACCCGCCGGAGCAGAAGGTGCTCGGCGTCCTCGACGTGGGGGTGTCGCTCTCCCGGCTCGACGAGGAGACCGCGGGCTTCCGCTGGCGTACGCTCTTCGCCGCCGCCGCGGCCGCCGCGTTCCTCGGCACGTTCGCCTGGTTCTACACGCGCCATCACCTGATCCGCCCGGTCGCCGCGCTCGTCCAGGCCACGCGGCGGGTCGCCCGCGACCAGCTCGAGCTCGAGATCCCGGTCACCTGGAGCGGCGAGCTGGGCCTCCTCGGCGCCTCCTTCAACGAGATGACGCGCTCCCTCCGTAAGGCGAAGGGGGACCTCGACACGCTCATGCACGGCCTCGAGCGCGAGGTGCAGGAACGGACGGAGGCGCTGCGCGCCGCGCAGGATCAGCTCGTCCGGAACGAGAAGCTCTCGTCGCTCGGCAAGCTCTCCGCGTCCATCGCCCACGAGATCAACAACCCGCTCGCCGGCATCCTCACGTTCTCCAAGCTCATCGTGCGGACCCTCGAGCAGGGTGTGCCGGACGAGGCGACCCGGCGCGCGCTCATCAAGCACCTCCTGCTCGTCGAGCGCGAGACCGAGCGCTGCACCGCGATCGTGCGGAACCTGCTCGACTTCGCCCGGGAGCGCCCGCTCGCGGTGAAGAACGTGGACGTGAACGCGGTGATCGAGGAGGCGCTCCTGCTCCTCGCGAACCAGATCCACATCCAGGGCGTCACCCTCGAGAAGAGCCTCGGCGAGGTGCCGGTGGTCGCCGCGGACTTCGGTCAGCTCCGCCAGGCGTACGTGAACGTCATCATGAACGCGTGCGAGGCCATGGGGCGCGGCGGCGCGCTCACGATCGAGAGCGCCCTCGTGGACGACGGGAGATGGGTCGAGGTCGTCTTCACCGACACCGGGCCCGGCATCGCGCCCGAGCACCTCTCCAAGATCTTCGATCCGTTCTTCACGACGAAGGAGCGCGGCACCGGGCTCGGGCTCTCGGTCGTGTACGGCATCATCGAGCGCCACGGCGGGAAGATCGATCTGAAGAGCGAGGTGGGGAAGGGGACGCGCATCGCGCTCCGCCTCCCGCCGCGGCCGGCGAGCGAGGCGCGCGGGGAGGTGGGACAATGAACGGGCGTGGAGCGCGGGGCGGCGGCGAGGAGCCCGCGGCGACCGCCGGGAACGGGAATGCTCTCGATCTTCGTGTGGTGGATCGGTGAGGGGGAGGTCGATCACGAGCTGATGGAGCACGTGCGCGTCCACCTCGCCGCCGCGTTCGGCCGCCCCGTCTTCCTCTGGGAGTCCCCGGAGCGGCCGCGCCACGCCTACGACGAGAAGCGCAAGCAGTGGCGCACCACGCCCATCCTCGCCTGGCTCGGCGAGGCCGGGCCGGGCGCCGGCAAGGTGCTCGCCATCACCGACGCCGATCTCTTCATCCCCATCCTCACCTACGTGTTCGGTGAGGCGCAGCTCGGCGGCGCGGCGGCGGTGGTCTCGCTGAAGCGCCTCGTCGAGCCCGCCGGGGGGCGCGCGCTCCTCGTGGATCGGCTCGCCAAGGAGGCGGTGCACGAGGTGGGGCATGCGTTCGGTCTCGTCCACTGCGGCCAGGAGCACTGCGTGATGTCGCGATCGCCCGCCGTCCGCGAGGTGGACGCGAAGGGCAAGGATCTCTGCTCCGAGTGCCGCACCCAACTCGACGAACTCGCCGGAGGAGCGTGAAGCCATGTCGAACGAGAGGACCCGCATCCTGGTGGTGGACGACGAGGAGATCGTCCGCGAGTCGCTCGGGGGCTGGCTCGAGAAGGACGGCTACACCATCGCGACGCTCCCCGACGGCCGCTCCGCGATCGAGAAGCTCAAGAGCGAGCGCTGGTCGATCATGATCGTCGACCTGAAGATGCCTGGCATGGACGGGCTGCAGGTCCTCGAGGAGGTGAAGAAGCTCCAGCCCGACGTCGCGGTGGTGATCATGACCGCCTACGCGACGGTCGACACCGCGGTGACCGCGATGAAGATGGGCGCCTACGACTACCTCATGAAGCCGTTCGATCCTGAGGAGCTGTCGCTCATGATGCAGAAGATCGTCTCCCAGCAGTCGCTCGTGCGGGAGAACGCGGTCCTGCGTCAGGCGCTCAAGCAGGAGTACCGGTTCCGCGACCTCCTCTCGAAGAGCCCGGCGATGCAGTCGGTGTTCGAGCTCGCCCGCACCGCCGCGAGATCGAACTCCACGATCCTCGTGCTCGGCGAGTCCGGCAGCGGCAAGGAGGTGCTCGCCCGGGCGATCCACGCCGAGAGCCCGCGCGCGGGGGGCCCGTTCGTGGCGGTCTCCTGCGCCGCGCTGACCGAGAGCCTGCTCGAGTCGGAGCTGTTCGGCCACGAGAAGGGCGCGTTCACCGGCGCCGTCTCTCGCCGCAAGGGCAAGTTCGAGGCGGCTCACGGCGGCACGCTCTTCCTCGACGAGGTGGGGGACATCGGTCCGAAGCTGCAGCTCGACCTCCTGCGCGTGCTCGAGGAGCGGCGCTTCCACCGGGTCGGGGGCAACGACCCCATCGAGGTGGACGTCAGGATCATCGCCGCGACGAACCGCGACCTGCGCCGCGCCGCGCACGAGGGGAAGTTCCGGGAGGACCTGTTCTACCGCCTGAACGTGATCCCGATCCTCATCCCGCCGCTGCGGGAGCGGCGCGAGGACATCCCGCTCCTCGTCGAGACCTTCGTCGAGCGCCTCGCGGTGGAGATGAACCGGAAGATCGAGGGGCTCTCGCCCGAGGCGATGAGCGCGATCATGGCCCACGACTGGCCGGGCAACGTGCGCGAGCTCCGCAACGTGCTGGAGCGAGGCGCCGTGGTCACGGCCGGGCCCGTGATCCAGCTCTCCGACCTTGGGCTCCCCACGAAGCTCGACTCCCCTGCGCGGCCCGGCACGCTCGCGTCGCTCGAGGAGGTCGAGAAGCGGCACGTTGCCGCGGTGCTGGGGCACACCGGCGGGAACGTGAGCCAGTCGGCCCGCATCCTCGGGATCGACCGGGTGACGCTCTACAACAAGATGAAGAAGTGGGGGCTCCGCCGCGACGGCGAGGAGGCGGAGGCCGTGCCCGAGGGCGAGCGGAACGCGAGGGGGTAGGGCGCCTTCGCCTTCGCTCGAGCCCGGGCCCGAGCCCGAGCCCGAGCCGGAGCCGGAGCCGGAGCCCGAGCCGGAGCCGGAGCCCGCGCCCGCGCCCGAGCCCGAGCACGAGTACGAGTACGAGCACGAGCACGAGTACGAGCGCCGATGGGAGCTCGGGTGAGAGTGCGCTGGCGGAGGGTGCGCGTGGGCAATTGGGTGACGGGACGGGCA
>DATIDF010000323.1:0-5775 GCA_035456445.1 Anaeromyxobacter sp.
CGTCGTGGACGGAGTGCGTCGGACGGTACCCGAGGAGCTCCGCCGCCCTGGACACGTCCGCGAGCGAGTGGCGCACGTCCCCAGCCCGGAAATCCCGATACACGGGACGCACGGCGGCCGCGTCGGGCCGGAAGCGCGCGACCTGGTCGCGAACGAGGCCGAACAGCTCGTTCAGCGTGGTACGCCCACCGAACGCCACGTTGTAGACGGTGCCGAGTGCGTCCCCGCGCGCGGTCGTCGCGGCGAGCAGGTTCGCCTGCACCACGTTGGCGACGTAACAGAAGTCGCGGCTCGTCTCGCCGTCACCGAAGATCGAGACCTCGCGCCCCGCGAGCAGGGCCGCGAACCAGCGCGGCAAGACCGCGGCGTAGGGTCCCTCGGGGTCCTGGCGCGGCCCGAACACGTTGAAGTAGCGCAGCCCGACGAGCTCGAGCCCGTAGCACCGTCCGTACGCCGCCGCGTACACCTCGTCGCTCCGCTTCGTCGCGGCGTAGGGCGACAGCGCGTTGCCGATCGCGTCTTCCCGCTTGGGGAGCCCCGGGTGGTCGCCATAGACGGAGCTCGAGCTCGCGTAGACGACGCGCCGCACGCCCGCCGCGCGCGCCCCCTCCAGCACGTTCAGGAACCCGGTGACGTTCACCTCGTGCGTCGCGATGGGGTGCTCGATCGAGCGTGGCACGGATCCGCGCGCTGCCTGGTGCAGCACCACGTCCGCTCCGAGCGTCGTCGTCCGGCAGACCTCCGGATCCCGGATGTCGCCGCGAACGGCGATGAGCCGCGCCGCGGCGGGGTCGCCCACCGACCGACGGACGGCCTCGAGGTTCTCCTCGTGCCCGGTCGAGAAGTCGTCGAGCACCACGACCTCCTGCCCGTGCGCGAGCAGCGCCTCGACGAGGTGCGAGCCGATGAAGCCCGCGCCGCCGGTGACCACCCAGCGCCGCCGCTTGGCGGCGAGCTCGGCGAGTGCCGCCTCGTATGCGCTCATGCATCCCAGCGTAGCAACGCTGCGCACCGAGACGCCCTGCCCAACCGGAGCGGGCTGGTGCTCACGGCAGGGTGCGCAGCGCCCCCGCGAGCCCATCGCGCGTCACGCGCGCGTCGTCGAGGTAGGAGGCCTCGAGGTTCCACGGCGACAGCGGCGCGATCCCGAGCCCCGTCCGGATCGCGTTCCGTTCCTCGCCCACCACGGTCCCCACGTCGTGCGCGAAGCGCCGTCCGCGGACCTGGATCCAACCGGGCCGCATGTCCCTCCGCGGCGTGAGCGGGACGCTCACGAACGCGCCCGCGATCGACACGTCCGTCCACGTCAAGAAGAGCCCGAACTGCGTGTCGCCGAACCACCGCGCGAGCTGGACCGTGGCCCCGCGATCCCCGTTCACGAACTGGCCCGCGCGGACGGTCGCGACGAGATCGAGCGGCGCGAACGCGAGGCGCCCCGAGCCCGTGAGGCCGCGCCGCTCGTCGCCCTGATCGTTCACGGACCACGAGCCCTGGACGCCGAGCGCGAGCGCTCCGTCGCCGGGCGCCCAGAGGAGCTCGCCGAGCCCGCCTGCGTCGGTGGTCCGGAAGATCCCTCCGCCGACCATCGCCCAGAGGCCGCCGGCCACCGGAAACGCCTGGTGAAGCAGCGCGTACTCCACGCGAGGATCGTCTCGGTATTGCTGGAGCGCGCCGCCGTCGCGCAGGTCGTCGGACCAAGCGAGCGGCACGTCGAAGCGTGCGAAGCCGGTCGCGCCCGGCCAGAGCGGCAGGACGACGTCCGGCCGGAAGGAGACGACGTAGTCGAGCACGCCGACCTGGGTCGCGACGAAGGTCGTGAGCCCCGGCGCGAGGACGAGCGAGGCGTGCAGCGCCCTCCGGTTGCGGGGCTGGCTCGACACCCAGGCGGCGCGCCGCTCCGGCGGATCGAGCTTCCAGCCGGGACGCTCCTCTCGCCCGGCAGGCGGGCCGCCGGGGAGTCCCAGCTCCGCGATCCGCAGCCCGTTCTGCTTCAGCACGAGGACCGCGTCTCCGCCCGCGAGCCCTGCCCGTGCAATCTCGCGCGCCACCACGTAGACGCCGTCCGCCTCCGCGTGATTGAAGACGCTGTTCTCGTACTCGACGACGAGCGTGTCGCCGTCGCGCCCGACGCGCACCTCCTCGAATCCGATCCGGACGAGCGACGCCTCGAGCGCGCCGAGCGCCTCCTCCTCGGCGGTGCTCCCCGTGGTCCGCGACTCCCCGGCGGCGAGGGCGGGCCGCGGCGCTCCGGCGACGGCGTCACCCGAGGGCTTCGCGTCGCTCGGCCGACCCGCCGCCGCCCCGCGCTCGCGCACCGGCCGCCGTCCTTCCGGCCCGGCGTTGAGCCACAGGGGCAGCTCCAGCGTGGCACCCCACTCGATCGTACGAGGCCGCCTGTCCAGCGCGGACATGCCGACTCCGCCGATGCGCAACGGGAGCCCGATGCGCGCGAGCGAGAGCGCGAGGCGAAGCCCGGCGTTGACGTTCGCGGCGTCCCATTCGGCGAGCGCCTCGACGCCCGGGAGCAGCGTCAGCGCGCCGCCGGCGAAGGCGCCGTCCATCCTCTGGGGACCAGTCCCCCAACCCCCGGAGAGCGTCACCGGCCCGAGCCGTGCGCTCGCGACGGCGTAGCGGGTGCGGAAGAAGGTCGCGGCACCGCCCTCGTCCTGGGTGCCGACCGCGACCGCGAAGGGGAGGCGAGGCGCGAGTCGATCCAGCGGGAGCTGGAGCTTCGCGTTGAACGAGAGATCCCGCGGACCATCCGGCGAGGACACGTCGGTCACTCGGCCCGCGATCTCGAGGTACGGGAGGAACCCGACGTCCACCAGGTACGTGCGCGTCGTGGCGTCCTCGACGCGCGGCGAGTTCGTGAACACGAGGTGCGCGGTCCCGGGTGACAGCGCCCAGGCGGACGGCGTGGTGAGCTGGCCGGAGAAGCCCTCCAGCGAAGGACCGTTCTCTGCCAGCACGCGCCCTGGCGTGACGAGGCAAGCCGCGAGCACCGCGCATACGGCGACCCTCGAGCTCCGGCCGGCAGGGCGTCCCGCCGCCACAGCCCGAGGACCGCGCGCGCCGCCCATGCCCCGACGGCGCGCTACAGCCCGCTCCCGCCGCTCACTCCGCTGCCCGCGAACGCCGCCACCCCACCACCGACGAAACGGGCCATCGGTCCCCCTCCCATGACGCACGCATCGTGCTCGCCGGAGGTCGTAGGCACAACGGCTCAAGGCGAGTGGCCCGAAGGACTTCTTCGCCTTCGGCATGGACATGGCTATAACCCGGACCCCTTGGGCGTCACGCCCCGTGCGGTAGCCTCGCGTGGTTGCGATGGATAACGTGCGCAGCGCGATGCGCCGCATCCTCGTCACGGCATGGTGGCTCTTCGGATCGACCGTCCTCAGCGGGCTCGTCCTGCGCCGATGGTTCGGCGACCAGCTCTACGTGACGCGGTACACGGGTTACGTCATGCCCTGGCTGCTCCTCGGGCTCGTGCCCGGTGCGATCTGGGCGTGCAAGAGGCGGCGCTGGCGGCTCGCCGCGATCCTGGGCGCCTTGGCGGCGACGATCGTCGCCGTCCACGCCCCGCTGTTCCGATCGCGCCCGCCTGCCGCGGCGCGAGCGGCGATCGCGCTGAAGGTCATGAGCTACAACACGTGGTCGAGGAACCTGGACGCGACGAGGATCGCGAACGTGGTCCTGCGGCATCGCCCGGACGTCCTCCTCCTACAGGAGATCCGGGCGGACGTCCTCGCCCGGTTCGTCGACGCGGTCGGCGGGCTGTACGGCGGATCCCCCGTCCACCTCGTCTATGATCCGAAGCTCCTGCAGGCCATCGTGAGCCGTTACCCCCTCGAGCCGTCGGCGAGCCTCGCGCCCAAGGGGAACGCGCAAAAGGCGGTCGTGCGCTCGCCCACCGGTCGCATCACCGTGTTCAACGTGCACCCGCTGCGGCTCGGTGGATGGCGCGATCGGTACTCCCAGATCGCTGCGCTCCTGCGAGAGGACGTGCTCCCGGAGACCGGACCGGTGATCCTCGGAGGGGACTTCAACGCACCCGACCGATCTCAGCTCTACGAAATGGTGTCGAGCGAGCTCGTGAACGCGCACGGGGAGCGTGGGTTCGGATTCGGCTTCACGTACCCCGCATTCATCCGGTCGCCGCTCGGCCCGGTCCCCGCCGTGCCGCTCGTCCGCATCGATCACCTCTTCTTCACGCATCACTTCGTCGCCGTGCGGGCAGGGACCATCGACGACTCCGGGGGCTCCGATCACCGTCCCGTGTTCGCGGAGCTCGCGCTGCGAGCCGGCGCGGTCCGTTCGAGAGACGGAGCCGCCGAGCTTCGCCCTGCTGACGCGGACGGGCAGCACCTCGAGCGGGACGTCGATGCGTCGCCCGCCCTGGAGCGCCGGCAGGCCGCCGCTCGGCGGCGCTGACCTATCGCGGCTCCCCGTCCGGTCCTCCCCCTCTGCCACGCGGCTTCCCCTCCTCCTCGTCGTCGTCGAGCATCCGGTACTTCGGCCCCTCGGGATCGTCGTACTGGCCGCTCTTCACGGTCCACATGAAGAAGAGCCACGCGACGAGGCCGAGCGCGAGCGAGAGGACGATGAGGAAGCCGATCGACATGGCGAGTCTCAGCCTCAGCCGAGCGCGCCGCGCAGGCGGAGCGAGTTCAGGACCACGAACAGGGAGCTCGCCGCCATCGCGGCGGCCGCGACGATCGGGTGGAGGACGCCCGCCATCGCGAGAGGGATCGCGACCAGGTTGTAGAAGAAGGCCCAGAACACGTTCTGGCGGATGACGGCGTACGTCCGCCGCGAGAGCTCGACGAGGTCGGGGACGAGTTGGAGATCATCGCGGACGAGCACCGCGTCGGCGCTCTCCATCGTGACATCGGTGGCGCGCCCCATCGCCGCGCCGACATCGGCCTGGGTGAGGGCAGGGGCGTCGTTGATCCCGTCGCCGACGAAGAGCACGCGCCGCCCCTCGTCCTGCATCCGCGCCACCACCGCGCGCTTCTCCACCGGCGTCGCCTCGGCGACCGCCTCGACGCCGAGCCCCGCCGCGACGGCGCTCGTGGTCGCCCGCGTGTCGCCGCTCACGATCGCGACCCGGACCCCCAGCGCCCGGAGCCGCGCGATCGCGGCGGGCGCCTCGTCGCGCACGATGTCGGCCACCGAGAAGAGCGCCGCGAGCGCGCCGCGCACCGCGAGGAACGCGACGGTCTCGCCGCGTTCCTCGAGCGTGCGCGCGCGGGCGTCGGCGTCAGATGGGAGCGTCACGCCGTGATCGGCGAGGAGCGCCCGGTTGCCGATGAGGATGGGGATGGACTGAGCGTCAACGGTCGTAGGCGGGGTCGGGGTCGTCCTTCGACTTCGCTCCGCCGCTGAAGCGGCGTCGCTACGCTCAGGACGAACGGCCTCGCAAGAACCAATCGCGGTCGAGGTCCCGACGCACGTGTCCGCTCGCCCTTCGACAGGCTCAGGGCGAGCGGATCCGACAGCATCCCGCTCGTGGTGACCCCTCGACAGGCTCGGGCGAACCACGAGCGGGAGCGAGGTCGCGTTCGAGAGCGCGCTCGACGCGGTGGCTCCGATGGCTCGCACCCGCGCCACCACCCCCCTCCCCACCACCGCCCGGAACCCCTCCACCTCGACCGCCGCCGCCTCCGGCAATGCCCGCGCCGCCTCTGCGATGGCCCGCCCGACGTGGTGCTCGCTCCTGGACTCCACTGCCGCGGCGAGCGCCAGGGCGGCATCCCTCCCGAGCGCCGAATT
>DATIDF010000324.1:0-6841 GCA_035456445.1 Anaeromyxobacter sp.
ACAAGAACCTGCTCCTCGTCTCGGGCGCGGTCCCGGGCCACGCGGACGGGCTCCTCTTCGTGAACACCGCTGTGAAGGGCCAGCCGCGCGCGAAGCAGAAGCAGGAAGTCCGCGAGCGCGCGAAGCCGAAGGTCTAGCGACCCCCGCCTCCGCGGCGCCGGAAGCACGAACGCCGTCCCGGGAGACCGGGGCGGCGTTCTCGCTTCGGGGGGCGGCGCGCGGGAGCGCCGCGCGAGGACGTGCGCGCTACGCGGGCGCGCCCGCCTCGCCCTTCTTCTGGTCCCGCTCCGCCTTGTAGCGGGCGTGCGGGTCGAGCGACTTCTTCCGGAGCCGGATCGACTTCGGCGTCACCTCGACGAGCTCGTCCTCCGCGATCCACTCGAGCGCCTTCTCGAGGCTCATGTCCCGCGGCGGCGTGAGGATGATGTTCTCGTCGCGGCCGGCGGCGCGGATGTTCGTGAGCTTCTTCTCCTTGCAGATGTTGAACTCGAGGTCGTTCTCGTGGCTGTGCTCGCCCACGATCATGCCCGAGTACACCCGGTCGCCGGGCTTCACGAAGAGCGCGCCGCGCTCCTGGCCGTAGAAGCAGGCGTAGGCGACCACGTCGCCCTCGCGGTCGGAGACGATCGCGCCGGCCTGGCGCTTGTCGATGCGCCCCTGCCACGGCTCGTACCCGTCGAACTGCGAGGACATGATCCCCTCGCCGCGGGTGAGCGTCAGGAACTCGGAGCGGAAGCCGATGAGGCCGCGGGCGGGCACGCGGAACTGGAGGCGCGTGCGCTTCGAGCCGAGCGGCTGCATGTCGACCATGCGGCCCTTGCGGCCGCCCATGCTCTGGGTCACCCCGCCGACCCCGTCGTCGGGGAGGTCGCAGACGAGCAGCTCCATCGGCTCGTGGACCTCTCCGCCCACGGTCTTGAGGACCGGCTCGGGGTTCGAGACGGTGAGCTCGTACCCCTCGCGGCGCATGTTCTCGACGATGACCGCGAGCTGCAGCTCGCCGCGGCCGACCACCTTGAAGGCGTCGGGCGTCTCGGTCTCCTCGACGCGGATCGAGACGTTCTTGTAGGCCTCGCGGAAGAGCCGCTCGCGGATGTTCCGGCTCGTGATGTACTTCCCCTCCTTGCCGGCGAAGGGGCCCTCGTTCACGCGGAAGACCATCGACATGGTCGGCTCCTCCACGCTGATGCGGGGGAGCGCGACGGGGTTCGCCGGGTCCGCGATGGTGTCGCCGATCCCGATCTCCTCGGCGCCGGCGATGCAGACGATCTCGCCCGGGCCGGCGTCCTTCACCTCGACGCGCTTCAGCCCGTCGTAGGCGTAGAGGCGCACGACCTTCGCCGGGACGACCTTGTTCTCCTCCCGGATGACGGCGATGGCGTCGCCCTCGTGCAGGACGCCCGAGTTGACGCGGCCGATGGCGAGGCGGCCCACGTAGTCGTCGTAGTCGAGGTTGTCGACGAGCATCTGCACGTGCGTGGCGTCGCCCGCGGGCGGAGGCGGCACGTGGGAGAGGATCGCGTCGAAGAGCGGCTTCAGCGAGGTCGCCTCGAACGCGCCCTGGACCGTGTGCGCGGCCTTGCCCTCGCGGGCGATGGCGTAGAGGACCGGGAAGTCGATCTGGTGCTCGTTGGCGCCGAGGTCGATGTAGAGCGAGTAGACGAGGTCGAGGACCTCCTTCGCCCGGGCGTCCTGACGGTCGACCTTGTTCACGACCAGCACCGACGGCAGCCCGAGCGCGAGCGCCTTGGAGAGCACGAACCGGGTCTGGGGGAGAGGACCCTCGGCGGCGTCCACGAGGAGCAGCACGCCGTCCACGAGGCGGAGCGCGCGCTCGACCTCGCCGCCGAAGTCCGCGTGACCGGGGGTGTCGACGATGTTGATCTTCACGCCACGGTAGGTGACCGCGGTGTTCTTCGCGAGGATCGTGATGCCCTTCTCGCGCTCGAGATCGTTCGAGTCCATGACGCGCTCGACGAGCTGCTCGTTTGCGCGGAACACGCCGGCCTGCCGGAGCATGAAGTCGACGAGGGTGGTCTTGCCGTGGTCGACGTGTGCGACAATGGCGACGTTTCGGATCTGCTCGCGGGGGGTCATGTAGGACTCTTTACGTAAAAGGTCGGGACTTATAGTCGTTTCCCACCGCGCAGGGCAAGCGAACCCGCGATGTCAGGCGATAGCGGGAAAATCGGTCGAGCGCATGCCACGTGGTAGGATGGAGGCGCTTCAGCGAAATTTTTCGCTGGCGGGGGCGCGGTCAGGAGAATGCCGCACGTCATCCTTTTCGTGGACGACGAGCCGGAGGTGCTCGGCCTCCTGCGGCGCACGTTCCCGCCGCAGGACGGCTACGAGGCGCTGACGGCGGGCGGCGCGGAGGAGGCCCTCCGGGTCCTCTCCGAGCGCGAGGTCGATCTCCTCGTCACCGACCAGCGGATGCCGGGCATCACCGGGGTCGAGCTCATCGCGGAGGCGCGCCGTCGCAAGCCCGACCTCTGCGCGATCCTCCTCACGGCCTACACCGAACCGCGCGATATCGTCGACGCGATCAACCGCGGCGAGGTCTACCGGTACCTCGTGAAGCCATGGGAGAGCGCCGACCTCCGCCAGACGGTAGTCCGCGCCCTGGAGCAGGTCCAGCTGAAGCGGGACCACGCGCGTCTCCTCGGGGAGGCCGAGCGGCGGCTCCAGGCGCTCCAGGTCGCGGCGGAGGTGGCGCGCGAGGCGAGCGTCGCCGAGAACCACACGCGGCTCCTCGAGCAGGTGGTCGAGCGGCTCCCGCGAGTGGTCCCGTGCGACGTGGCGGCGGCGCTGTTCGCGCCCCCGGGCACCGCGCCGGTCCTCCTTCTCCGCCCCGTGGCGCGGCTCTCCGACTCGGCGCTCCTGCAGGTGAAGGAGGACGCCCTGGCGGCGTACGCGGAGCACGCCGGGACGCGGCTCGCCGAGTCCACGCTGCAGATCCGCGTGCTGGGCGCCGCGGGCCGCGCGGGCGCGTTCGGGTCGCGGCTCGTCGTGCCCCTCCAGGTCGACGGCGCGATCGCGGGCGTGGTCCTCCTCGAGAGCGCAGCGGCCGGCGCGTTCGGTCCGGGCGACGCGCGCGTGCTCGACGTGTTCGTGAACGAGCTCGGCGCCGCGCTGCGGGCGTTCGGCGCGAAGCACGCGGGGGAGCGCCAGCGGCTCGAGCGGGTGGTCGAGTGCATGGCCGACGGGCTCCTGTTCGCGGCGACCGGCTCCGACGAGGTGATCGCCAACCCGGCCGCACGACGCATGCTCGGCGCGGCGCTGGAGGGGCCGCTGCCGGTGAAGTGGCTCAAGGATGCGCTCGGCTTCTACGCGTTCGATCTCGTGCGGGGCATCGAGCCGGATCCCTCGGGCCGCGCCTTCGTCCAGGAGGAGGTGCGCCTCCTCGACCGGACGCTCTCGTCGATCGTCTCGCCGGTCGCCGAGCCGGACGGGCGGCTCGCCGGGGTGGCGATCGCGCTGCGCGACGTGACCGAGCAGAAGCGGCTCGAGGAGCGCAAGGAGGAGTTCGTCCAGGTGATGAGCCACGAGCTCCGCTCGCCGCTCACCTCCATCACCGGCGCGCTCGACCTCGTCCTCTCCGGGCTCGCGGGCGAGCTCGAGCCGAAGCAGGCGCGCTACCTCAAGATGGCGCGCGAGTCGACCGAGAAGCTCAACGGCTTCGTCGACGATCTCCTCGATCTCTCGCGGCTCGCGAAGGGCAAGCTCGAGATGTCGACCGAGGTGACGAGCCTCGACGAGCTCGTCCGCGCGACGGTCGAGCGCTACCAGCCCGCGGCGGCGGAGCGCGGCCAGGAGGTCGCGGTCGAGACGCCGCCGGCGTCGGCCAGGCTCGTCGCGGATCCCGCCCGCGTCGGCCAGGTGCTCTCGAACCTGCTGACGAACGCGATCAAGTTCGCGCCGGAGAACAGCGTCATCCGCGTGCGGCTGTTCCGCTCGCCGGCGCTGCCCGGCATGCTCGGGCTCTCGGTCTGGAACGCCGGCGAGGCGCTCTCCGAGCCCGACCTCGAGCGGATCTTCGAGAAGTTCGAGCAGGCGCGGAGCGACCGCAACCGGCGCGTGCGCGGCACCGGCCTCGGGCTCTCGATCTGCCGCGGCATCGTCGAGGCGCACGGCGGCGCGATCTGGGCGGAGAGCCCCGGCGACGGTGTGCGCTTCGTCGTGGTGCTCCCGGAGGAGCCGCCGGCGGGGCCCGTCGAGCGCAACGCGATCGGACCGGACGCGCCGCTCGTCCTCGTCGTCGACGAGCCGGATGCGGCGACGCTCGCGCGCGGGGTGCTCGAGGGGCGCGGCATGCGCTGCCACGCGACGAGCGATCCGCACGAGGCGCTCTCGCAGGCCCGCCGCCGCCGGCCGCGCCTCGTCGTCTACGACCCACGCGTCGTCGCGCTCGCGGGCGTGCCCCTCGCCGACATCCTGCGGCACGACGCTGAGACGCGGCAGGCCGCGGTCCTCGCGTTCGCCGATCCGAGCCAGCGTGAGGCGGCCTTCCGCGCGGGCGCCGAGGCGTTCGTGCCGAAGCCCGCGCAGCCGGCCGCGCTCGCCGCCGCCGCCGAGCCGCTGCTCACGCGCGGGCGGCCCGCCGGCGGCAGGATCCTCGTCGTCGACGACGACCCCACCATCCGCGCGATCTCGGTCGAGGTGCTCGCGAGCCAGGGCTACGAGGTCCTGGAGGCGAGCACCGCCGCCGACGCCCGCCGACTGATGCTGGAGAAGCGGCCGCAGCTCCTCCTCGTGGACGTGCAGCTCCCGGACGGGAACGCCTTCTCGCTGCTCGAGGGGCTCGCCGAGGAGCGCGCGTCCGAGCCGTTCGCGGTCGTGTTCCTCTCCGCCCGCGGCGAGACGGCGGACAAGGTCCGCGCGCTCAGGCTCGGCGCGGACGACTACCTCACGAAGCCGTTCGACGCGCAGGAGCTCGTCGCGCGCATCGACGCGGTGCTGCGCCGCCGCGAGGCGACCCTCCAGGCCTCCCCGATGACGCGCCTGCCGGGCGGCCGCGCCATCGATCAGGAGGTGGAGCGACGGCTCGGGGGCCGGATCCCGTTCGCGCTCACCTACGTCGACCTCGACAACCTGAAGGCCTTCAACGACACGTACGGCTACGCGAAGGCGGACGGGGTCATCATCCAGACCGCGGGGATCCTCCGCCACGCGGTCGCAGAGCATGGCGGCGAGGCTGCGTTCCTCGGCCACATCGGGGGCGACGACTTCGTGGTGCTCAGCGCGCCGGAGCGCGCCCAGGCGGTCTGCCGCGAGATCATCACCACGTTCGACCGGGTGATCCCGCTCTACTACGACCGCGAGGATCGCGAGCGCGGGTACATCGAGGCGGCCGATCGCTACGGCACCCGGCGCAAGTTCCCGATCCTGTCCGTGTCCATCGCGACCGTCGTCGCGCCGCCCGGCCGGTACGGGGCGCACGTCGATCTCGCCCGCGCGGCGTCCGAGCTGAAGGAGCGCGCGAAGCGGACGCAGGGCAGCGTCCACCTGAGTGACGACGCGGGCGCGGCTGGCCCGGTCGCAGTCGCGGGCGGCGGCGGAGGCGGGGCGGCGGCATGACGCTGCAGCGGAAGCTCGCGCTCTTTCTCCTCGTCGCCTCGCTCGCACCCGTCGCAGGAGTCGGCTTTCCCATCCTGGCGTGGGCGCAGCGCGAGCTCGGCCGCCGGTCGTCCGCCGAGCACCTCGCGCGCGCCCGCTCCGGCGCGGCGAGCGTCGCGGCGGACCTCGCGCAGATCGACTCGACGCTCGCGGCGGTCGCCGAGAGCTGGCGGCCCGACGGGCTCGACGCATCGGAGCTGCGCGGCCTGCTCCTCGTCGTGTCGCGCCGGCTCCCCGTGGTGGACGCGAGCGCGATCGTGGACCCCGGCGGTGCCACGCGGGCGCTCGTCGCGGGGGCCGGGGTGGCCGCCACGGATACGTTCCTCGCGGCTGCGAGCGCGGCGCGGCATCGCGCGTCGCGCGGTCTCGTCCTGCAGGCGTACGAGGAGGCGGGCTCCGGAGCGCGGCTCGCCGCCATCCGTGCGATGGCGGGTGCGGACGGGCGTACCTGGCTCGTGGCGGTGCGGCTCGGGACGGATCCCGTGCGACGGCGGCTCGACGTGGCTGCCCCGGAAGGCGGAGCGGCCTACCTCGTCGACGGAGCGCACGTGCTCGTCGGGTCCACCGGTGCCGGATCGCTCCGCGCGACCTCGCAAGCCGAGCTCGAGGGGCTCATCGACGGCGGCCGCGCCGGCTCGCTGCAGGGACGGAGCGTCCTCGCCGCCTGGACCCCGCTCGGCGATCCGGCCGGGTGGAGCGTGCTCGTCGCGGTCCCTGCCGAGCTGGCCTACGCCTCGGTGATCGGGCTGCGGCACGCCGCGCTCACCGCGTGCGCGCTCGTCGCCCTCGGGGTCCTCGCGCTATCGTTCGTCGTCGCCAGGCGCACGTCCGCGGGGCTCGCGCGGTTCGACGCCGCCGCTCGGGCGCTCGGCGCGGGCGACGCGGGGTCGCGGCTGCCGGCCGAGGGACACGACGAGATCGCCGAGGTCTCGCGGACCTTCAACGCGATGGCCGACGAGCTCACCGCCGCGCGCGGGAAGCTCGAGGGCTGGAACGAGGACCTGCAGCGCGAGGTCGACGCGCGCACGCGCGAGCTCCGCGAGGCGCAGGCGCAGCTCCTCGAGGCGCAGAAGCTGGCCGCGATCGGCCAGCTCGGCGCCGGCGCGGCCCACGAGATCAACAACCCGCTGACCGGGATCCTCGGCAACGCGCAGCTCCTGCTCGAGGCGATGCCGCGGAGCAACCCGGATCGCGAGTCGGTCGAGAAGATCGAGGCGCTCGCGCG
>DATIDF010000325.1:0-4026 GCA_035456445.1 Anaeromyxobacter sp.
CTCTGGCAGCGGAGCATCATCGGGGTCACCGCGGTCGGGAACGACCACGCGTTCGTGAACGAGACGCTCGACAAGGTCGCCGACTTCGTCCGGTCGATGCACGGTGGGCAGATCCAGCTCACCGGCCGCGACCTCGAGATCGTCTCCTACGGAGATCACCTCGGGGAGGACGGCGGTCGGACGCTCGCCGAGGCGGAGGCCGCGGCGGAGCAGGACGAGGGCTTCGCCGGAGACGGTGGCGAGGACGAGGACGAGGAGGAGACCCGATGAGCACGCACAGCCGCCCCGCCCGCGTCGCGGAGGAGTTCCGTCATGAGCTCGCCGACGTGATCGGGCGCGGCCTCAAGGACCCGCGGGTCACCGGGTTCATCACCGTGACCGGCGCGAAGATGTCGCCCGACCTGAGGGAGGTCGCGGCGTACGTCTCGATCCACGCCGAGGAGGCGGAGCGCGTTCGCACGTTCGAGGGGCTGCAGGCCGCTGCGACGTACCTGCAGCGAGAGGTCTCGCGGGCCCTGCGCCTCCGCCACACCCCGCACCTCCGCTTCGTCTACGACGAGTCGGTCGCGCGCGGCGATCGCATCGAGCGGCTCCTCAAGGAAGCGCGCGAGAAGGACTCGCACGGCGGGCCGTGACGACCTCGGGCGTCCTCGTCGTCGACAAGCCCGCCGGGCCGACCAGCTTCGACGTGGTGCAGCGCGTCCGGCGGCTGCTCCGCGCGTCGCGCGCGGGCCACGCCGGCACGCTCGATCCCGCCGCCACCGGGGTCCTCGCGGTATGCGTCGAGGACGCGGTGAAGCTCCAGCAGTACCTCGCCGACGCCGACAAGGCGTACGAGGCGACGGTCGCGTTCGGCGCCGCGACGGACACGGAGGACGCCGAGGGGCGGGTGGTCGAGACCGGCGATCCGGCAGGCCTCACCGCCGCCGCGATCCGGGCGGTCCTCCCCCACTTCGTCGGTGAGATCGCACAGATCCCGCCGATGTACTCCGCGGTGCGGGTCGGTGGGCGGAGGCTCCACGAGGTCGCGCGCGCGGGGGAGTCGATCGAGCGCGCGCCGCGCCAGGTGAGGGTGGACGCGCTGGAGCTCCTGGAGCTCGACCCGGCGCAGCAGCTCGAGCCCGCCCGAGATCGGCGGGAATCCTGCGCCGGGCTGCGCCTCGCGCGGTTCGCCATCCGCTGCGGCAAGGGTACCTACGTCCGGACGCTCGCCGCCGATCTCGGCCGCGCGCTCGGCGTCCCGGCCCACCTCACTGCGCTGCGGCGCACCGAGGCGAGCGGCTTCCGCATCGACGAGGCGATCCCGCTCCCCGAGGCGGAGGCGCTCGCCCCCGACGCGCTCAGGGAGCGCGTCATCCCGATGGGGAGCGCGCTCCGCGTGCTCCCTGCCGTGCCGGTCACCTGGGACGAGGCGCGCGACCTCGCGCACGGGCGCGCGCTGCCCCGGGAGGTCGCTCCGGCGGCGCAGGTCCGTGCGCTCGCGCCCGACGGACGCCTCGTCGCGATCTGCGCTCCCGGCGAGCGGGGGCTCTGCCCCAGGCGCGTCCTCCTGGGGGTCGCCGATCTGGGGCAAGCCAACGCCGACGAACGTTGACTCGTCTGGTCGGATGGCTTAAGACCCCGCTCTCACACGAACGTCCACTGTGGCCCGAGGCGCGCGCCTTCGCCCTCGCCGCGGTGGATGGGAACCCGGGAAAGGACGTCCCTATGGCGCTGGTGCAGGAGCGGAAGCAGGAGCTGGTGACGAAGTACAAGCGGCACGAGAAGGACACCGGCTCGCCCGAGGTGCAGGTGGCCCTGCTGACGGAGCGGATCACCTACCTCACGGAGCACTTCAAGACGCACAAGAAGGATCACCACAGCCGCCGCGGCCTGCTGAAGCTCGTCGGGCAGCGCCGGCGCCTGCTCGACTACCTCCGCACGATCGACCAGGGCCGCTACAAGACGCTCATCGAGCAGCTCGGAATTCGCAAGTAGGCGGAGAAACGAGGCGCCTCGGCAACTTCGCCGGGGCGCTCGCGCTTTCCGGCGACGGAGGCGCGGAGAAGGTCAACGCGCCCGTACGGGCCGGGGCCGCGACGAGACCGCGAGGTCGCTTCCGTTTCCGACTGGGCCGCCTCTCCACGGAGAGACGGCGGAGTGAGGAACAGAGGCACCTTTCGATCCCGGCGGCGGCGTCGGCGCGCGCGGGACCACGCGGCGAGGGACGTCACGAGCGTCTCCGCGCGCGAGAAGGAAGGTGCACATGACTCCGATTCAGAAGACGGCCCGCGTCGGTTCGCAGGAGATCCTGCTCGAGACCGGCAAGGTCGCGAAGCAGGCCCATGGCTCGGTCTGGGTCCGCCTGGGCGACTCGATCGTGCTCGTCACGGCCGTCTCGGCCGCCGAGAAGAAGGAAGGCATCGACTTCTTCCCGCTCACGGTCGACTACCAGGAGAAGCTCTTCGCCGCCGGTCGCGTCCCGGGCAGCTTCTTCCGGCGCGAGGGACGCCCGACGGAGAAGGAGACGCTGACCTCGCGCATCGTCGACCGCTCCTGCCGGCCGCTGTTCGCCGAGGGGTACTCGAACGAGACGCAGATCATCGCGACGGTCATCTCCTTCGATCAGGAGAACGACACGGACGTGCTCGCGCTCACCGGCGCGTCCGCGGCGCTGCACATCTCCGACATCCCGTTCAACGGCCCCATCGCCGGTGTCCGGGTGGGCCGCGTGAACGGCGAGTTCGTCGCGAACCCGACGCTCGCCCAGCGCGCGGAGGCGGACCTCGACGTCATCATGGCGGCCTCGCGCGACGCCATCGTGATGGTGGAGGGCGGCGCGAAGGAGGTCTCCGAGCAGGTGATGGTGGACGCCCTGCTCTTCGGGCAGGCGGCGGTGAAGGGCCTGCTCGATGCGCAGGACGCGCTCCGCGCGGCGACGGGCGACAAGCCTCGGCGCGCCTTCGACCCGCCCAAGAACGACGTCGAGCTGCGCGAGAAGGTGAAGGCGCTCACCTGGGAGAAGGTGAAGGAGGCCTACGCCCGCAACGAGAAGCACGATCGCTATGGCCGGCTCTCCGAGATCAAGAAGGAGCTCCTCGCGGCGCTCAAGGAGCAGGCCGCCGGCGACGCGCAGAAGCTCGCGAACGTTGCGCTCCGCGAGAAGGAGATCAAGGGCTACTACGAGGACGTGAAGTACGAGTACATGCGGAAGATGATCACCGACGAGCGCCGGCGGATCGGCGGCCGCGGTGAGGCCGACATCCGCCAGATCTGGAGCGAGGTGGGGCTGCTGCCCCGCGTGCACGGCTCGGCGCTATTCACGCGTGGTGAGACGCAGGCGCTCGTCGCGACCACCCTCGGCACGGCCGAGGACGAGCAGCGCGTCGAGATGCTCACCGGGATGGTGTTCAAGAAGTTCATGCTGCACTACAACTTCCCGCCGTTCTCGGTCGGCGAGGTGAAGTTCCTCCGCTCCCCGGGGCGCCGCGAGATTGGCCACGGCGCCCTTGCCGAGCGCGCGCTGCGCCAGGTGATGCCGCCGGAGGACAAGTTCCCGTACACGGTCCGCATCGTCTCCGACATCATGGAGTCGAACGGCTCTTCGTCCATGGCGTCGGTGTGCGGCGGCTGCCTGTCGCTCATGGACGCGGGCGTGCCGATCAAGGCGCCGGTCGCCGGCATCGCGATGGGCCTCATCAAGGAGGGCGAGAAGATCGCCATCCTCTCCGACATCCTCGGGGACGAGGACCACCTCGGCGACATGGACTTCAAGGTCTGCGGCACCGCCGCGGGCATCACGTCGATCCAGATGGACATCAAGATCGGCGGCGTGACCCGCGAGATCCTGGAGCGGGCGCTCTCGCAGGCGGCGGACGGGCGCAAGCACATCCTCGCCGAGATGGCGAAGGCGATCTCGCAGCCGCGCCAGTCGATCAGCGCCTACGCCCCGCGGATCACGACCATCAAGATCCGGCCGGAGCGCATCAAGGACATCATCGGCCCCGGCGGCAAGACCATCAAGGACATCACCGCCCGGACCGGCAC
>DATIDF010000326.1:0-4553 GCA_035456445.1 Anaeromyxobacter sp.
GCTGCCGCTCCGGATCCCCGCCCCACAGGCTTGGAGGAAGCTCCAGGATCCGAGGCCGCCGCGACGGACCCGGAGCACGCGGGCGCCCATATGATGCGGGCGGTACGCGGCTTCAACGAGCAGCTCGGGCGAATCGGCGAGGTGGTCGTGGTGCTGGCCGTCGGTGCGCTGCTGCCCCATGCCCGCCTCGACGCCGCCACCGGATGGTTCCTCCTGCTGCTCTTCGTCGTCATCCGTCCGCTGTCGGTGTGGCTCGGGTTGCTCGGCTCGCCGGTCTCGCGCGAGCAGCGCGTGCTCATGTCGTGGTTCGGGATACGCGGGGCCGGGTCGATCTACTACCTGATGTTCGCCGTACACCGCGGCGTGCCTGGATCGCTGGCTCGCGAGCTCGTCGGCATCACCCTGACGACGGTGGCGTTCTCCATCGTCCTCCACGGCGTGTCCGTGACGCCGCTCATGAACCTCTATGCGGCGAGGAAGGCGCGCAGGGCCGCGAGCGCCGCGCCCTCCGCGTCGAGGCGCTGACGCGCGGCGCTGCGGACGTCGCAGGTAAATCCTGAAGGACGGACTCAGCGGGGGCACGGCACCGGGTGATGCGGACCCCGCGGAGGACAACGCCCGCAGAGAACGTGGAGCACGCCGGCCGCCTCGAGCAACGCGGCCGCGACCACCTCGCTTACCGGCACGTGACGCAGAGGGATCGATAGCGACCGAGGAGCGCCCAGGCCGTAGTCACCCAGAGCACGACGAGGACCAGGTTCAGGAAGGCGAAGCCGGCGATCCCCGCGCCCAGGAAGGTGGTGCCGGCGAAGACGACCCCGGCGGCGAGCAGGTCGCCGGCGCGGACGAAGAAGCTGTCGATCACTTGCTTGGCCTCGTACTTCTCCTCCGGGGCCGTGGGCAGCCACAGCAGCTGCTTGCCAGTGTTCATCGCCGAATAGTCGACCGCGTTCTCCGCGCCCTTCGCCCAGCGGATCGCAGCGAGGCCGGCCCCGGCCGCGACGAGGGCGTAAGCGCCGAAGGCGACGATCGGCAGCGCGAAGATGGCGCCCGCCAGCCCGAGGCGTTTCACGATCCGTGATACGAGGAGCGCCTGAAGGACGACGGAGGCGATGTTCACCCAGAAGTAATAGCGGCCGTAGAACGCCCCGATGTACGAGGCGACGTCCAGGGCCGGGTCCGCGGCGGCGGCGAGCCGGGCCGCACTCACGACCGACCGGCCGAGGATGTACTCCCCCGTCGTGTTGACGAGGTTCAGCAGAATGAGCAGCACCGCGACGAGACGCAGGTAGGGGCTTCGCAGGACCAGGCCGAAGCCGCCGGGGCCGGAGGCGAGCGGTGCGCGCTCCACGCGCCGCGTCCCTCGCGTCCTCCGCTCCACGATGCGGTAGAGCGCTAGCTGGACGACGAGCAGAAGAGCGCCGACGTGCATCATCTCGTCCGGGGACATGCCGCCCGCGAAGAGACGCTCCGCGACCTTGGAGCCGACCGGGCTCCCGGCTGCGGCGCCGACGGCGATCACGGGGAAGAGCCGCTCGCCGGATTCCGGGCCGTGGAGGTCGCTCGCGTACGACCAGAAGAGGGCGATCGCCGCATTGCTGAAGATGCCGAGCCAGACGAAGAAGGCGAAGCCGAGGTAAGGCACGCGCGCGAGCGATGCGAGAGAGAAGATCTCCACCGTCGCCGCGAAGAACAGGACCATCGCGACGATGAGCCGGCCGCGGTCCACTCGCGAGGAGATCCAGCCGTACGCGGGCACGAAGGCGACGAGGCCCGCCGCCTGGAAGGCCGCAGCGTACGACTTCATCTCGGCGCCGCCGGTCGCGAGGATGAGCGGCTCGCGGAGGGTCTTGAGCAAGTAGTAGGTGAAGAGCAGGACGAACAGGTTCAGGAGCAGCAGAACGACGGTTCCCGCCTCCGCCTGCTCCACCGGGCCGAAGATGCGGAGCACGCGGGCGAGGGCGCCGGCCGTCCGGCCTTGCACCGAAACGGCGACCGACTTGGTTAGTTGCGTCGCATGGCTTGCCATTCGCGGGTGCCAAATCCGAGCAAATGAGGACCCTCGCACCCTCGCTGGATGACGCGCGGCCCTCCGAGCTCCGTCTTGCGTGAAGCGGTGACATTACACATTGCAGAGGGCGGGCCAGCCTACTCACGTCGGGCGACGCCTGGGAGTGGCGCGTCGTGGCGGCAGGGCCGGTCGATCGCACCCCACGAGCAGCAGCAGATGGCGCAGATCGCTCAGCCCCTGAGCAGCGCGCCTCGGGGGATGCAACGCCGCTTGCCTGGCGGCACGCGCCGCGGCCCGATGGCGGCCGCGAGAAGAAGAAGACGCTCCACGCCGGCCGGCGCCACACCTCGGGCAAGGAGTGCCTCCCGATGACATCACGCTCGGAAGCCTCCTCCCTCGACGCCGCGGCCAGGGGCCTCAGGCGGCGAGGCGCCAGGAGTCGACGGTGCAGGCGGCGGGTACCGTCAGCGGTCGTGAGCGCGAAGCAGGACGAGGTCGTCCTGAAAGAGCAGTGGAGGGACGAGGAGCTCAAGCTCGAGGTCAACGACGCGACAGCGCCGGTAGAGGTCGAGCGCGCCACGCACGTCTCCTGTTGCCGCGAGGCACACGCGCGGGGGGCAGCGCCCCTGCAATTACGCGATCTTGCTCGGATGAGCGCGGTGGCTCGAAAGCTGCTGAGGCTGCGTGGAGAGAATACGGCGCGCTGGCAGCTCGTCGAAATCCAGGAGGATAGAATGCGCTACCTGCTCGTTGCGTCGTCGCTGCTGCTCGGGACGCTGACCTCGGCCCAGGCTCAGGTCAGCGTCGGCATCGGGGTCGCGGTCGCGGTCCCCAGCATCCAGATCGGCATCAACGTACCGGTCTATCCGGAGCTCGTCCCGGTGCCGGGCTATCCCGTCTATTACGACCCTCGAGCGAGCTTGAATTACTTCTTCTACGATGGCGCCTACTGGGTGTACCAGGGCGACATCTGGTACGTGAGCAGCTGGTACAACGGGCCGTGGCACGTCGTGGGACCCGAGCACGTCCCTCTTTACGTGCTGCGCGTTCCGGTGCGCTACTACCGGCAGCCTCCGCCGTACTTCCGGGGATGGCGCGCCGACGCGCCGCCACGCTGGGGACAGCGCTGGGGCCGCGACTGGGAGAGGCGTCACCGCGGATGGGATCGATGGGACCGCCACGACGCCCCGCGACGCGCACCATTGCCCGCCTACCAGCGGGGCTATGCGGGGGACCGCTATCCTCACGCGCCCGAGCGCCAGCACTCGATCCGGTCCGAGCAGTATCGCTACCGGCCGCGTGAGACCGTGACGCGGGCGCGCTTCGAGCCGTACGGGAGCCCGAGCCCGGGCCACTCGCGGGCGCAGCCGCATCCGCAGACGCCTGACCACCAGCGCTGGTCCGCTCCACCGCCGCAGGAGAACCGTCGCGGGAACAACCCTCCACGGCGCGACGACGATCGGCGGCGCGATGATGGTCGGCGGCACGAGGACGAGGGCCGGGGTCGCGGTCGCGGGCACTGACGCGCCGCTGGGGAGAGATTTATGCAGCGGGGAGCCGGGGGCACGCGGCTCCCCGCTTGCGTCTCGCACCAAGCACGTGCCGACGAAACGCGGAACGTCCGCTATCGTTCCGGTGCGGCGAGGGCGACGCGGTCACCTCTGCCGCGCGCCCCGAGGAGGCGACCATGGACATCCCGACGCTCACGACGGAACGCCTCGTCCTCCGCCCGTTTCGCCTGGACGACCTCGACGCGTACGCCGCGATGAACGCCGACCCGACGGTCATGCGGTACATCGGCGAGGTGCAGGACCGCGCCGCGGCGTTCCGCTCCCTGTGCGCGGCCCTCGGTCACTGGCACCTCCGAGGCTTCGGGCCGTGGGCGATCGAGGAGCGCGCCACCGGCGCATTCGTCGGGCGCGCCGGGCTCGTGCACTTCGAGCCCTGGACCGACATGGAGGTGGCCTACGCGCTGGTCCCCTCCGCGTGGGGGAAGGGATACGCCGGCGAGGTGGCGGCGCGGTCGCTGCGCTTCGCGCACGAGGTCGTCGGCGCGCGCGGGGTCACGAGCCACATCCTCGCCGGAAACGCGGCCGCGATCCGCGTCGCAGAGCGGCTCGGCGCGAGGTACGCAGGCGATGCGGACGTGCGGGTGGAGGCCACGCCCATCCGCATCTACGTCTACCCGGACCCGGGCTGAGGGTCAGTCCGTATCGGGCCCCTCCTCCTGATGGGGCTCTCGAGAAACGCGGCTGCGCGCGGTCGATTCGGCCTCCACTCCTTCGTCGCACGGGTGAAGCCGCGGGACGAGCCTCGGCGAAGCCCGGCAGCGAGGCGGAGATCGAGATCCGCCCGCTCTACGAGGCGGACGCGGCGGCCGACCCAACGGGCGAGCTCCGGAAGAAGGAGCGCGAGCTCCGCGAGGAGATCGAGTCTCGCCCGGGCTGAGCGTGGGCACGACGTCGGGTGAGCGCGAAGAATCCACTGCGGCGCCCGCCCCGGCGCGGTAACGCTGGTCCGTCCCGGAGGTCCGAGATGTCCA
>DATIDF010000327.1:0-6660 GCA_035456445.1 Anaeromyxobacter sp.
CAGGACCGGGTGTGAGGACGCGCCGAGGGCCGCGCGCGACCTCCTCCGGGCCGCACGAGCGTCAGCGCGACCGTCGTCGACCGGCGCCTCCGGCGAGACGCGTGGAGGCCCGGCCCGATCTCGCGAGCGAGTCTCACTATCGGTGTCAGGTAGCGCCGCCCTGAGGGGTCCCTCGTTGTGTGCGCGCCGCCGGCGATCCACGCTTCGGAGGCGAGGGACTCGATCCGGCGCCTCATCGGGGCGCCGGGGCGGCAGAGGCGGGCATGGCGAGCCGCGCCGGAGCCACGATGTCGAGCGGACGCACCGCGCCCGGCGGATCGCACGCCTGGATCGCGGGGCTGGTCGCGGGGGCGGTGGCGGGCGCCGCGGGCGCGCTCGCCTGGCCCACGCCGCCCAGCGCGGCCCGCCAGCCCATCGCCTTCGATCACCGCCTGCACGTCGGGGATCAGCAGATCGCCTGCGAGGTTTGCCACGCGTTCGACGCGCCGGCGCCGTTCTCGGGCCTCCCGGGGATCGAGACCTGCGCGACTTGCCACTCCGAGCCGCTGGGTGCGAGCGCCGAGGAGGCGAAGGTCGTCGCGGCGGCGCGGTCGGGCGCGGCGCTCGCCTGGGAGGCGCTCTGGCGCGAGCCGCGCCACGTCTTCTTCTCCCATCGCCTGCACGCCGGGGTGGCGCGGATCGCCTGCGAGGCCTGCCACCCCGGCATCGCCGAGGCGCGAGCGCCGCCGCCTCGCGTCCGGCCGATCCGGATGTCGGACTGCCTCGCCTGTCACGCGCGGGCGGGCGGCCCGTCGCGTTGCACGGCGTGCCACCGTTGATCGGGAAGGAGGCTCGCTCTGGCCATCGGACGGCGGCGGTTCCTGGGGTTCACGGCGGGTGCCGCCGCGGGAGCCGCGGTGGGCGGCGCCGCCGGAACGGGCCTTCGCGCGCTGTTCGCCTCCGCGGAGTCGCCGATCGCCCCGCCGCGCGGCCCCGAGCGCGAGGTCCTGTCGGTCTGCGACCTGTGCTCGGGCGGCTGCGGCGTGCGGGTCCGCATGGTCGGGGATCGCGCCGTGCGCCTCGACGGGAACCCGCTCCACCCGGTGAGCGGCGGCCGCCTCTGCCCGCGCGGCCAGGCCGCGCTCCAGGCGCTCTACCACCCCGACCGCCCCCCCGGCCCGCTTCGCCGGAGCGGCCCGCGCGGCGCCCTCGCGTCGTTCCAGCGCGCGACCTGGGACGAGGCGCTCGACGCGATCGCGGGGCGCCTCGCGGAGCTTCGCCGGGCCGGGCGGCCCGAGGCCGTGGTCCTCGTCACGGGCGGCGGAGGGGCCGGGCTCGGGCCGCGCGTGGCGCGACGGTTCCTCTCCGCGTATGGCTCTCCGAACGACGTCGCGCTGCACCGGGGCGACGAGGCGGCGGCGATCGCGCTCGCGCTGACCCAGGGCGTTCGCGCGGTCCCCGCGCTCGATCTCGCGTCCGCGGACTACGTGCTCTCCCTCGGGAGCGCGCTCCTCGAGGCGTCGAGCGCGCCCGTGCACGCGACGCGCGCCTTCGGCGAGTTCCGGCGCGGGCGCCCCGGCCGGCGCGGGAAGCTCGTGCACGTCGAGCCGCGGCTCTCCATCACGGCCGCGTCCGCCGACGAGTGGATCGCCGTTCGCCCCGGGACGGAGGGCGTCTTCGCCCTCGGCGTCGCCGCGGCGATCCTCGCGGAGGGGCTCCACGCGCGCTCCTTCGTCGCCGAGCGCGTGCTCGGCCTCGAGGAGGAGCGCGACGCGGCGGGGCGAATGCGCCCGGGCCTCCGCGCGGTCCTCGAGCGCCGCTACCGGCTCGAGGAGGTGGAGGCGGAGACGGGCGTGCCGGGTGACGTGATCCTGCGCGTCGCGAGGGAGTTCTCGTCGGCGGGAGCGAGCCTCGCCGTCGGACCGCGGAAGGGGCCGCTCCTGCCGGGCCGCACCTCCGATCACCTCGCGGCGGGCGTGCTCAACGCGCTCGCGGGCGTGGTGGACGCGCCCGGGGGCGTGCTCGTCGCCGACGAGCCTCCGTTGCCCGCGTGGCCGGCGCCCCCGCAGACGGTCTCCGCCGCGTGGAGGGAGCGGCCCCGGCTCGACGGCGCCGGCGCGGCGCACCCGCTCTTGGCCTCCGACCCCGAGCGGCTCGCGGACGCGATCCGGGAGGGTGCGCCCTACCGGGCGGAGGCGCTCCTCCTCCTCGAGGCGGACCCCGCCTTCGCGTCCGCGGACCCGGACGCCTTCGCCGCGGCGCTCGACACGGTGCCGCTCGTCGTGTCGATGGGCTCGCTCCCGGACGACACGGCGCTGCTCGCCGACTGGATCCTGCCGACGAGCCATTTCCTCGAGCGCGGGGACCTCCACACGACGCCCCCGGGCGTTCCGTACCCGGTCGTGAGCCTCGCCCGGCCGGCGCTGCCACGACCGGTGAACGACGCGCGGGCCGCGGCGGAGGTGTTCTTCGCCCTCGCGCGGCGCGTCGCGCCCGACCTCGCCGCGGCGCTGCCGTGGAGGGACGTGGACGCGCTCGTGCGCTTCGAGGTCGACGGGCTCTTCGCCGCGCGGCGGGGCGCCGTGATGGGAACCCCCTTCGACGAGGCGTTCGTCCGGATGATGGAGCGCGCGGGCTGGTGGGCGCCCGGCTACCGGACCGCGGAGGAGCTCTGGACGCGCGCGCACGCGGCCGGCGGGTGGTGGGACCCGTTCTACGATCACGGCGACTTCCGCCGCGTGCTCCGGACCGCGTCGGGACGTCTCGAGCTCAGGGCCGATCTCCTCGAGGCGGCGCCGGCGGCGGAGGGAGCCGAGGGGACGCTCGCGCTCCTCCTCTTCGAGCCGCTGCCGATCGCGGGCGGGACGGGCGCGGAGCTCCCCTTCCTGCAGGCGATCCTCGATCCCGGCCACGACGCGCACTGGGAGACGTGGGCGGAGCTCCACCCCGACACCGCGGCGCGCCTCGGCGTGGCCCACGAGGACTGGGTCCGGATCGAGTCTCCTCGCGCGTCGATCGTCGCGCGGGCGCGCGTCACCTCGCGCGTCGTGGCGGACGCGGTGGCGGTGCCGGTGGGCCTCGGGAGGAAGGGCGGCGGCCGGTGGGCGAGCGGCGTCGGCGCGAACCCGCTGCGCCTCGTCGAGCGGGCGCGCGACCCGATCTCCGGGCTGCCGGACCTCGCCGCGACCCGCGTGCGCGTGGCGCGCGTCGCGGCGCCGGGCGGGAGGGCGTGATGGCGCGCTGGGGCATGGTCATCGACCTCGATCGGTGCACCGGCTGCCAGGCGTGCGTCGTGGCGTGTCAGGTCGAGAACAACGTCCCCCCCGCCGGCCCGGTCGACGCGGCGCGGGGCCGCGCCATCTCGTGGCTCCGGCTCGTCCCCATGCAGAGCACCGGACCGCGCGGGACCCGTCCGGCGCTCCAGCTGGTGCCGCTCCCCTGCCAGCACTGCGGGCGCCCGCCCTGCACGCGCGTCTGCCCGGTGCGCGCGACGCAGAAGGACGAGGAGGGCTTCGTCGCGCAGATCTACCCGCGCTGCATCGGCTGCCGCTACTGCACCACGGCCTGCCCCTACACCGTCCGTGACTTCAACTGGCGGCGCCCGGAGTGGGCCGCTCCCCTGGAGCGCTCGCTCTCGCCCGACGTGTCCGTCCGGCCCCGCGGCGTCGTCGAGAAGTGCACGTTCTGCCATCACCGGCTCCAGCTCGCGCGCGATCGGGCGCGCGCCGAGGGCCGGCCGCTCCAGGACGAGGAGTACGTGCCCGCCTGCGTCCAGACCTGCCCCGCGCTCGCGATGTCGTTCGGCGATCTCGACGACCCGCGGAGCGAGGTGGCGCGCCTCGGACGCAGCCAGCGGGCGTTCCGGCTCCTCGAGGAGCTGGGGACCGAGCCGAACGTGATCTACCTCGCGAAGGGAGAGTGGGGTGCCTGAGCTCGAGCGACAGGACGAGCGGCTGTTCGCGCCGATCGCGCGCGCGGGCCGGGGCTTCTGGCTCCTCGCCGTGGTGGCGGGGGGGCTCGGGCTCGCGGGGCTCGCCGCCTGGCTCGTGCAGCTCCGGCGCGGGCTCGCCGTCACGGGCCTCAACGTGCCGGTGTACTGGGGGCTCTACATCACGCACTTCGTGTTCTTCATCGGGATCAGCCACGCCGGCACGCTCATCTCCGCGATCCTGCGCCTCTCCAGGGCCGAGTGGCGGCGCCCCATCACGCGTGCGGCCGAGGTGATCACGGTCCTCGTCCTCTTCTTCGGGATGGGCTGCGTCCTCCTCGATCTCGGCCGACCGGATCGCGCGGCGTTCGTCCTCCTGCACGCGAACTTCCGCTCGCCGCTCCTGTGGGACGTCGCCTCGGTGACGACGTACCTCACCGCGAGCACGCTCTACCTCTACCTGCCGCTCATCCCGGACATCGCGCTCCTGCGCGATCGCTTCCCGGGGCGGCGCTGGCTCTACGGGCCGCTCTCCCTGCGCTGGACCGGCACGCCGCGCCAGCACCGCATCCTCGAGCGCGCCATCTCGGTGATGGCGATCGTCGTCATCCCCATCGCGGTGAGCGTCCACACCGTCGTGTCGTGGGTGTTCGCGATGACCGTCCAGCCGATGTGGCACTCGACGATCTTCGGGCCGTACTTCGTGGTCGGCGCGATCTTCTCCGGGATCGCAGCGATCATCCTCGCGATGGCGGTGGTGCGGCGCGCCTACCGGCTCGAGGCGTACCTGAAGCCCGTCCACTTCAACAACCTCGGGCTCCTCCTGCTCGTGATGTCGCTCCTGTGGTTCTACTTCACGTTCGCGGAGTTCCTCACCACCTGGTACGGCGGCGACCCCTCGCACCTGGCGGTCTTCGTCTCGAAGACGGAGGGGCGCTTCGCGCTCTCGTTCTGGACCATGGTGATCGCCTGCTTCGTGATCCCGGTCGCGCTCCTCGCGAGCCGCCGGACCCGCGCGACCGTGTGGGGCACCGTCGTGGCCTCGATCTCGGTGGAGGTCGGC
The DNA here is from genome assembly GCA_035456445.1 of Anaeromyxobacter sp. GTDB lineage: Bacteria > Myxococcota > Myxococcia > Myxococcales > Anaeromyxobacteraceae > Anaeromyxobacter. The sequence continues at coordinate 4,971 of DATIDF010000327.1, forward strand.
ATGTGGCTCGAGCGCTTCCTCATCGTGGTGCCGAGCCTGTCGGTGCCGCGCCTCCCCATGACGGCGGCGCCGTACGCGCCCTCGTGGGTGGAGTGGTCGCTCTTCGCCGCCTTCGTGGCGCTCTTCGTCTTCCTCTACGCGATCTTCACGAAGCTCTTCCCCATCGTCTCGATCTGGGAGGTGCGCGAGGGGCGCGAGCGGTCGGTCGCCGAGGTGTCGCGGCGAGTGGAGAGCTACCTGCCCGCCGAGGAGCGCGCGCCGTGAGGGCCCTTGGCGCGATGGCGCTCGTCGCGGTCGCGTTCGCCTCGGCGGCGGCGCGCGCGGCCGACCCCCCGCGCCCCGATCCGCTCCACGGGCAGGCGCTCTTCGTCTCGAAGCGCTGCGTCGGCTGTCACGCGGTGCGGGGGACGGGAGGACGGACCGGCCCCGACCTCGGCCGGGCCGCCGTGAAGGGGTCCTTCCCGGAGATCGCCGTGGGCCTGTGGAACCACGCCCTCCTCATGGACGAGAAGATGCGCGAGTTCAGGGTGGCGCGGCCGACCTTCGAGGGGAACGAGCTCGCGGACCTCGTCGCGTTCCTCTACTTCCTCAACTACTTCGACGAGCCGGGCGATCCCGTGGCGGGCAAGCGCCTGTTCGCGGAGAAGCAGTGCCTGCGCTGCCACGCGGTCGGGCGCGAGGGCGGCACGATCGGACCGCGGCTCGACGCCATGCCGCGCGGCGCGCAGCCGCTCCGGATCGCGCAGGCGCTCTGGAACCACGGCCCGCAGATGACCGCCGCGATGCGGCGCATGGGGCTCGCGCCGCCGCGCTTCGACGGCAGCGAGTTCCTGGACCTCGTCGCCTTCCTGCGCGGGCAGGGGCAGCGCGCCGCCGCCCGCGAGTTCCGCACGGCCGGGGACCCGGAGGCCGGGCGCACGCTCTTCACGGCGAAGGGCTGCGCCCGCTGCCACGCGGTGTTCGGCGCGGGCGGGGGCGTCGGCCCCGACCTCGGGCGCGCCGATCTGCGCGGGAGCGTCACCCAGCTCGCCGGGACGATGTGGAACCACTGGCCCGCGATGAGCTCCGCCATGGCGGCGATGGGGATGGCGCCGCCCACCTTCGCGCGTGACGAGCTCGCGGACGTGTTCGCGTACCTCTTCCTCGTCCGCTACGGCGGCCCGCCGGCGGACGCCGGGCGCGGCGCGGCGGTCTTCGCGCGGCGCGGCTGCGCCGGGTGTCACGGCCCCGCGGCCGAGGGCGGCGTCGGGCCGCGGCTCCGAGGTCGCCTCGGCGGGGAGCCGCCGGAGCGCATCGTCCAGCGGATGTGGAACCACGCTCCCGCGATGGGGCAGCGGATGGGAGGAAGGGGGATCGCGTGGCCGCGCCTCGAGGCGAAGGAGCTCGCGGACCTCCTCGCCTTCCTCGCCGCCGCGCGCTGACCCGAGTGCCCTGCGCGACCTCCCGAGCACCACCCGCTCGCCCGCGCCGCTCGCCTCTCCTCGATCCCGTCGTCTCTCCCTCAGCTCGGGTTGCGCCGCAGCTTCCGGACGTCCTCCTTCAAGCCTTCGACCTCGCGTCGCAGGCTCTCGTCATCCTCGAACCTGCGGCGCCGTGCGCCCATGCATCCGAAGCCCCGGAGGCACGCGAAGAGCATGACGCCCATGAAGACGAGACCGATCAGCGGCACGACCCACCAGTAGGCACCGCC
>DATIDF010000328.1:0-15856 GCA_035456445.1 Anaeromyxobacter sp.
GCGCTCGCCCGGCACGGCGTGCCGGACGCGCTGCCGGGGGCGCTGGCGCTGCTCCTCCCGTGGCTCCAGCGCTACGGGTGGCCGGGCAACGTCCGGGAGCTGGAGAACGTGCTCGAGCGCGTCGCGGTGCTGTACTCCCACCGTACCGCGGCAGCGGGCGGCATCGAGCCGGACGCGCTCCGCGCGGTGCTCCCCGAGCTGTTCCAGGTCCCGGACGCGCCGGACGACGGCGACCTCCGGAGCGCGCGCGGCGCCCAGGAGGCGGCGGTGATCCAGCGCGTGCTCGGCGAGTGCGGCGGGAACATGACCGAGGCCGCGAAGCGCCTGGGTGTGGGGCGCTCGACGCTCTATCGCAAGCTGAGGGCGCCGGGCTGATACGAATCTGCTCCGGCGCAGGCAGCCACCCTGCGCCGCAGCAGCCCCTCCGCTTCGTTCCTCGACGCTAGGGCTTGATCGTCCACGCGGCGTCGAACGTGTAGAGCACGCCAACGCCGAAGCCGCGCGTGTCGCCGCCGGGCGCGACGGCGCCGAGGCCCGGGAACAGGGCATAGCTCGCCGATCGCTCGTTCCGCACCTCGTAGTACGCCGCGTACGCGTCGGCGGTCTTCGCGAGACGGTACGAGTACCCGGCGCTCCACTGCCGCGCGGCGAGCCCGCGCGTGCTCGCCGAACCGCCGCCGACCTGCTCCGCGTCGCCGCGGAACGCCCGCCCGTACGCGCCCCACAGCTGGTGATCGCCGATGCGCTGCTGGAGCAGCGCGTAGAAGGCGTTCCTCGCGTAGCGCTCCACCGCCCCGCGCGCCGTGTCGTCGGTCTCGTAGATCAACCGCTCCCCGATCGCGGAGAGCTTCATGCCCGTCGGCAGCGCGACCCAGCCCACCACCTCGTGCGCCTGGTCGGTCGACGACGCGTTGGTGGGCGTCGCGCCGGCCGAGCCGCCGAGCTGCGAAAGGCCGAAGTAGTCGCCGTGACGCTCGTAGCCGTAGCGCGCGCCGAAGTGGCCGCGCTCGTACGTCACGAGCGCGGATGCGAGCCTCGGGCTGGTGGTGACCCCCGTCGCGGACGTCTTCCCCTCGTTCGTGGAGTACCCGACGCGTCCGGAGAGCCCTTGGAACACGGGCGTCCAGTACTGGATGCTGTTCCCCTGGCGGCGGCTGAACGTGGCGTCCGCCTTGCCGTTCACGCGGCCGCTCTGCGTCGCCGTTCCCGGGACGTTGAAGCCGGGGTTGGTGGTCACGGCATCGTCGAAGGTGTTGAACCCGCGGAGCGGGGTGATGAAGAGCACCGGGTACTTGTACGGCGTGTCCCAGCTTCCGTAGAAGACCCTCCCCCAGTCACCCGCGAGCCCGACGGCGGTGTTCCGCCCGGCGAGCACGTTCGGCGCGTCTCCGTCGGGGCTGACCGCGCTCTCGACCTGCCAGATCACCTGGAGGTGCTCGCTCACCTTCAGGTTTCCCCGGACTCCGATGTTGGACGTCCCCGACGTCATCCGGTTTCGGTTCTGGAGCGACGCGCCCGTGTACGCCGATGCCGGCACTTGCGCAGCGCCGCCGGTGTCCGGAGAGAGGCCGGGCGCGGTCGCCCCGCTCGCCCGGACGTTGTCGAGGAACGGCAGGAACGTCCCGTAGACGTGCACGTCCACCTCCTGTGCACGGGACGACAGCGGCAGGAAACCCATCCACAGAGCGACGACAGCGAGCGCCTTGTCCATCGTGTCCTCCCCGAAGAGACACCCTCGTCAGACGCGCTCCAGGACCGCGGCGACCGCCTCCCCTCCCCCAATGCAGAGGGTCACCACCCCGAACCGTGCGGACCGCCGGTGGAGCTCGCGCACGAGCGTCGCCACGAGGCGCCCGCCGCTCGCGGCGAGCGGATGGCCGAGCGCCACTGCTCCGCCGTTGACGTTCACCCGCTCGAGCTGGAGCTCGAGCTCGCGCATCGCGATGAGGGGCACGAGCGAGAAGGCCTCGTTGATCTCCCACACGTCGACGTCGCGCGGGGAAAGCTTCGCCGCGGCGCAGGCCCGGCGGACGGCCTCCACGGGCGCGTCGGTGAAGCGCTCCGGCGCCGTGCTGCTCGTCGCGTACGCGGCGAGGCGCGCGCGTGGGCGGAGCCCGAACCGATTCACCGCGCGCTCCCCGGCGAGCAGCGCGAGCGCCGCTCCGTCGCTCAGCGAGGAGGCGTTGCCCGCGGTGACCGTCCCGCCGGCACCGAAGGCCGGGCGCAGCCCGGGGAGACGCTCGACGCTCGCGCGAAACGGCTCCTCGTCCCGCGCCACCCGCTCGCCCCTCACCTCGACGGGGACGAGCTCCGGCTCCAGTACGCCGCTCTCGACTGCGCCGCAGGCGAGGCCGTACGAGCGCGCCGCGAACGCGTCCTGCTCCTCGCGGCCGATGCCGTGGCGAACGGCCGCCGCGTCCGCGATCTGGCCCATGTGCCGCCCGTCGTAGGCGTCGCGCAGCCCGTCGTGGACGAGGCCGTCGAGGAGATCCCCGTTGCCGAGGCGGTAGCCCTGGCGCGCCCTGGCGAGGAGGTACGGCGCGAGCGACATGCTCTCCATTCCGCCGGCGACGGCGATCTCCGCTGCGCCGGTGCGGATCGACATGGCCGCGAGCTGCATGGCGGCGAGACCGCTCCCGCAGACCTTGTTGATGGTCGTCGCGGGGATCTCGTCCGGCAGGCCGGCGAGGCGCATCGCCTGGCGCGCCGGCGCCTGGCCGACGCCGGCCGGGAGGACCTGGCCCACCACGACCTCGTCCACCCGCGCGGCGTCCACGCCCGAGCGCCTCACGAGCGCCTCGATGACGGTGGCCGCCAGGCGCGGCGCCGTGATCGATGCCAGCGCCCCTCCCAGCGATCCGAAGGGAGTTCTGAGCGCCTCGATGACGAACACGTCTTGCATTGCGCCTCCTATCCAGCCCACTGCTCGGACTGCCGCCCTGCCGGACTCCGCACCGAATGAAGAAGGCGGCACCCGGCCCGGAGACCTCCGCGCGAGGCTCTGGACCGAGTGCCGCCCGTGGGCCCGCACCCGCACCCGACGAGAGCAACCCGCGCGCCAACCGACCTGCGGGAACCCGCTGGGCCGTCAACCACACGAGATCCCTCGAGGCGCCTGCTCCTCGCCTGGCGACGTCGGAAAGGGATAGCGGTAAAACCGTACCATTTTGTAGACATGTGTCCTGGAAGTGGCGCGCCGCTGCAGCGATCGGACGTCGTCATGATGCCGGCAGCAGCTTCTGCGGGGCCGTGGAGGTCCCTGGCGGTGCGAGGTCGCAATACCGCCGCACGCACGCCAAGAGGTCGTCCAATCCGATCGGCTTCAGCAGGACCTGGACCTCTTGGCTGAGGTCCTGTGGTCGCGTTCCCGTCGCGAGCACCACCGGGATCCCCGCGAGATCCGCGTCCACGCGCATCGCCGCGAGGAGCTGCCGGCCGTCCATGCGGGGCATGACGAGGTCGAGGATGATGAGCGCCGGACGTGCTCCTCGCTGCAGCCGCGCCAGCGCATCCGCACCGTCCACGGCCTCGACCACGTCGTAGCCTTCGAACCGCAGGCACTCGGCGAGCGCCTCGCGCAGGTCGCCGTCGTCCTCGACCACGAGCACACCGGCTGCTGCGCTCGCCCCGATCGCGCTCATCTCTCGCAAGCCATCGCCCACGAGCGGCTACCGCCCGAGGCCGCGGGAGACGCCCGTCGCCACTCGATCCGCGACGAGCTCCGCCACGTCGAGGACGCGGATCTGCTCCTCCCGGCCCGTCTCGGCGATCCCGTCCTTGAGCATCGTGAGGCAGAAGGGGCACCCGACCGCGACCGTCCCTCCCTCTGGGCCGAGCGTCTCCGCCACCTCGTCCACGCGGTTCTGGTTCACGCGGCTGCCGAGCTGCTCCTCGAGCCACATGCGACCGCCGCCGGCGCCACAGCAGAACCCGGTGCGGCCGCTCCGTTCCATCTCGGTCACCGCGAGGCCCGTGGCCGAGAGCGCGAGCCGCGGCGGCTCCACGCAGCCGTTGTGCCGCGCGAGATAGCAGGGGTCATGGAACGTGACTCGCTCCTCGGCGCGCTCGGTCGCGGCGGTCGGCCGGAGCCGCCCCTCCTCGATGAGCTTGGCGATCAGCTCCGTGTGGTGGACCACCTCGTAGTGGCCTCCGAAGTCGGGGTACTCGTTCTTGATCGCGTTGAGGCAGTGCGGGCACTGGGTGAGCACCTTCCGCACGCCATACCGGCCGAACGTCTCCACGTTGGCCTGGGCCTGCAGCTGGAAGAGGTACTCGTTCCCGAGGCGTCGAGCCGCGTCGCCGGTGCAGGTCTCCTCCTCACCGAGGATTGCGAACTTCACGCCGGCCGCGCGCAGGATCTCCACGATGGCGCGTGAGACCTTCTTCTGGCGATCGTCGAACGCCCCGGCGCAGCCGACGAAGAAGAGGTACTCGAAGTCGCGGGTCTCGCTCGCGCGGGGGACGTCGAGCTCCGCGCACCAGTCGGCGCGCCGGTTCGAGCCGATGCCCCACGGATTGCCCTGCGTCTCGAGGTTCTTGAACACGCGGGCCACCTCGTCCGGACCCGCCGCCTCGACCAGCACCTGGTGCCGGCGCAGGTCCACGAGCCGCGGGACGTTCTCGATGAGCACCGGACAGGCGGTCTCGCACCAGCCGCACGTGGTGCAGGACCAGAACGTGTCCGGGGGGACGACCTCGGCGAGAGGGGAGAGCTCCGCGAGCGCCACCCTGCGCTGCTCCGCATCCGCCGCCCGCATCGATCGCAAGAGCTTCGGCGCAGCCTCCACGAGCTGCCGCTTCAGTGCGCCATTCACCGCCTTGTGGCTGAGGGGCTTGCCCGTGACGTGCGCGGGACAGTGCGTCTGGCAGCGGCCGCACTCGGTGCAGCTGAGGACGTCGAGGCCCTCCTTCCACGACAGATCCGCCACGGTGGCGGCGCCGTAGCTCGCCTGCTCGGACTCGAGATCGAGCTTCCGAAGGCGCGCCGAGCCGGGCGGCAGGGAGCGCAGGAAGACGTTCGGCAGCGCGGTCACCACGTGGAAGTGCTTCCCGAACGGAAGGAAGTTCAGGAACACCGCGACGAGCAGGAGGTGGCTCCAGAACGCGCCCGCACCGATGGCGTGCACCGCTCCGGGCGACGCCCCCGAGGCGTGCAGGAGCACGGCCGCGAGCGATCCACCCGGCTCGAGGGCGTCGAACGCCGGGAGATCGCCCCGCGCGTACCGGGCGCCGAGCTGCTCGGCGCCGTCGAACAGAAGCTCGGTCACCATCAGCCCGAGGATGAAGCAGAGGATGAGGACCCCCTCCCAGGAGCGCGTCAGCCGCGCCGGGCGGGTGACGAGCCGCCGCCAGAGGAACCCGATCGCGCCCGCGGATGCGCCGAGGACCACGACGTCCTCGAGGAGGAGATAGAAGCGGCCCGCCACGGACCCGGGAGCGAGGCCGGGGAGCTGGAAGTCGCGGTCGAGCCCGATCCCGAACAGCGTCACCGTCCGGAGCGCGAGGACGAGGAAGGCCGCGAAGAGCAGGGCGTGGAGCACGCCCGGCCACCGCTCCTCGCGATCGAGGAGACGCCGCTGTCCGAACCCGAAGCGGAGCAGCGCCGCGAGGCGATCGCCGATCCGGTCGACCCGGCCGTCGCGGCGCAGCGCGGCCAGGGGGAGGAGGCGGCGCGAGGCGTTGAAGGCGAACGCCCCCAGCGCGGCGCCCAGGAGGGCTCCGGTGAGAAGAGGTGCCATTTGCACGCTCCGGGTCAACGGGAGGCCGCGAGCTTCGCGCGCAGCTCCGGGATCACCTTGAACAGATCGCCGACGACCCCGTAGTCGGCGATCTGGAAGATCGGCGCGTCCGGGTCCTTGTTGACGGCGACGATCACCTTCGCGCCCTTCATCCCCGCCACGTGCTGGATCGCGCCGGAGATCCCCGCCGCGACGTAGAGCTCGGGGGCGACCACCTTGCCCGTCTGCCCGACCTGCCAGTCGTTCGGAGCCCATCCCGCGTCGACGGCGGCGCGACTCGCGCCGACCGCCGCGCCGAGATCGTCGGCGAGCGCCTCGACGAGCGCGAAGTCGCCCTTCGTGCCGCGCCCGCCCGCCACGACCGCGCGCGCCTCGGTGAGCTCGGGGCGTGCGCTCTTCACCTCCTTGAACCCGGCGTACCGCGTCCCGAGGGAGGCGGGGTCGACGTTCACTTCCGCCGGCCGCACCTCGCCCCTGCCCTCCTTCGCAGCCGGCGCGAACTCCGTCGCACGGACCGTGAATACCTTCACCGGCGTGGTGATCTCGACCTCGGCGAGGACGTTCCCCGCCCACATCGGACGGCGGAACGTCACGCTCGCGCCGTCGCCGCCGAAGCCGAGCACCTCGGTGGCCATCCCCGCGCCCAGTCGAGCCGCGACGCGCGGGAGCAGGTCCTTGCCGAAGGCGGTCGCCGCCGCGCAGACGTAGGTCGCGTTCGCCGCCTCGGCGATCTTGGCCAGGACGGGCGCGTAGGCCTCCGCGGTCGGGTGCTCGAGGACCGGCGCGTCGGCGAGGTGGACGTCGGCGCCGTAGCTGGCGAGCTGCCCGGCGACGGTCGCGACCCCCTTGCCGAGCAGCGCAAACGCGACCTTGCCGCCCGTTCGCCGCGCAACCTCGCGCCCTGCGGCGAGCGCGTGGAGGGTGGCCTTCCGGACGGAACCCGAGGATTGCTCCGCGACGATCAGGACGTTCATGGTTCGCTCCCTCGGGCTAGAGGACCTTCGCCTCGTCGTGCAGCTTCTTCCAGAGCTCCTCGACGTCCTGCACCTTCACGCCGCCCTTGCGAGCCGGCGGTGACTCGAGCCGCTTCACGACCACTCGCGGCGCGAGGTCGACACCGAGCGACGCCGCGGGGATCTCGCGGACCTCCTTCTTCTTCGCCTTCATGATCCCCGGGAGCGACGCGAACCGCGGCTTGTTCAGGCGCAGGTCCGTCGTGACCACCGCGGGCAGGCTCACCTCGAGGGTCTCGACACCTCCGTCGATCTCCCGCACGATCGCGAGCGACTTCCCATCCGCGGCGAGCGCGAGGCCGGGCGCCCTCTTCTGCTCCGCCTCGCTCTCGAGGCTCTCGGCCTTCGACGCGAACGTCGCCTGCGGCAGGCCGAGCCGCTCGGCGAGGTACTGACCGGCCTGGTTCTGGTCGTCGTCGATCGACTGCTTGCCCAGGATGACGAGGTCGGGCCTCTCCGACTCGAACAGCTTCCCGAGGACCGCCGACACGACGGACGCGTCGAGCGGGCCGTCGTGACGGACGAGGATGCCGCGGTCGACGCCCATCGCCAGCGCGGCGCGGATCTCCGTCATCGACCCGGCGCCGCCGATCGAGGCGACGACGACCTCGCCGCCGTGCTTCTCCTTGAGGCGCAGGGCCTCCTCGACGGCGATCTCGTCGAAGGGGTTCATCTTGTAGTTGACCCCGTCCGTCACGATCCCGGAGCCGTCCGGCTTCACCCTGATCTTCGACTCCGGGTCCTCCACGCGCTTCGCGGTCACCAGGATCTTGAGGGCCATGCAGCCTCCGCCGTCGGGATCGAGCTCACTTCGCGTCGTACTCGTAGAAGCCGTGCCCCGACTTGCGGCCGTGGAGCCCGGCGATCGTCATCTGCTTGAGGAGCGGGGGCGGCGCGTAATGCAGGTCCTTGAGCTCGTCGAACAGGATCTCGGCGATGGAGTAGGCCGTGTCGATCCCGATGAAATCGAGGAGCTGGAGCGGACCCATGGGATGCCCGCAGCCGAGCCGCATCCCCTCGTCGATGTCCTCCTTCGTCGCGGCGCCCTGCTCGAGCAGCCGCACCGCGTCGAGCAGGTACGGCACGAGCAGGACGTTCACGACGAAGCCGGCGCGGTCCTTCGCCAGGATCGCCCGCTTGCCGAGCGACTCGCCGAAGGCGCGGGCCGCGCCGACGGCCTCGTCGCTGCTCCGGATCGTCCGGATCACCTCGACGAGCTTCATCACCGGCACGGGGTTGAAGAAGTGCAGCCCCACGACGCGCTCCGGACGGCGGGTCACCGCTGCGAGCTCGATGATCGGGATCGAGGACGTGTTGCTCGCCAGGATCGTGGCGGGCTTGCACGCGCGATCGAGCGCGGCGAACAGCTCCTTCTTGAGCTGAGAGTTCTCGCTGGCCGCCTCCACGACGAGCTCGCAGTCGGCGAGATCCTCGATCCCGGTGGTGAACCGGAGGCGCGCGACCGCCGCGTCCCGCTCCGCGGCGGCGAGCTTCCCCTTGTCCACCGCGGTCTGCATGCTCCTCTCGATCCGCGATCTCCCCTTGGCGACGAGCTCGGGGCTCACCTCGCGGACGGTGGTGGCGTACCCGGACCGGATCGCCGCCTCCGCGATCCCGCCACCCATCAACCCGCAGCCGACGATCCCGACCTTCTCGATGCCCATCGTGCCTCCTCGCGCGTTGCCGGCGTCAGATGTACTGGCCCGCGTCGACCCGGATGACCTCTCCGGTGATCATCCGCGCGGCGTCCGAGAGCAGGAACAGCACCGCGGCCGCGATGTCCTCCACCTCCGGCAGCCGCTTCAGCACCGTCTCGTCGAGCGCGCGCTGCCGGAACTCCTCGGCGAGCGCGAGCGTCATCTCGGTGAGGACCATGCCGGGGGCGACGGCGTTGACCGTGACGCCCTTCGGCCCGAGCTCCCGGGCGGCGGTCTTCGTGAGGCCGACGAGGCCGGCCTTCGACGCGCTGTAGTTCGCCTGGCCGTACTTTCCGCGCAGGCCGTTGATGGAGACGACGTTGACGACGCGCCCGTACCCCGCTGCCATCATCCCGGGCGCCACCGCCCGGAGCACGTGGAATGCGCCGGTCAGGTTCACGTCGATGACGGACCCCCACTCGTCGTCGCTCATCTTCACGAGGCTGCGGTCGCGGGTGATGCCCGCGTTGTTCACGAGGAGGAGCGGGGGCGCCGGGAGCGCGGCGACGGCGTCCGTCACTGCCCGGCCGTCGGTGATGTCGACGGCGTGGAAATGGATCCCCTCCGCCGGCGCCCCGGGCTCGCGGTCCACGACGTGGACCTGCGCGCCGAGCCGGGCGAGCCGCTCGGCGATGCCGCGACCGATCCCGCGCGCGCCGCCGGTGACGAGCGCGGTGCGGCCATCGAAGCGAACGGTCCCGCGTGGAGCTGTGTCGGCCATGGTCGTACCCTCCCTCGAGGTCAGGCGATCGGCTTGTCGAAGGCGAGCCGCTGCGAGTGGGCGAAGCCGGTCCGCCCCAGGAAGCCCAGGAGCCCGAGGTGGTTCCACTCCAGCTCGGTGACCACGTGCTCCGCGCGGAGGCTCCTCAGGTTGAGCAGGAGCTGCTCGAGGAGGGCGCGCCCGACGTGCTGTCGCGTGTAGTCCGGGTCGACGCCGATCGTGTCGAGCACCGCCGTCGGCTCGGTCCGCCCGAACTCGCCGAAGTCCACCCGCGCCATCAGGAAGCCCGCGAACTGGCCCTGCACCTCCGCCACGAGCGACACCCGTATCGACGAATGCTTCAGCACCTCCTCCGCCTTCCGCGTGAGGTACGCGGTCCGGTTGCGACCGGTGATCTTGCGATCGAGCCGGATGATGGCCGGGAGATCCCGCTCGGTCATCGAGCGCACTGGCAGCTCTTCCCAGGCGAACTCGTCGGCGACGGGGTGCTCGAGCGCCCGCTGCAGCACCACCCTCGGGGAGAGCCGGAACCCGGAGGCCGCGAAGAACGCGGCGATGCCGTGCTCGGTCCAGTCGGCCTGCGTGCGCAGCTCGCGCACGCCACGGTCGGCGAGCTCCCGCTCCACGCCGGAGAGGAGCGCCGTCGCCACCCCTTCCCGCCCCAGTGCCGGGGGGACCCCGATCGCGTCGAGCACGCCGACCGGCGCGGCGCCGCCGAACTCGCCGTCGAGGACGTGCGCGAACGCGAAGCCCACGACCCGCCCCCCTTGCTCCGCCGCCAGCGCGACCACCCACTTCGGATCCTCGGCGAGGTTGCGGAATCGCCTCCCGTAGAACTCGGTCCGGGAGCGGCCGCTCCCCTCGCGATCGATCGTCACGACCGTGTCGAGGTCCGCCTGCCGGAGAGGTCGAATCGTCATTTTCTGTGCCATGTGCTCGTCCTCCTGAGCGGCTACGAAGCCAGCGCGAGTTGCCCCTTCGCGGCGAGCTTCTCGTGCCGGAACGCGCCCCACAGCGCGGCGCCGATCGCGCCCGCGTAGAGGGCGTCCTCGTGGCTCCTCACCACGAGCCGGCTTCCCGCCTCCGCGAGCGCGTCTCGGAGGGCGCCGACGAGGCCGGTGTCGAGGGCGAGGCCTCCCGTCATGAGCACCGTCCCATCGACCGCCGCGATCCCCTTGATGAGACTGGCGAGGCGCCCGGCCATCGAGACGTGGATGCCGCGGAGGATGTTCGCCGCCGAGATGCCACGCGAGACCATGTTGATGACGTCGGTCTCCGCCAGCACCGCGCAGATCGAGCTCACCTTCTCCGGGTTCGTTCCCTGCAGCGAGAGCGAGCCGATCTCGTCCTGCGCGATGCCGAGGTAGCGCGCGATGTTCTCGAGGAACTGGCCCGAGCCGGAGGCGCACTGGCTCGTCATGCGGTACGTCAGCACCTTGCCGCGGTCGTCGGTGCGGATGGCGCGCCCGTGCAGCGACCCGATGTCGAGCACCGCCCGCGTGGACGCGTCGAGGTGGATCGCACCGCGCGCGTGCGTGGTCATCGAGTAGAAGTGGCCGGTCGCGAACTCGAGGTGCTCGCCGTCCCCGGTCGTGGCGACGTACGCCACGTCGCCACGCGGGACGCCGGCTTCGCGGAGGACGGACTCGTACGCCTCCTCCGCGAGCTGGTACGGGTCCCGCTGGCGGATTCGCTCCACCGACCGTGCGAGCCAGCGGCTCTCGCCCCTCCCCACCTCGAACAGGACCGCCTTCACGCAGCCGGTGCCGACGTCGATGCCTGCAGTGATCGTCATGGGCTTCTCCTCGGGCCTAGGCCGCGACCGCGCGCCGGGCGAACTCCGCGCCGCCGAGCGCGCCGGTGTAGATCGAGTCCGGGTTGATGTTGATGACGACATCTCCGTAGTTCTCCTTCACGAGCGTGCGGAGCTCTCGCACCGCCGCCTCGTTCTTCGCGACGCCGCCCGTGAAGGTGAACTGGTCGCGGATGCCGCCGGAGCGCGAGATGATCGACATCGCGCGGAGGATGATGGCGCGGTGGAGCCCGGCGAGGATGTCCTCGCGCTTGTCGCCGAGCGCGAGCCGATCGCGCAGCTCGGCGCCGGCGAACACGGTGCAGGTCGAGTTGATCCGGAGGGTCTTCGTCGCCTGCATCGCCATGGGCCCGAGCTCGTGGAGCCCCATCTTCATCTCGTCCGCGACGTAGCCCAGGTACCGCCCGGTGCCCGCGGCGCACCGGTCGTTCATCTGGAAGTTCTCGACGATGCCGTCCTTGTCGACCTGGATGCCCTTCGTGTCCTGGCCGCCGATGTCGAGGACCGTGCGCGTGCCCTCGTACATGATGTGCGCGCCGAGCCCGTGGCAGAGGATCTCGGAGCGGATGTGCTCCTTCGGAAACGGGAGGCGCACGCGCCCGTAGCCCGTGCCGACCACGTACGCCTCCTCGAGCGGGATCTCGAGCGCGGCGCGGACCGGTGGGCGCACCGCGTCCGCCGGGATGGACGCCCCCGCGGCGGCGAGCGCGTTGTCGAGCGCCCTCAGGAACTTCCCCTGCATCTCGGCCGACGGCGGCCGGTTCTCCACCTCGATGATCGACTTGTCGTAGACGTTGAGCATGAGGTCGAACGACAGGCCGGCCTCCTTGCACAGCGGGTCGGCAATCGTCATGAACCGCGATCCGGCGATGTCGCGGAAGAAGTCGGAGCGACGGCGCGCCCTGGGCGCGAACAGCTCCGCCGACTCGTCTCCGAGCTGGCGGAAGACCTCGTGGAGCGCCTGCGCGAGCGCCTTCTCCTGGCCGGCGAACCGCAGGCCGCGGCTGTTCCGGACGCAGGTCTCCTCGAGGTCGCGCAGCTGCTCCAGGTACTGCACGTGGCGGAAGTGGCGCTCGAGGTCCGCGAGGAGCACATCGACCCGGCCGGCGAGCGCCGGCACGCCCTCGAGCCCACGGCGGAAGAGCGTGAAGCGCGCGTCGACGAGCGCCTCCTGCTTCGACACCGCCGCCGCGGTGTCGTAGTTGGAGCGGGAGTTCGTGATGCCGCGGCCGAGGACCCGGCCGTCGTCGTCCATGACCACCGACTTCGTCGTGGTCGATCCGAGATCGATGCCGATGTAGCACTTCATGGTCCGGTCCTCCTCACGCCGCCGAGGCGACGCTGCGTCGCTTCTGGTCGATCATCTGGAAGTAGCTCTCCAGCCGGTTCTTCACGTTCGCGGCGGAGAAGTAGCGGGGGTCCACGAGATCCGTCTCGATGAACGCGCCGGGCTTGCCCGTGCGCTTCTCGATCTCGCGCATGATCATGAGCTGGCCGGCCGAGAAGCTGTTGCAGCTCTTGATCGAGTTGATGAGGAGGCCGTCCGCCTCGTACTCGTGCATGTACTGCTCGAGCAGGTCGACGCGCTGAGGGAGGTTCCGGTTCGTGTAGACGCCGAGGCAGTAGTCGGCGAGCGACTCGAGCGGGTTCTCGTCGTTGTGGCGGAACCCGAGGTCGTAGAGGCCGCCGACCTTCGTGTAGCTGGAGGCCACGACGACGGCGCCCTCGTCGTAGAACATCTTCCAGAACTCGCGGAAGCTGGTCCAGTTGGGCGGCCCCTCGACCACGAGCCGGTACTTCTGCTCCTTCATGTCGCCGTCGGGCGTGATCGGCCCGAGCCCGCGCCGCATCCGGTCCTCGATCTCGCGGCGCAGCAGCCGGTAGTACTCGGTCGCCTCCGGCGTCCCGCGGAACGCCGTGAAGATCGGCCCGATGTAGTAGACGCCGCCGAAGTACGCGTCGATGGGCGACGGCTTCGTCTTCGCGCTCTCGAGCAGCCAGACCAGATCGTCCTCGGCCCGGGCGGACTCGCGCATGTACTGGCGGAGCCGGTCGATGTCGAACTTGACGCCCGAGACCTTCTCCAGCGCCGGGATCACCTCGTCCTTCAGCTGCTTGACGATGTAGTCCCGCATGTTCTTCGTCGTCTCGCCGTCGCCCTGGTAGGGCACGTGCAGCATGGCGGTCGGGCACCTGTACTGCTCGCGCAGGAGCTCGAACCACTTCATGAAGGTGAAGCAGCCCGTGTACGAGAGGAGCAGCAGGTCCGGGCGGGGCAGCGGCTTGCCGTTCGGGGCGAGGTTCCCCCTCGCCATCATTCCGAGGTCCGCCTTCACGTACGTGCAGACGTCCTCGGAGTGCCCGCGCTTCTCGGCCTCCTGGATGTAGTCGCCCGAGAGCTTCTTCATCCCGTTCTGGATGGCGTTGATCTCGGGGAGGTTGTTCAGCATGTCGAAGCACATGATCAGCTCGTTCAGGTTGCCCGGGACGAACGTCGAGGCGACCTTCCGGCCGTGCTCCGCGGTGCTGGTGAGAAGATCGTAGTTCCGCGCGATCATCTCCTTCTGCAGGTTCATCGACGCGTCCTTGGCGACTTCCCTGGACGGTGACGTGCGAGGGGGCGAGATCTTCGTGGTCATGGCGTGCTCCAGAGCTTGATCGAGTCGGCGAACGTGCCGGCCTGCTCGCGGACCGGCTGCATCTGCGCGGAGTTCTCGGCGTACTTGAAGCCGATGTGCGGGACGTCGACCCGGTCGAGGGCGCTCTCCAGCATCGGGCGATCGAGCAGCGCCGGATCGCAGAAGCTCGGCGCCGCGAAGATGACGCCCTCCGCGCCGTTGTCCTTCACCGCGTCGAGGAGGAACTTGCCCTTCAGCTCCCGGACCGGCTGGTACTTCGCCGAGGTCTCCATGGAGTGGTGGAGGAACGCCGCCGAGAGCTGCTGGATCGGGTCTCCGCTCTGCGGGACCGCCTCGAGGAGCCAGCGATTCACGAGCGTGAAGTCGTCGTCGACGACGTAGCAGCCGGACAGCTCGATCGCCTTGATGAGGTTGAGCGGCGGCTGCTCACAGAACAGCCCGTTCATCACGACGCGGCAGTTGTCGCGGCGCGGCCGCGGCTCGGCGCGGGCCGCAGCGAGGTAGTCGCGCAGGAGCTGGTTGTGCTCCTCGACCGGGAGGATCATCCCCGCCCGCATGAGCAGGTAGACCTCCGACGCGGGCGCGAGCCAGGGCGACTCGGCCCGGAAGGCATACACCTCGCGGCAGAGGCGGCGGTTCTCGTTGTAGAGCGCGATCGAGGCACGCAGCGCGTCGTCGGAGATCTCGACGCCCCCGAGCTTCTCGAGCCCCTCCCGCAGCTCCTGGAGCTCGCGCACGTAGTACTCGCCGCCCACGCCGTCCGCGAAGTTCTGCGGGACGTCGAAGTAGCGCACGTACACCTTCGGGAAGAGCAGCTTCCAGATGCCCGAGAGGTTCCGGATGACGTCACAGATCGATGGGAAGAGGAACCCGTCGACGAAGCCGAGGCGCCCGGTGATCCCGAGCTCGAGGGTCGAGCGCGGGATGCGGCAGATGTAGCTCTGGTAGTAGGCGTCGCCGTGGATGACCTCGAGGTTCTCCCCGGCGCCGAGGATCCCGAGCGGCAGCATCCCGGCCGCGTGGATGAGCTCGCGCGGCACGTAGATCGGCATGTACGCGACGACGCGCCGGTTCGGCGCGGCCGCCTTCCACTCCTTCGCGTAGGTGAAGTCGAGGTCGTCGAACAGCGCCTGGCAACGTGCGACGATCGCGGCGGTGGTCTTCGTCGAGGCGAGCATGGTCAGCGGTCCTCCCATCGCGCCGGCCGCTTCTCGAGGAACGCGGTCAGCCCTTCCACGGAATCCCGGGTCGACATGAGCCCGGCGAGGTACAGCTCTTCGAGGGCGGCGAGCTTCGTGCGGACGCGCTCTACGAGGCCGATCCGCGCCGCCCTCACGGCGAAGCCGAGCGAGGACGCGGACCGCTTCGCCAGGTGCTCGTCGAACCACGCGAGCGCGGCGGCCTCCGGGTCGTCGGCCACCGCGGTCACGAGCCCGAGGCGGAGCGCCTCCTGCCCGTCGATGGAGCGACCGGACAGGAGGAGGTCCTCTGCCGCGGCGGGCCCGATGCGCTCCGGCAGCAGGCAAGACGCAGCGGGCGCGAAGACTCCGAGCACGATCTCCGGCTGACCGAGGCTCGCTCCCGGGGCCGCGAACAGCAGGTGGCCAGCGAGCGTGACCTCGAGCCCTCCGCCGAGGCACTGCCCCCGGATCGCCACGAGGATGGGGACGGGGAACTCGAGCATCCGGAGCACGAGCTGGTGGAGCGACTTCAGCATTCCGGCGCAGGTCGCTGGCAGGTGCTCCTCGACGCTCGCGCCGAAGCTGAAGTGTGGCCCCTCGGCATCGAGCAGGACCGCACGGATCGCCGGCGCCTCGCGCACCCGCGCGTCGGCGAACAGCGCGTCCAGCGCCTCGATCATCTCCTCGTTGATCACGTTCGCCTTGGGTCGGGCGAGCCGGACGCGCAGCAGGCGGCCGTCGCGCTCGCGCCAGACGCGCAGCGGGGCGGAGGGCATCACTTGCCCCCGTTCGCGGCCCTGGCCGCGGGCAACAGGCTGTCGACGAGCTCCGGGCTCCACGGGGTCGCGCGCGCGAGCGCCTGGCGCAGCGCCACGAAATCCGCCTCGCGGTCCTCCTTCGTACCCTCGTTGAACGCGCGGAACCCGGTGTTCGCCTCGGTCATCATGTTGAGGGCGAGCCAGGCGCGAGAGTTCTCCTTGTTCGCGTTCCAGGCCTCGAGCTTCGGCTTGCGGATCTCCTCGATGGTCTTCGTCGTGCAGTCCGGGAAGGTGAG
>DATIDF010000329.1:0-5807 GCA_035456445.1 Anaeromyxobacter sp.
GGCCATCGCGCGGGCGGTGCCGGCGAGCACGTACGAGTAGCGCCCCATGTCTCCGGGGATGAGCACCGGCTGGCCGGCGGCGCGGTAGGGCGCCGGCACGCGCGCGTCGCCCGGCCCGAAGGCGCGGGTCGCGCCCTTGCGGTGCACGAGCACGCGCCGCCGCGCGCCGTCGATCTCGTGCTCCTCGAGCTTCGCCACGTTGTGGCAGACGTCGTAGAGGAGGCGCGCGCCGAGATCGCGCTCCGAGATCCCGAGCGCGTGGAGCAGCGCGCGGACGGCGAGGCCGGTCACGACCTGCCGGTTCGCCCAGGCGAAGTTGGCGGCGGCCTGCATCGCGCCGAGGTACGCCTGGCCGAGCGCGCTGGCGATGGGCGCCGCGGCGAGCTGCGGATCGGGGAGGTTCGCGTAGTCCTCGCCGAACTCGCCGCGCTTCGCGGCGATGGCGGCGATGAACTCGTCGCAGACCTGGTAGCCGAGGCCGCGCGACCCGGAGTGGATCTGGATCGCGACCCTGCCAGGCACGAGCCCGAAGGTCTCCGCCGTCACCGGATCGTAGACCTCCGCGACCCGGTCCAGCTCCAGGAAGTGGTTCCCGCTGCCGAGCGTGCCGAGCTGATCGGAGCCGCGCGTCCGCGCTCGGTCGCTCACGGCCGACGGGTCGGCGCCGGCGAGCCGCCCCCCCTCCTCGCAGCGCTCCGCGTCGTCCCTCGCGGCGGCGAACCCGCGCCGCACGGCCCACCGCGCGCCGCCGGCGAGGACCTCGTCGAGCTCGTCGCCCGAGAGCCGCGGGATGGCCCGGCTCGCGCCCACGCCGGTGGGGATGTCGCGGAAGAGCTGGGCGGTGACCGCGTGCAGCTTCGGGCGTACGTCCGCCTCCTCGAGCGCGGTGGTCAGGACCCGTACGCCGCAGTTGATGTCGTAGCCGACGCCGCCCGGCGACACGGCGCCCCGCTCGGCGTCCATCGCCGCGACGCCGCCGATGGGGAAGCCGTAGCCCCAGTGGATGTCGGGCATGGCGAGCGAGAAGCGGAGGATGCCGGGCAGGTGCGCCACGTTCGCCACCTGCTGGAGCGCGGGGTCGTCGGGGGCCGGGGGGCCCACGCTGTACACGCGGCCGGGCACGCGCATCCGCCCCTCGCGCGGGATCTCCCACAGGTCGCCCTCGATCCGCCGGAGCTGCATCGGTCCCTCTCCCTCAGATGTCGAACACCGCCTGCCCGACCCACCCGTCGCCCTCGCGCTCGAGGCGCGCGGCGTGCCAGGTGACCGCCTTCAGGTCCGCCCCTTCGGCGTGCAGCTCGGGATCGCGCCGCCCGAATGCGATCGCCGCCTCGGCGCCGGAAGCGTCGGCGCGCAGGACCTCGCAGGCCGTCGGGACGAGCCGCTCCGTCGCGAGCCGGTAGAGGAGCTCGCGCAGCAGCGCGACCGCGGTGCCGGCGAGCTCCGGCCCGCCGGCGACGGTGACGCGCTCCTCGCGCTCGGCCGCGACCTCCGCCCCCCCGGTCGCGAGCGCCGCGAACGCGAGCACGAGCCGCGCCAGCGCCTCCTCGGCGGTCGCGCCCCGCACGCGCACGCCGACGTCGGCAGTGTGGCCGAGGTCCTCGTATGGCTGCGGCAAGGCGAGGCGCATCCGCCGGGAGCTTAACGCCCGCGGGCGGGCGTGGCCTGCGGCGGCACCGTCCCTCGTCTCGGCCGCGCTGCGCCCAGCCGACGCTCGGGGCGAACGGATCTCAGCCCAGCTCGAGGGGATTCCGCTCGGCGAGCGGGACGATCTCGCGGGCGGACACGCGCATGAAGCGGACGAAGAGGCTCGCGGCCACCGCGGTGAGGCCGAGGACGAACCCCCACCACAGGCCGGTGACGCCGAGACCAAAGGTGAAGCCGAGGAGCACGGTCGCCGGGAACCCGAGCGCCCAGTGACCGGCCATGTTCGCCGCGAAGGTGAAGCGGGTCTCGCCGGCGCCGCGCAGGACGCCCGCTCCGACGCCCTGGATCCCGTCCGAGAGCTGGAAGACCGCGGCGATGCGCAGGAGCGGCACCGCCGCCTGGACGAGCGCGGGGTCGTCGGTCATCGCGCGGGCGATCGCGCCGGGGAAGAGGAAGAAGACCAGCCCGGAGAGCGACATGAACGCCGCGGCCGAGCCGAACGCGGCGAGGCCCGCGCGGCGCGCCGCAGGCCGATCGCGCCGTCCCACCGCCCATCCCACGCGCACGGAGCCGGCGTTCCCGAACCCTATGGCGACGGTGAAGGTGAGGCTCGCGATCGAGATGGCGAGCTGATGGGCCGCGAGCGGCAGGGCCCCGAAGCGGGCCGCGAGCAGCCCGACGAGCGAGAAGATCCCGACCTCGGCGCCCATGTGCAGGCCGACGGGGAGCCCGACCGCGAGGGCCGCGCGGAGCGCGCGCGGGTCCGGGGCTCGCGAGAGGCGGCCCGGCGGCCGCGGCACGCCGCCGACCGCGAGCGCGAGCAGCGCCGCCTGCGCCAGCGCGCAGAGGCTCGTCGCGATCGCCGCGCCGGCCGCGCCGAGCGGAGGGATCGCGCGGAGCGGGCCGGCGAGCGTGGGGAGGCTCGCGCCGCCGAACACGAGCAGGAGATCGGCGGGGACGTTGAGCACGTTCGCGACCACTGTCGCGAGGACCATGGGCCGGGCGAGCCCGTGCGCCTGCAGATAGGCGCGGCCGGAGAAGTAGAGCAGGAAGAACGGGAGCCCGGGGAGCCGCCACAGGAGGTACCGTCCGGCCTCGCGCGCGACGTCTGCGCCGATCCCGAGAGGCTCGAGCGCGGCGGGGGCGAGCGCGAAGGGGAGGGCGAGCGCGGCGGCGAGCGCGAGGGCGAGCCAGGTGCCCTGCCACAGGAGGCGGCGCGCGCGCGCAGCGTCCCCGGCGCCGAGCGCCTGCGCGATGAGCGGATCCAGGCCGTGCATCACTCCCATGCCGAACACCGCGAGCGCCATGAACAGCGCATTGCCGAGGCCGACCCCCGCGAGCGGCAGCGCCCCCGCTCGCCCGACGACCGCGGTGTCCACGACGCCCATGAGCGCCTGGCCACCCTGCGCGACCGCGAGCGGCACGGCCAGACGTACGAGCGCGGAGATCTCCGCGCGGAGAGGGGAGGCGCCGGCGGTCACGGGGCGGGGAACATACCCGAGGGCGGCCAGGGTCGCCGCCGGGTGGCGCACCCGGTCGCATCCCCCCGAGGGTCATGCCTGAATCCCCCTAAGGAGTGCCTGGAGGGGTTGTCCTGCGCCAGCCGGGGTCGCACGGATAGTCCGTGTGCGGGCGCCCGTCGAGGTGCCCAGGAGGCGCGAATCAGCTGCAACCTTGAAGACATGGCTCGGATCGCGCCTTAGCCTCTCGACGGCCGCGGCCCGACATGCTCTACCTCGGCCGCCCTCACTGGGCCCCGATGTCCGACAACCCGTCATCACGACAAGGTCACGAAGCCGCGCCGGACGCGACCCCGGTCCCGCCAGCGGCAGCGGCCGTCGCGACGTACACGCCGACGGTCGGGCATCGCGCGCCCGCGTCCGGCTCCGCCCTCGCGAAGCTCGCGCTCGGCGCCCTCGGCGTCGTCTACGGCGACATCGGGACGAGCCCGCTCTACGCGCTGAAGGAGTGCTTCACGGGGCACCACGGCGTCCCCGCCAGCCCCGCCAACGTGCTCGGCGTCCTCTCGCTCGTGTTCTGGGCGATGACCTTCGTCGTCACGTTCAAGTACCTGTCGTTCGTGATGCGCGCCGACAACCGGGGCGAGGGCGGGATCCTCGCCCTGCTCGCGCTGCTCGGGAAGTACGAGACCCGCCGGCGCGGCAGGCAGACCCTCATCATCCTCGGCCTCTTCGGCGCGGCGCTGCTCTACGGGGACGGCGTCATCACGCCGGCGATCTCGGTCCTCGGCGCGGTCGAGGGGCTCACGGTCGCCGCGCCCGCCCTCGGGCACTGGGTCATGCCGATCGCCGTCGGCATCCTGGTCCTTCTGTTCCTCATCCAGCGGCGCGGCACCGCCGTGGTAGGCGCGGTGTTCGGTCCGGTGATGCTCGTGTGGTTCGTCTGCATCGCAATCCTCGGCGTGCGCGGGATCCTCTTCGACGCCTCGGTCCTGCAGGCGGTCCTCCCGACTCACGCCGTCGCGTTCTTCGCCCGGAACGCCTGGCACGGGTTCCTGGTCCTCGGCGGCGTCGTGCTCGTCATCACCGGCGGCGAGGCGCTCTACGCCGACATGGGCCACTTCGGGAAGCGCCCCATCCGCGTGGCCTGGCTCGCCGTCGCCATGCCGGCCCTGCTCCTCAACTACATGGGGCAGGGCGCGATCCTCCTCCACGATCCCTTGGCGGCGCGGAACCCGTTCTACCTGCTCGTGCCCGAGTGGGCGCTCTACCCCATGATCGCCATCGCCACCGCCGCCGCGATCGTCGCCTCGCAGGCCCTCATCTCCGGCGCGTTCTCTCTCACGCGCCAGGCGGTGCAGCTCGGGTACTCGCCGCGCGTGACCATCCGGCACACCTCCTCGACGGAGATCGGCCAGATCTACTTGCCCGAGGTGAACGCGCTGCTCGGCGCAGCGACCGTCGCCCTCGTGCTCGGGTTCAAGAGCTCCTCGAACCTCGCCGCCGCCTACGGCATCGCGGTGACGGGGACGATGGCCATCACCACGCTGCTCTTCCACCGTGTCGCGCGCGATCTGTGGCGCTGGCCGCGCTGGCGCGCCTGGCCGCTCACGATCCTGTTCCTCTTCGTCGACCTCTCGTTCTTCGGCGCGAACGTGGTCAAGGTGGAGGAGGGCGGGTGGTTCCCGCTCGCCGCCGGCGCGTTCGTGTTCACGCTGCTGTCCACCTGGAAGCGCGGCCGCGAGGCGCTCGCGGACATGATGCGCGAAGCGGGCCTGCCGCTCGACGTGTTCCTCGACGACATCGCCCGCCGCAAGCCCCAGCGCGTCCCCGGCACGGCGGTGTTCATGACCGGGAACACCGGCACGGTGCCGCCGGTGTTACTGCACCACCTGAAGCACAACAAGGTCCTCCACGAGCGCATGGTGCTCACGTCGATCATGTCGGAGGAGATCCCGTCCATCCGCGACGCGGAGCGCGTGTCGGTGAAGGAGCTCGGGTCGGGCTTCTTCCAGGTGATCGCGCGCTACGGGTTCATGGAGACGCCCGACGTGCCCGCCATGCTCTCGTCCCTGCCGCACCGCAAGCTCGACGGGCCGAGGATCGAGCTGAAGCCCATGGAGACGACCTACTATCTCGGCCGCGAGACGCTCCTGCCGACTGGCCCCTCCAAGATGTCGCGCTGGCGGAAGCGGCTGTTCATCATCATGTCGCGCAACGCCCAGACCGCGAGCGCGTTCTTCGGGCTGCCCCCGAACCGCGTCGTCGAGATGGGCGCGCAGATCCAGCTCTAGAGACGCGAGCCGGGCGGGCAAGCTCACCCGAGCGCCGCCCGCGACGCGGAGGACGCCGCCGGTCCCGACGATGCGCTGGCCCGACGCCCTCCGCTCCCTCCGCAAGCGCGACCTGCGGCTCTTCTTCGCCGGGCAGGCGGTCTCGCTCGCCGGCACGTGGATGCAGAGCGTCGCCCAGTCCTGGCTGATCTGGCGCCTCACCCGCTCCTCCGAGCTGCTCGGGATCGTGAGCTTCCTCGGCCAGGTGCCGGTGTTCCTGTTCGGCATCTGGGCGGGATCGATCGCCGACCGCCACCCGCGCCGGAGCATCGTCCTCGCGACGCAGACGAACGCCATCGTCCAGGCCGTCCTCCTCGCCGCCCTCACGATCGGTGGCGCGGTGCAGCCCTGGCACGTGGTGGTGCTC
>DATIDF010000330.1:0-16663 GCA_035456445.1 Anaeromyxobacter sp.
CGCGCGAGCGTGCGGAGCGGGGGCTCGTCCGCCGCCGCGCCTGCCTCGACCTCCGCGGCGACCCGCGCCTGCAGCGCGTCCATCCGCGGGTCCGGATGGCGCCAGCGCCACGTGAGCCCGGCCGCGTCCAGCCCCTCGAACGGGATCTCCGGGTCGCCCTCGAGCAGCGAGCCGGGTGGGACGAGCAGTCGGATGGAGAGCTGGACCGGATCCAGGTGCGAGAGCCAGCCCCGCGCCTCGAGCACGTCGAGGAGCTCGAGGTACTCGTCGAGCGTCGCCCACGGCGTGAACGGGAGGAGAGAGGGCCGGAGCGCGACGCCGGCCGCAGCGGCGAGGTCGAAGGCGGCCAGAGCGTCGGCGCGGGTGTGCCCCTTCGCGAGCTTCGCGAGGACGCGGTCGGAGAGCGACTCGACCGCGGAGGTGACGAAGATCGCGCCCAGGGCCGCGAGCTCGCGCAGCGCCTCTGGCGCGCGCACGAGGTGCTCGACCTTGGCGGTGAAGTCGAACGTGAGGGCGGGGAAACGGGCGTGGACCGCCCGGGCGACGCGGAGCGCGTGGCTCGGGCCGTTCAGGAAGTCGGGATCGCCGAAGGTCACGTGCGCGACGCCGCGGGCGACCTGGTTCGCGACGTCCTCGACCACCGTCTCGACGGGCACCGCGAAGAACCGTCCGAAGTACACCGCCGGGAGCGGGCAGTGGCGGCAACGGTGCTTGCAGCCGCGGCTCGCCTCCGCGTAGCCGGCGAGTCGGAGCGCGCCGTCGGTCGCGGCGAGCCGGGCGTAGCGCTCCGGGGGCGGCAGCCCCGCGCGGCTCGGGACGGGGTAGTCGAGCCGCCGCCGGAGCGCCGCCGCGCCGCCGTGCTCCACGAACCGCTCGAGCGGCTCGCCTCGCTCGAGCGCGCGGGCGAGCGCGACGAGCTCCTCGTCGCTCTCGCCGCCGAGCACCGCCGCGGCGCCCGCCGAGACGAGCAGGTCGGCATGGAGCGGCGCGTAGACCCCGTGGAAGCAGAGGAGGGCGCCCGGCGCGAGCGCGCGGATCCGCGCGGCGGCCTCGAGGCCGAGCCGCAGCGCGGTGTGCATCGGGACGGAGAGCGCGACGAGGCGCGCACGGCGCACGCGCTCGGGGTCGAGCGGCTCGACCGCCAGATCGAGCGCCGCCGGGGCGAAGCCGGCGCGCTCGAGGAACGCCTTCGGCAGCGCCACGCCGTGCGGCGCGTGCCCGAGCTCGTACGTCGAGACGAGGAGGATGTCGCCGGGGGAGCGCATGCGACGAGACCCGCTGGCTCGCCTCATCCTGCCGATGGGCCCGGCGCCCGCCGAAGGCCGCTAACCCTTCGTGCGCGGCGGGCGATAGTCGGGCGGGAGCTGAGCGCCCTCGCTGAAGAAGAACTGCTCCGCCTGCTGGTACAGGATCTCGGTCGTCCGTGGATCGGCGGGGGAGAGCCGGTACTCGTTCATGATCATCTTGAAATGCTCGAGCCAGAGCTTCCAGGCGTCCTGCGAGATCGAGTCGTAGATCCGCTGCCCGAGCTCGTTCGGGAAGGGCTTGAAGGTGAGCCCCGGCAGCTCCTTGCCGAGCTTCTTGCACATCACCATGCGAGCCATTCCGTCTCCCTTTGCCCAGAGGGTCGTTCCGTAAGAGGCGGAGAACATAAGCGATCTCCCGGCGGGATGCACGCCCGGGCGGTGCGCCGCCCGGGAAGCTCCGCCTCCACGCTCGTCCTGACGAATGCGCCACGGCCCCGGCCGAGCGCCCAGTGGGCGTTCGGTCGGGGCCGTGACGGGGCGACAGGCTCAGGAGAGAAGGGATGTCGGCGAGACCGACAGCGCCTTTGCGAGCGACTCGAGGGTGTCGAGCGGCGGCGTGCGCTGCCCGCGCTCGAGCATGGAGATGTACGAGACGGAGAGGCCTGCCTTGGCGGCGAGGGCCTCCTGCGAGAGCTTGCGGCGGAGCCGCTCGCTCTTGAGGTTGACTGCGAACTTGTCTGCGAGACCAGGCATCGATGCGACTCCTGCGAGCTGCCCCCCGGGTGAATTGCGGGATCCGCAAAACGACTTGGCGCGTTCCGCAGAGTGAGCAATACCATCACACGCTCGGTCTGGCCAGAGATGTCCCACCGACGGTGTGTCCCGCGTCTGCGCTACCAGCACACTCCCAGCGCGAAGAGGGAGGTCGGCCTAGCGGCGATGCGGCGGGTGTCTGCGCGACCGCGCGGGAAACGGCACCTCGTACCGCGCGAGCAGTCGCCGCAGCGCGAAATATGACACGCCGAGCCGGCTCGCGAGCTCCTTCGCGTCGCCAGGGAAGAGCCGCGAGGCCGCCTCGAGGTAGCGCTTCGCCGCCTCCTTGAAGGGGATCACGTCGTCGCGCGAATGCGGCGGCCGGAGGCCCGGGAGCGCGCGCGCCAGATCACCCGAGAGCTGTGCCAGCTTACCGCGGGCCGCCTCGACCTCCGCCTCGTTGCGATCGATGAGCAGCGTGAGCTGCCGCCGGTCGATCGCGAGCTCGAGCGCGCGTACGAACCCGTCGACGTCGATCCCGTCGCGGCACTCGTGGAAGAAGTCTGCGCCCGCCATCACCGCCGCGACCGCCTCGGACGCGGGCGCGCCGCGCGTGAAGGCCAGGATCGCGACATCCGGCCGGCTCCCCCGCAGCTCCTTCACGACGTCGAGCCCGTTGCGTCGCTGCATGACGAGATCCACTGCCACGGCCGTCACGTGGCGCGTCACGCGGCGGAGCGCCTCGTCGCCGTCCTCGGCGAGCACGATCCGGAAGCGCGGGTAGCGCCCGAGCTCGTCGGTCCGGCGGCCGGGGACGGTCGCGAGGAGCGCGCGTAGCGTGTCTCGATGGTCCCGGTCGTCGTCCGCGAGGACGAGCACGTGATCGTGCGCGGCCGGACGATCCCAGCGGGGGCGCCTCATGCTGCCTGTTTAGCACAGGGTGAACGCCCCATCATGGGTCGGGTGGAGCCTGTAGGAGCACGACCTCCACCTCGGCGCCACGGGGCAAGCGCGAACGCCCGGCCGGCAGCACCACCAGCGCGTCGTGGCCCGCGACGGACGTCAGGTGACCCGAGAGCTGGGTCGGGAGAGGCTCGACCACGAGGCTGGCGCGAGCACGCTTGACTCGCGCGCGGAGGTACACGGTCAGCCCGGACGGCTTCTCCTGCGCTGCGGAGAGCCGAGCGGAGACGGTGACCCGGCCCGTTCCCGGGAGCCCCGCGAGGGCGCGGAGCGCGGGCCGCGCGAACAGCTCGAAGGTGACGAGCGAGCTCGCAGGGTTGCCCGGCAGCCCGAACACCGCCGTGCGCTCCCAGCGACCGAAGGTGAAGGGCTTCCCCGGCCGCATCGCCACCTTCCAGAAGTCGAGGCGGGCGCCGGCCCGCGCAAGCGCCTCCCGGACGTGATCGCGCGCCCCGACCGACACGCCGCCCGTCGTGACCAGCGCATCGAGCCCGCGGGCGGACTCGAGCGCCCGCGCCAGCGCATCGGGGGCATCGCCGGCGATGGGAAGCAGGATCGGGTCTCCGCCAGCCTCGCGCACCGCGGCGGCGAGCGCCGGGCCGTTCGACTCGGGGATCTGCCCGGGGCCGGGAATCCGGCCGGCGGGCACGATCTCGTCGCCGGTCGGGAGGATCGCCACGAGCGGCCGGCGGTGCACGCAGAGCTCGCTCCGGCCGAGCCCGGCGGCGAGCCCCACGACCCCGGAGTCGACGATGGCGCCCGAGGCGAGGGCGATCGAGCCCGCCGCGACGTCGGAGCCGGCGCGGCGCACGAAGCGGCCGGGCTCGGCGGCGCGCCGGAACGTCACCGCGCGGCGACCGGCTCGACGGACCTCCTCCTGCATCTCCACGGCGTCGGCGCCCTGCGGCATGGGCGCGCCGGTGAAGATCCGGCAGCAGTTCCCGGCGGACAGCGGCCCCGGCGCCGGCTGGCCGGCGAACACCTCGAACGCGACGGGGAGCCTCGCGCCGTCGCGCGGCGCGTCGGCGGCCCGGAGCGCGTAGCCGTCCATCGTCGCCGCGTCGAACGCGGGGACGTCGCGGGCCGCCGTGAGATCCTCCGCGAGCGCGCGGCCGAGCGCTCCGGCGAGCGGGACGCGCTCCGGGGCGAGCGGGGCGACGTCGGAGAGGGCGGCGAGGATGCGCGCGCGGGCGGCGGCGGGCGTGAGCACCAGGGCGTTATACACCGCGCCCTTCTTCCTGCGGTGCGCGCGCCGCCGCGCGTGTAGACTCCCGCGCCATGACGTGTCCCTCCTGTGGCGCCGCGGTCGCGGGCGGCGCCTTCTGCTCCGCGTGCGGCGGGCGCCTCGGCCCGGCCGCTTCCGCGCCGCCGGACGCCGTCCTCGCGACCACCTCCGCCGGCTCTGCCCTGCGCTACCAGCTCGTGGGTGGCAGCGCCTTCGCCTCCGCGCGCGTCGAGCTCGCCCCCGGCCAGT
This sequence comes from Anaeromyxobacter sp., assembly GCA_035456445.1. Classification (GTDB taxonomy): domain Bacteria; phylum Myxococcota; class Myxococcia; order Myxococcales; family Anaeromyxobacteraceae; genus Anaeromyxobacter. The sequence goes on from DATIDF010000330.1 coordinate 4,438, forward strand.
CGGTCCGCGCGGAGGCGGGCGCGATGGTCGCGATGAGCGGCAACGTCGACCTGCAGTCACAGCTCCAGGGGGGGCTCCTCGGCGCGCTGAAGCGGGTGGTCACCCGCGAGTCGCTCTTCGTCTCGACGTTCACCGCGATGGGTGGCGCAGGCGAGGTCATCCTCGCGCCGCCAGTGCCTGGAGACGTCATCGGCATCGAGCTCGGCGGGCGCGCGCTGCTCGTGCAGTCCTCTTCCTGGCTCGCGTCGGAGCCGGAGGTGCAGCTCGACAGCGAGTTCGCCGGGTTCCGCGGCCTGTTCGCGGGCGAGGGCCTCTTCTTCATCCGCGCCTCGGGCCAGGGCACCGTGCTGCTCTCGTCGTTCGGCGCGATCGTGCGCCGCGCGCTGCCCGCCGGGGCGCGCTACGTGGTCGACACCGGGCACGTCGTCGCGTTCGACGCGCGCATGCCGTTCGAGGTCCGCAAGGCGAGCCGCCGCGGCTGGATGCGCTCCCTCCTGTCGGGCGAGGCGCTCGTGGCGGAGTTCACGGGCCCTGGCGAGGTTTACCTGCAGACGAGGAACCTGCGCTCGCTGGCGGGCGCGCTCTTTCCGTTCTTCCCGACCCAGCAGCAGGGCGGGGGGCTCGGCCACCTGTTCGGAGACTAGAGATGGCTCGAGATGGCCAGGACCGGCGGCGCACCGCCCTCGTCGAGGAGCTCAGGCGCGCGGGGGGCAAGGCGCTCTCCGTCCGAGAGCTCATGCAGCGGGCGAAGCTCCACCAAGGCGAGCGGACGGACGTGAAGCGGGCGCTGCGCGACCTCACGCGCGACGGCGTCCTGCTGCGGGACGGGAAGCGCTTCTCGCTCCCGGCCGCGCGCCCCGCGGGTGCGCCGGCCGCTGGGCTCGCTGCGCCCGGCGCGCGCCAGGGGCTCCGCCGCCCCGGCCGAGGCAACGAGGTGGTCGGCACGCTCAAGAAGCACCGCGACGGCTTCGGGTTCGTGGCGCGGCTCGACCGCAAGGGCGACGACGTGTTCCTCCCGCCCGACGAGGCCGCGAAGGCGCTCGACGGAGATCTCGTCCGGATCGAGATCGTTCCGGCGCGTGGCGGTCGCACCGCCGGGCGGCTCGTCGAGGTGGTGGAGCGCCGCCGCCGGCTCCTCATCGGCACCTACCACGCGCGCGGCGCGCGCAGCTTCGTCGTCCCCGCCGACGAGGCGCTCGTCGAGGTCGTGCCGGTGCCGGAGACGAGCGCCGCGCAGGACGGCGACGTCGTGAAGGTGGCGCTCGAGCCCGGTACGGCGCGGCTGCAGGGCGCGATCGTCGAGGCGATCGGCCGTCCCGGCGAGCCGCGCGTCGAGGTGCTCAAGGTCGCCTACGCGAAGGGGTTCGCGGACGTGTTCCCCGACCCGGTGCGCGCCGAGGCGGAGGCCACGCCCGACCACGTCCGGGCGGAGGATCGCGAGCGGCGGCGCGACCTCACCGCGCTCCCGCTCGTCACGATCGACGGCGAGGACGCGCGCGACTTCGACGACGCCGTATACGTCGAGCGGCTCGAGGAGCGGCAGGGGAAGGGGCTCTACCGGCTCGTGGTCGCGATCGCGGACGTCGCGGACTACGTCCGGCCGGGCTCGGCGCTGGACGCGGAGGCGTCGCGGCGCGGGACGAGCGTCTACTTCCCGATGCAGGTGCTGCCGATGCTGCCGGAGCGGCTCTCGAACGGCATCTGCTCGCTCAACCCCGAGGTGGATCGGCTCTGCATGGTCGCGGACCTCGTCGTCGACGAGCATGGCGACACCCGGTCCGCCGACGTGTACGAGGCCGTGATGCGGAGCGCCGCGCGCTGCACGTACACGGAGGTCGCCCGGGTCCTCGCCGGCGAGAGCCTCCCGGAGCGAGAGCGCTTTCGCGATCGGTTCCAGGTCATGGCTGAGCTGCAGGAGAAGCTCACCGCCATGCGCGGGCGCCGCGGCGCGCTCGACTTCGACCTCCCCGAGGCGAAGATCGTCCTCGGCGACGACGGACAGGTCGTCGCGATCGAGAAGCGGCCCCGCAACCGGGCGCACCGGATCGTCGAGGAGTTCATGCTCGCGGCGAACGAAGCGGTCGCGCGCTGGTTCGGGACGCGCGACCTGCCCACGATCTACCGCGTGCACGACGTGCCGGACGAGGAGAAGCTCCAGGCGTTCCTCGACCTCGCCGAGTCGCACGGCTTCGAGGTGCCGGAGGCGCCCGGTCCGCGCGCGCTGAACGCGCTCCTCGGGCGCTTCCGCGGCCACGCGCAGCAGCGCGCCCTGAACCAGCTGCTCCTGCGCGCCATGATGCAGGCGATCTACTCCACCGAGAACATCGGCCACTACGGGCTCGCCGCCGAGCACTACCTGCACTTCACCTCCCCCATCCGCCGCTACCCTGACCTCGTCACGCACCGGCTCCTCAAGGAGGAGTGGTCCAGGCGGCACGGCCAGCCGGCGCGCGAGACGCCGGCGGGCGTGCTCGCCGAGCTCGCGGCGATCTCGTCGGAGCGCGAGCGCGCGGCGATGGAGGCGGAGCGCGAGATCGCCGCGTACTACGCCGCCCTGTTCATGAAGGACAAGGTCGGCGAGCGATTCGACGGGGTCGTCTCGGCGGTCGTCGAGTTCGGAATCTTCGTCGAGCTCACGCGCTGGTTCGTCGAGGGGCTCGTGAAGATCGAGGACCTCGGCGGCGCACCCGAGCTCGACACCGAGCTACACGCGCTCGTGGACCGCACGACGGGGCGCGCGTTCAGGGTGGGCGACGAGGTCACGGTCGAGGTCGTGTCCGCGAGCCCGGTCCGCCGCCGCATCGAGCTGTCGCTCGTCGAGGAGGTCAGGGCGGCCGTGAAGGGCCGGCGGCGTCGCGGGGCGGAGCAGGTCCTGGCCGAGGCCGAGGCCGAGGTGGAGGCGGCCGCCCGGCGCCCGCGTGGACACCGCGAGGCCGTCGCCCCGCCCAGGGCGGCCGAGGGCGAGCGCCGTCAGCGGACCGGAGACGGGCACCGTGAGCACGGCGAGGGCGGTCGCGCGCGCAGCGGCGGCGGACAGCGCGAGCGCGGCGCAGCGGGCCGCGGAGGGCGCAGCGGCGGCCAGCGCGAGCGAGGCGCGCGGACCGCAGGGCCCGGCGAGGCGCGCGGCCGGCGGTCGGCGGCGGGTCGAGCCGTCGCGGGCGGCGCCGGTGCAGGCCGCGGGAAGGGCGGGGGCACGGCGCGGCGTGGGGGGCTCGCGGGCGGGAAGAGCGCGCGCGGGAGGGGCGAGAAGGGTGCGAAGGGCGCCGGGGGAAAGGGCGGCCGTCGCGGGGGAGGGGGCACGCGCCGGCGCGGGCGGTAGGGCGGCTCACGGGCGCGGCTCGGGTGGCCTGCCCCCGCGAACGAGCCCGCGCCCGAGCCCGTGCCCGATATGCCGGGCGCGGGCTCGGACTCGGGCTCGGGCTCGATTCAACCGCTCCGTGCGCGGCCGCGGAGCGCGGCGATGAACCTCCGCGCCTCCTCGAGCGGGCCGGGATGGCTGCGGCCGGGGTGGGGCCCGGCCCCGCGGCGCGGCATGAAGCGCGCCTCGCCAGGCATCTCGGGGTCGAGCGCCACCGCGAGGTCGCGCTCGGAGAGTGCGCGGAAGAACGGCTCCCAGCCGCAGCGGCCGGGCTCGCCCTGCCCGACGAGGGCCGGTGCACCGTCGCGCAGCGCCGGCGAGAGGCGGCTGCGGGCCGCGAAGTGAATGATCTCGCCCCGATCGATCGTCGCGTAGTGCATCGGCACTCTCCGCGCGGGATCTGGCGCGGCCCACCGGCGCCGGCAATCGCCCGGCGGGGGACTGCGCGGCCGGCGGGCCCGTGCTACTGGACGAAGCGTGACGCTCGGCGACGGCATGCTCGTGACCGGCTCGGCCGCCGCCGCGGGCCTCATCAACGCGGTCGCTGGCGGCGGGACGCTGCTCACCTTCCCGGCGCTGCTCGTGGCCGGGCTCGGCCCGGTGGGCGCCAACGCGACGAGCACCGTCGCGCTCTGGCCCGGCCAGCTCTCCTCGGTCTGGGCGTACCGGCGGCACATCGGGGAGGAGCGGAAGCGCGCGGTCGTCCTCGGGGTGCCGGCGGTCCTGGGCGGGGCGATCGGCTCCGTCCTGCTCCTCGCGCTTCCGGAGTCCGCGTTCGCGGCGATCGTGCCGTGGCTCATCCTGTTCGCCTGCGCGCTGCTCGCGCTGCAGGGGCCGCTGAAGACGTTCGTCGGGGGACACGCCGTCGGGAACCACCCCGTCGCACACTGGGTGATCCAGCTCCTCATCTCGATCTACGGCGGCTACTTCGGCGCGGGCATCGGCATCCTGATGCTCGCCGCCATGGGCATCCTCGTGCCGTCGTCGATCCAGCACGCGAACGCGCTCAAGGTGCTGCTCGCGCTGCTCACGAACGGGGTCGCGACGCTCCTGTTCGCCGCGAGCGGCAAGGTGGACCTGCGACTCGCGGCGCTCATGGCGGTCGCGTCGATGGCGGGGGGCTTCCTGGGCGCGCTGCTCGCGCAGCGCCTGCCGCCCGCCGGGATGCGCGGGGTCGCGATCGCCGTGGGCCTGTTCGCCGCAGGGAAGATGTTCTTCCGCTAGCGCGTCCCGAAGTGAATGGGCCCGCTCGCCGCCTGTCCAGCGGCAGTGTCGGGATGAACGCGGCCGAGGCCGATGGGGCCGCTCACCCTGAGCTTGTCGAAGGGCGAGGCTAGGGCCTCTTCGAGAAGTGGATGAGCGCCTCGAGCGCGTTCGTCGTCGTCAGGATCCCGATGAGCTCGCCGGCAGGGTCCACCACGATGACGCCGTTCAGCTTGCGGTCGTGGAGCAGCTTCGCTGCCTCCGAGATCGGGGTCTCCGGCCCCACCGTATGAGGCTTCGGGTTCATCGCCGAGGTCACCGGCGTCTTCGAGAGCAGGTAGTGGAGCTCCCACTGGTCGAGCGTCGTCGCCTTCGCCGGCATGTAGCCGAGGAGCATCTTCTCCGTCACGAGGCCGACGAGCTTCTTGCCCTTCATCACCGGGAGGCGGCGGATGTTCTTCTCGCGCAGGAGGTGGATCGCCTCCACGATCGACGCGTCGTCCCCGATCGTGATCGGGTTCCGCGTCATCCAGTCGCCGACGGTGAGCTTCGTGTCCGTCATGGTCACATCCCCAGGAAGGCCTTCTTCACGTGTGCGTTGTCGAGCAGCTCGGCTCCCGCGCCGGAGAGTACCACCCGGCCCGTCTCGAGGACGTAAGCCCGATGGGAGATGCGCAGCGACTGGAACACGTTCTGCTCCACGAGGAGGATCGTCGTCCCCTGACGGTTGATCTCCTTGATGATCTCGAAGATGTTGCGCACGAGCAGCGGCGACAGCCCGAGCGAGGGCTCGTCGAGGAGCATGACGCGCGGGTTGCCCATGAGCCCGCGCCCGATCGCGAGCATCTGCTGCTCGCCGCCGGACATCGTGCCGCCGAGCTGGCTCTTGCGCTCGGCGAGGCGCGGGAAGAGCGAGAACACGCGATTCATGTTGCGCTCGCGGTCCTTGCGCGTGGACTTCACGAACGACCCCATGCGCAGGTTCTCGGTGACCGTCATCTCCGGGAAGATGCGGCGCGCCTCCGGCACCTGCACGATCCCCATCTCCACCACCTTGTGGGAGGGGACGTGCGAAAGGTCGTGGCCCTCGAACGTGATCGACCCCGACGTCGGGCGGACGAGGCGGGAGACGTTCTTCAGCATGGTCGACTTGCCGGCGCCGTTCGAGCCGACCACCGTGACGATCTCGCCCTGCTTCACCTCGAGGTCGACATCCCAGAGGACCTGAAGGTCGCCGTAGGCGAAGTTGAGCTTGCGGATCTGCAGCATGGGGGCTCCGGTCACTCGACCCGCTCGCCGAGGTAGGCGGCGATGACGTCGGGGTTGTCGGCGATCTCGCGCGGTCCACCCTCGGCGAGCTTCTCGCCGGAGTTCAGGACCACGATCCGGTCGGAGATCCGCATGATGGCCTTCATGTCGTGCTCGATGACCATCTGCGTGAGCCCGCGCTTCTTGAGCTCGAGGATGAGCTGGATGATCTCCTCTGACTCGGCGGGGTTGAGGCCGCCCATCACCTCGTCGAGGAGCAGGAGCTCGGGCTTCGTGGCGAGCGCGCGCGCGACCTCCAGCTTCTTGCGGTCGCCGATGGGGAGGCCGCCCGCGAGGAAGTCGGGCTTGTGTTGCATCCGGACGACCTTGAGCTGCTCCATCGCGAGCTCGCGCGCGACCTTGAGGCTCGAGGTGCGGGCGAGCGCGCCCACCATCACGTTGTCCACGACGGAGAGCTTCGCGAGCGGTCGGACCTTCTGCCAGGTCCGCACCATGCCCAGCCGGCAGACCTGGTCAGGCTGGAGGCCGTTCAGCCGCGTGCCCTTGAACGTCACCTCGCCCTTCGAGGGCGGGTAATAGCCGGTGATGCAGTTGAAGAGGGTGGTCTTGCCAGCGCCGTTCGGGCCGATGAGGCCCATGATCATCCCCTGCTCCATGGAGAAGGAGACGTCGGAGTTCGCCGCGAGGCCGCCGAAGAACTTGGAGACGTGCTTGATTTCGAGGATCGCCATGGTCGCCTCCGTCAGGCCGTCGCAGCCGGCTCCGTCCGACCCGCCGCCGCGCGGCGCCGGACGCGCGCCGCGGTGCGCCGGATCACGCCCAGCACGCCCTCGGGGGCGAAGAGGATCACGATCACGACGAGGATGCCGTACACGAGCAGGTGCGCGTTCGAGAGGTTCGCCTCGACGAACCTCACGAACCCGGAGTCCGACGAGAGGATCCCGAGCTGCACGAGCCCCTTCGGGTTGCGGAGCACCTCGGAGAGCGGGACGAGCACCATGGCGCCGATGACCGGCCCGAGGATCGTCCCGATCCCGCCGATGATGCAGATGAGGACGAACTGCACCGAGACGTCGAGGCCGAACACGGTGTTCGGATCGATGAACTTCACGAACATCGCGTAGAAGCCACCCGCCCAGGCGGTGAACGCCGCGGAGATCGCGAGCGCCACGTTCTTGTAGAAGGCGGGGTTGATCCCGAGCGAGTGCGCGGCGTCCTGATCCTCCCGGATCGCCTGGAAGTAGTAGCCGAGCTTCGAGTGCTGCACGAGGTAGTTCGCCACGATGGTGATCGTTGCGAGGCCGAGCGCCGCGAAGTAGAACGGCCGCTTCGTGAAGAACTCGATCTCGGTCGCGCCGATCTTCAAGGTGGGGATGTCCGACAGGAGGAAGCCCTCGGCGCCGCGGGTGAAGCCCTTGAAGTGCAGGGCGGCGAGGCGGATGATCTCCGCCACGGAGATCGAGGCGAGCACGAAGTACGGCCCCCGCAGGCGGAAGGTGATGCTGCCGATGATGAGCGAGAGCAGCACCGCCAAGGCGATCGCCGCCCAGATCCCGACCCACGGGGCGATCTTGTTCAGCTCGAGCAGCATCGTCGTGGTGTAGGCGCCGATGCCGAAGTACGCGGCGTGGCCGACCGAGTACTGCCCGGCGTAGCCGCCCACGACGTTCCAGGCCTGGCCCATGATGATGGCGAGGAACAGCACGACGCCCATGTGCAGGACGTACGGCTTCCTCACGAAGCTCGGGAACGCCCACAACGCCGCGATCGCGGCGATGAAGAGGACGAGCCCGAGGATGGAGAAGCCTCGCGGAGCGCGGGAGAGCAGAGGACGCCGATCCATGGAGTGCTCCCTTAGGCCCGGGTCTTCCCGAGGAGGCCGGACGGCTTGAAGAGGAGGAGGCCGAGGAACAGCACGAAGACGACGAGCTCCTTCAGGCCCGAGGCGATGTACACGGCCGAGAGCGACTCGGTGACGCCGATGATGACGCCGCCGAGCGTCGCGCCAATGACGCTGCCCATCCCTCCGAGCACCACGATGACGAACGCCTTCAGCGTGAACGTGCTGCCGACCTGGGGGAAGATGTAGTAGGTGGGCGAGATGAGCGCGCCCGCCACCCCGGCGAGGGCGGACCCGATGCCGAACGCCAGCACCGACATCGCCTTGACGTTGATGCCCATGAGCTGCGCCGCGTCGCGGTCCTGCGCGGTCGCGCGGATCGCCTGCCCGGTGTCCGTCTTGAGGAGGAACCAGTAGAGCGCCCCGGTGATCGCCGCGGTGATGAGGAACGCGACGAGCAGCGGCTCCGAGATCGAGATCCCGCCGACCGAGAAGCTCGAGGACGAGTAGGACGTCGTCAGGATCCGGTAGTCGGACGTGAAGGCCAGCATGATCGAGTTCGTCATGATGAGCCCGAGCCCGATCGTGAGCAGGATCTGGTTCTGCGGGAGGGCGTTGAGCACCCGGTTGATGATGGTCTTCTGGAGGAACGCGCCCCACAGGAACAGGAGCGGCCCGGTGATCACGATCGACAGGAACGGATCGATGCCGAACCAGGTGAACACGATCCAGGTCGCGTACATCCCCAGCATGAGCAGCTCGCCTTGCGCGAAGTTGATGATGCGCATGACGCCGAAGATGATCGTCAGCCCGATCCCGATGAGCGCATAGACGCCGCCCACGAGGATCCCGCTGATCACCGATTGTATGAACACGGTCATTCGGCTGGCTCCGCGGTGCTCCGATCGAGGGTGAGGGCGAAGAACGAGGAGACCGGCGAGCGTACCCATACACGCGCGGGGACTTCAACGCCTCTCAGCGTGAACGCAGCCGAAAGGCGGGCGTCCAGCGCGCAGCGAGCAGCGACCGGCGCGCCCCGAAACGAACGGGGCAGCGGGCACGCGTTCGGCCCGCCGCCCCGAGAGCTTCATACACCCCGCGCGCGGCTCACGCCGCGCCGCGGCGCCACGATCACTTCCAGGCGAAGGGGTAGACGGCCTTCTTCTTCGCGAGCTGCTTCGGGTAGACCGTCTCCGACTTGCCGCCCTGGTACTGGATGACGGGCATGACGAGCTTGTTCTGGTTCGTGAACCCCTCGTAGTCCTGGAAGTCCACCTCACCCATGATGCCGTTCCACTTGCCGGCCTTGAGCTCCTCCTGGATCTTCTTCCGGTCGCCGCCCGCCTTCTGCGCCGCCTCGCCGACGACCATCATCGCCGCGTAGGCGCAGGCCGCGTGGTAGGTCGGCTTCTTCCCGTACTTCTTGAGGTAGCGGGCCGCGAACTCCTCCGCGGCCGGCGTGCTCTCCGGCGTCCACTGGGTCACCGAGAAGACGAGGTTCGAGATGTCCTTCTCGCTCTGGAACTGCGCGGTGTCGAACCCCGCGCCGCCGCCTAGGAACGCCTGGGGCTTCAGGCCCACCTCGCGCGACTGCCGCATGAGCAGGATCGCATCCGCGACGTACGAGACCATGAAGACGAGGTCCGGGTTCTGCGCCTTGATCTTCGTGAGCGTGGAGCGGTAGTCCGGAGCGCCCTTCTGGTAGGCCTCGTCCCCGACGATCTTGAGCCCCTTCTTCTGCGCGTAGTCCTTGCCCGCCGCAGCCACGGAGGTGCCGAAGTCGGTCGACTCGTAGATGAACGCCACCGTCTTCGGCTTGCCGAGCTCGAAGGCGGCGTCGAGGAGCGACTGCGCGTACTGGTGTGCCGGGGCGTTGAGCCGGAACACATAGTCGTATCCCTGCCGCGTGATCTCCTCCTTCGCGGCCGCCGGCACGACCTGGGGCACCTTGTACTGGTTCGCGAGCTTCGCGACCGCGTTCGCCGTCGCCGAGGTGTACGGCCCCACCACCGCCGCGACCTCGTCGCCCGTGGCGAGCTGCTCCATCGCGCTCATGGACACCTGCGGCTTGCCGGTGTCGTCCTGCTTGATGAGCTGGACGTTCACCCCCTTCTTCTTGAGATCCTCGACGGCCATGTCGACGCCGTTCGTGAGGTTCTCGCCGATGGGGGCCTCGGGGCCGGTGATGGAGTTGATGAACCCGATCTTCACCTGGGCCTGGCCCGCGCCCGGGAGGGCGAGGCTGAGCGCGGCGAGGGCCGGGGCGAGCATCTTCTTCATGTGCCGCTCCTTGCGAGAGGGTGAAGCCCTAATGACGTACGAAGGCGCCCGCGGCATTCAACTGCCGCGGGCGCCCCCGATGTGACGCCGACTAGAACCTGAACTGGGACGAGACCGCGAGCTGCTGCGCCTCGTTGCTCTGGTTGTTCAGGAGCGTCGTCTCGACCTGGATCCACTCGACGCCGAACCGCCAGGACTTGCCGGCGTTGAAGATGACGCCCGCGGCGAGCTGGGTGTTCTCCTGGCGCGTCGTCGGCGCCGCGCCGACTGCGCCAAGATCGCCCTCGTCCACCTCGGCGAAGCCGTAGCCGACCTGGAGGTTCACCTGCGGGATGGGCTTGACGATGCCCTGGACCCAGTACCCGTCGCCGTTGACCGCGACGAGGTCGCCGCCGGCGGCCGGCCGGACCACGCCCGGCCCGATGGCGAAGTACGTGTCGTCGAGGCCGTCCATGTCGTAGTACTCGCCCTTCACGGTCAGGAAGGGCACGTTCACCTCGGCGTCGACGCCGAAGCCGTCGGCGCGCTCGGTGTCGTACTGACGCGTCGTGCCGGCGCGGAGGAAGGCCTTCTCGTTCGTGTGGTAGCCGACGCCGACCGTCGCGTTGATGTCCTTCGACGGCTTCAGGTTCGCGGCGACGCGCGCCTCGAAGTCAGGCTGGCGCGACTTGTTGCCCTGGCCGAAGTCCACCGGCGTCCCGGCGTCGGCCGGCGAGAGGATCGCGCCCTGGATGATGAGGCCCACCGGCCCGACCATCGGGTTCACGGTCAGGCGGATCTGCGGCGTGCGGCGCCAGAGATTTCCGGCCTGCCAGAAGAGCGGGTCGGCGACCCAGGCGAGGGAGTCCGCGAAGAGCGGGTTCACGAGGCCGTACTCCTGGCCGGCGAGGACCGAGACGTTCCCCATGCCGGTCTTCCAGGTCGCGGTCGCCGCGGCGAGGCGGAGCCGCATGAGGCCGTTGTACCAGCCCGAGGACGCGGTGTTCGCGCCGCTGATGGTGCAGGTCGGCGTGCCGCCACCCACGGGAACGGCGCTGCAGGTGGCGGAGGTCGCCACGTGGCCGGCCTTGAAGTCGAACTCGATGACGCCGGAGAACTCGGCGCCGGTCCAGTTCTTCTCCTTGGAGGAGAGGCGAACGCCGAAGCGCGACTGCCGCGCGCTCATGAGGAACGCGCCGCCGACCTCGCCAGCGCCGACCGCGACTGCGCCCGGGTAATCCTTCGTGGCGAACGTCTCGGTGTCCCAGAACGCATTCAGGAGCACGAAGCCGTATGGGGTGACCTTGACGCCTTCCTCGGCCGGCTTCGCCGCGGCCGGCTTCTCGGCGACGGGAGCGGCGGCGGGCGGCGCCTGCTCGGCGGGCTTCGCCGGCTCGGCCGGCGTGGCCTGCGCGAGCGCGGAGATTGGAAGCGCGAGCGCAAGGCCTGCAGCGAGCAGCTTCTTGAAAGCCTTCATGCAGTTCCTCCGGAATCGACGTGCTTGCTTGTGCGCGAGTGTGTCCGGGCCGGTTTGATGTAGGGATAGCAACGGCTCGGACGGGCGCCTCCTCTCTACCACACCGGGCATGGCGTCGAGCGCAGAAAAATTGGCGCGCCCGGCAGGGTTTGCGCCGAGTTGGGTCGACATTATCCGGCGGCGAAGGGCGCTGCCCGTCGGAATGGGGGTGGGACAATGCGCCGCGTCAACGACGCAGAGTGACGACCGTCACGGCGTCGCCGCCCTCGTGGCGATCGCCGGGGCGAAACGCGCCGACGTACGGCGAGGCCGAGAGGTGATCGCGGAGCGCCTGCTTCAGCGCGCCGGTGCCGTGGCCGTGGAGGATGACGCACTCGGTCTCGCCGTCGGTGTAGACGCGGTCGAGGAACCGCTCCGCCTCGCGGAGCAGCTCCTCGACCCTCAGCCCGCGCGCGTCGAGCCGCCGCTCGGCGCCGCGCGGCGCGTCTGGCCGCGCCCCTACCGCCGCCGCGAGCTTCTCCGAGCGCGAGCGCCCGAGCCTGGCAGTGTCCTTCGCCTTCCCGGCGAGCGGGACGAGATCCGCGACCGGCCGCCGAACCTTGAGCGGCCCGGCCCGCACGAGCGCGTCCTTCCCGTCCACCTCGACGACCTCACCCTCCTGCCCGAGCGAGACGATCCGCACGCGCGCGCCGGGCTTCACCTCGCCGCCGGGGAGCGCGTCGGCGCCGGCCTCCGCGCGCGCCTTCGTGGCCCTCGCCGCCTGCGCGACGGTCGCCCGCCACGCGTCGAGCTTCTGCGCCGCGTCCGTCGCCGCCTTCAC
>DATIDF010000331.1:0-11070 GCA_035456445.1 Anaeromyxobacter sp.
ACGCTCGCCCAGGGCGGACGACCCGAGGTCGCGCCCTCGCGCGTCGCCGAGCTCGCGCGCCTCGCGGAGGCGCTCGACCGGTCCGCGGGGCTCCTCCGCGCGCGGCAAGCGGAGCGCGACGAGCTGCTCGCTCACGCCGAGGCCGCCCGCGCGCAGGCGGAGACCGCCAGCCGGGCGAAGGACGAGTTCCTCGCGATGCTCGGCCACGAGCTCCGCAACCCGCTCTCGCCGATCGTGACCGCGCTCCAGCTCATCAGGACGCGCGGCACCGGTCACCCGCGCGAGCTCGCGATCATCGAGCGGCAGGTGAGCCACATGGCTCGCCTGGTCGAGGACCTGCTCGACGTCTCGCGCATCACGCGCGGGAAGATCGCGCTGCACCCCGAGCTCGTCGAGCTCTCCTCCGTCGTGGCGAAGGCCATCGAGATGGCGGCGCCGCTCCTCGAGGCGCGTGCGCACCGGCTCGAGGTGGACGTCCCGTCCGCCGGCCTCGCCGCCCGCGGCGATCCCGTGCGGCTCGCGCAGGTGGTCGCGAACCTGCTCACGAACGCCGCGAAGTACACCCCGCCCGGCGGGCACGTGAAGGTCCACGCGTCGCGAGACGGCGCCGAGGTTACCCTCGCGGTGAGCGACGACGGCCAAGGCCTCACGGCCGAGCTGCTCCCGCAGGTATTCGATCTGTTCGTCCAGGGGCCCCGCTCGCCGGACCGCCACGAGGGAGGCCTCGGCCTCGGGCTCACGCTCGTGAAGAGCCTCGTCGCGGCCCACGGCGGAACGGTCGAGGCGCAGAGCGCCGGCGCGGGGAGGGGCAGCACGTTCGTCGTGCGGCTGCCGGCGGTGCCCGACGATGCGGGACCGATGACACCCGCGCCGCGGAAGGGCGTTCTCAGGCGGGCGCCGAGCCCGCTGCGTGTGCTCGTCGTCGACGACAACACCGACGCCGCCGAGCTCCTCGCGGCCGTGCTCGCCCGGGCGGGCCACGCGGTGCGCGCCTCGCACGACGGCGCGGGGGCGCTGCGCGCGCTCGAGGGCTTCGTCCCGGAGGTCGCCGTGCTCGACATCGGCCTGCCCGTGATGGACGGATACGAGCTCGCGGCGCGGATCCGCGACCGGCTCGGCGCCTCGGCGCCCGCGTTCGTGGCGCTCACGGGATACGGACAGGCGACCGACCTCGCGCGGAGCCGCGGCGCCGGCTTCGAGCACCATCTCGTGAAACCCGTCGACCCCGAAGCGCTCCTCTCCGTGCTGGACGCACTCGCCGCCGCGCGCGCTGCACCGCGGGCGAGCTAGTCGGCCCCGACCCGGATGCGAGCGTCTGTCCCCGCTCTCCCGCGACGCGTCGCGGGAGAGCTAGGTCGAAGAGGACCTCGACTGGATCTCTCTCGGCCGTTCATCCCGAGCGTAGCGCCGCGGCACGCGGCGCGAAGTCGAGGGACGCGTCAGCGGCGGAGCGAAGTCGAGGGACGGTCGAGCAGGTCCGCTGCGAGCCAGCAGGCGACGGCCCAGCTCGCGCCGATCGCCCATCCGGCGAGGACGTCGGTCGGCCAGTGCACGCCGAGGTAGACGCGGCTCGCGCCGGCGAGCCCCGTGAAGAGCAGCGCCCAACCGAGCACGAATGCCTTGAGCCGCTTGCGCGGGAGCACACGCGCGACGAGCGCGCCGAGCGTGAGGTACGCGACCGCGGACAGCATCGAGTGCCCGCTCGGGAAGCTTGCCGTGTACACCGTCGTCTCGTGCGGCACGAGCGCGGGGCGGGGCCGATCGAAGCCGCGCTTCAGCGCGAACGAGAGGAGCGCGCCCGAGACGACGGCGAACACGAGGAGCATCGCCGAGCGCCGCTGGCCGACGAGCCAGAGCGTCGCGGCGACCGCCGCGGTGACGAGGCCGATGATCGTGACGCCGCCCAGCGCGGTGAGGTCCCGTCCGACCTCCTCGATCCAGGGCGGGCCGATCGGGTCGGACGGATCGCCCGGACGTCGCATCGCGAGGAGGATCGCCTCGTCGAGCGCGCGCGTCTCCTCCTCGCGCACCGCATCGGCGATCTCGATGAACGCGAACACGCCTCCGGCGAGCGCGGCGACGAGCAGGAGCGTCACCAGCTCGCGGGCTGCGACCCAGCGACGAACGGTCGCCGCCGCCGAGCCGAGCCGCTCGTGCCAGCGCTCCTCGTGCCGCATGGCGCGGCAGTCTAGCCGGGTCGCGGCCCGAGGGCCGCTACTTGCGCGGGACGTCCGGGATGGCGCGGAGCGCGGTGCGGCGGTCGGCCTCGCACAGGCCGTTCCAGAGCCGCACGACGAGCGAGATGAGCTGCTTCATGTCACGAGAACCCGCGCCGGCCCCTCGCCATTCCTCGCGCGCTGCGGTCACATGTTGCCGTACGGACCGGGCGACGTCGGCCCACTCGGTTGCGTGGGGGTCGTCGGCGTACCCCCCGTGCTCGCCGGTGTGGCGACGATCGCGATCTCGCCGTTGGGCGTCGCCATCGTCTGTAGGTGAGACGTGCAGAAGTACGGGATCGTCGCGCCGACCGCCGCGTTCGCGGGGATCGTGAACGTCCGCTCTCCCGAGGAGAATTGGCCGGTGTCGAACTCGACGCCGTTCGCCGAGCCCTTGCGGAACGTACCCGGCGTGCTCTCGCTCGTGACCGAGTGTGGCATGCCGTCGAGGTTCCGCACGGTGACCGTCGAGCCCGGGGTCACCTCGAGCCGCAGCGGGCTGAAGGCGAGGCCCTGGATGGTGATGACGAACGAGCTGGACGGGTTCGCAGCGGGAGTATTGCCCGGCGTGCCCGTCGGCGTCGTCGTGCTGCCGCCTCCGTCATTCGACGACCCACCACACGCCGCCAGCAGCGCTGCGAGCACTGCTCCCCATCCCATCGTGATGCGCATACGACCTCCAGCCTCTACCGATGCTTGCCCCGGCGCGTCGGTGACGGTTCGCCCCCTCTGGGCCGCTCAGCGGATACGCGTGGGCTGCTCGCTCAGCGGATACGCGTGCGCTGCTCAGTGGGCTGCTCAGTGGATACGCGTGGGCCGCTCAGCGGATACGCGGCATGACCGCTGCGACGATCCGATCGCACCGCGGCGCAAGGAACGGGAACGCCTCGGTGACCCCGAGCCCGGCCGCCCCCGCGAGCGCGCGGCGGAGCGCGTGGCGGGCACGGTGGAGGCGGACCTTCACGAGATCGTCCGAGATGCCGAGGACGTCGGCGGCCTGCGCCGTGGAGAGCTCCTCGACGTCGCGCAGCATGAAGACGACGCGGTGAGCCGGAGGCAGACGATCGATCGCCCGGTGCAGGAGCGCCATCGCCTCCCGCGCCGCGGCTCGAGCCTCGGGCGATTCGTCCGTTCCGGCCGCGTCCTCCTCGCCGGTGGCGCCGACTTGCTCCGTCCGTCCGCTGCGCCGCAGTCGGCCGAGCGCCTCGTTGATGGCGATCCGCGTGAGCCAGGTCGAGAAGGCGGCCTCCCCGGCGAACTCGTCGAGCCGGGCGTGGGCGATGAGATAGGTCTGCTGCATCGCGTCCTCGACCTCCGCCTCGTCGCGGAGCAAGCCGCGGATGGCGCGATAGACGCGGGGGTTGTGGCGGCGGATGAGCAGCTCGAACAGCTCCGCCTCGCCGCTCCGGACGCGGTGGACGAGCTCCGCGTCGGGGAGCGCGGCGGCCGGCGTGGGGGCGTCGCGTGCGAGGACCGGCCCGTGCTCCATGGCGGCCTCCCTTCACGGGCAACGTAACCTCGCGGCGCCAGCGCGCATCGGAAACGACGAGGAGGGAACGACAATGGAAGAGAAGCACACCTTGGCGGCATACCGGGTCCTGCGGATCGCCTACGGCGTCGTGCCGCTGGTCGCCGGGCTCGACAAGTTCACGAACCTGCTCACCGACTGGAAGATGTACCTGAGCCCGCTCGCGGTGCGGCTCCTCCCCGTCCGGCCCGAGACCTTCATGCGCTTCGCGGGCATCGTGGAGATCGCGGTCGGGCTGGCGATCCTCCTCGGCTTCGCGCGGATCTTCGGGTGGATCGCGATGGCGTGGCTCGCCGCGATCGCGCTGAACCTCCTCGGGACGGGCGCGTTCTTCGACGTCGCGGCGCGCGACGCCGTGATGGCGTGCGGTGCGTTCGCCCTCGCCGAGCTCGCGCGCGTGCACGAGCCTGCCGGCGCACGTCGCAGGGTGCCGACCCCGGCGCGCGAGGCCGGAGCGCACGCGTGAAGGGGAGAGCGCGCGGGAGCGGCGCCGCGCGCCTCACCGTCAGCGCGCCTCGTCTGGAGGAGCCTCGGTCCCGCCGTTCGGGAACGTGCGCGCGCCGGTGCGCGCCGCGAGCGCGAGCCCGAGCAGGGCGACCGGGAGGACGTGCACCGCGTGGAAGCCCAGCGCATACGCGAGCGCGCGCTCCCGGTCGACCCCTAGCGCGCCGAGCGCCACGACCGTCGCGAGCTCGAAGACGCCCGCGTTTCCCGGCGAGACCGAGACCGCGGCCGACAGGGTGGTCGCCACCACCACCAGCGCCGCGGGCGTAAACGCGGCTGGCAGATCGAAGGCGGGGAGGCACAGGAGCGCGACGAGGAGCTCCGCCGCCCAGCCGGCGATCGCCGCGCCGAAGGCGGCCGCGACGACGCGCGCATCGCCCGCGGCGGCGAGGCCGACCCGCAGCCGCGCCCAGGTCCGCGCGAGCCAGCCTCCGTGCGCGTGCGCCTGGCGCTGCGCGAGGAGCGCGGCGAGGGCTGCCGCGGCGCAGGCGACCGCGAGCGTGGACCACGCGGCGGAGCGCGCCCAGCCGGGCAGCGGCGCGAACAGTCCGAAGAGGCCGAGGGCGGCGAGGAACGCGAACGCGGCGGTGAGGTGATCCAGGCCCACGGTGGCGAGGAGCGTGGCGGTGTCGCTCCCGCTCGCGCGCGCGTGGAGGTGGGCGCGGGCCGGATCGGCGGCGCGCGCCGGCAAGACGAGGCCGAGCGCATAGCCGCCGACGAGCGCGCGGAAGCTCGCGCCATAGGTCGCTCGCGACGCCACGGGCCGCACGAGGACATGCCAGCGCAGCGCCTGCGCGGCGAGCCCGGCGACGTTCGCGAGCGCGGCCGCCAGGAGCAGCGCCGGATCCGCACGGGCGAGCACCTGCGCGACGCCGCGGACGTCGACGTGGTGCAGCCCGACCACGACGAGCGCGACGAGGATCGCGAGGCCGGCGAGCCGCGCGCCAAGCCCGCCGCCGGACCGCGGCGGCGGCTCGAGCCGGTCGAGGGTGACGAACCGGAAGCCGGCGGCGTCCCAGCGACGAACGATCTCGGGGATCGCGGCCGCGGTCTGCTCGCGCCGCCGCTCCGGAGGTGGTGCGAGGACGCCGGCCGCCTCGCCCGCGCCGTCGTGCAGGAGCACGATCTCGCCTCCGCGCGGCCGCGCGCAGGCCCGCTCCACGATGGCCGCCACGCCGGGCCGCTCGGTGTCCCAGACGCCCCGGGTCCAGGCGGCGAGCACGAGACCGCGGCGGCGGAGCGCGCGCCGGAGCAGCACCGACTTGAACCCGTGGGGCGAGCGGAAGTACCGCGCCGGCTCCACCCCCGCCGCGCGAATGGCGGCGGCGCCGCGATCGAGCTCCGCGGCGATGGCGGCCGGCGGGGCGAGGTGCAAGGTGTGGTGCCCGTGGCCGTGCTGCGCGACGAGGTGGCCGCGACGGGCGATCTCGCGCACCAGCGCCGGGGAGGCCTCCGCCGCTCGGCCCAGCACGAAGAACGTGGCCTTCACGCCGGCGCGGTCGAGGGCATCGAGCACCGCTGGCGTGTCCGGACCGGGCCCGTCGTCGAAGGTGAGGGCGACCTCCGCGCGGTCGCGGCGCCCGCGCCGCAGGCTCGTTCCCCAGGGGTCGAACGCCGGCCACAGCGCGTCGGCGGCGAGCGCGGCGAGCGCGAGGGTGACCGCGGCGAGTGCCGAGCCCGCGAGTGGGTGGCCGCGAGCTGCCAGGAGGGCGGCGCCGCAGAGGAGCGCGGCGAGTGCCGCGAGGGCGAGCGCGAGGAGGGCCAGCTTGCGGGGCGGCATGGAGGGCTCCGCCGAGATCTAGCCGGCCCCGACCGCGCGATACAGCTCGAGTACCTGACGCGCGACGCGCGGCCAGGCGTAGCGCGTCGCCGTCAGCCGGCCGCGCGCGCCGTACGCGGCCGCGAGCGCCCTGTCGTGGGCGAGCCGCTCCAGCGCATCCGCCCACGCGGCCGGATCGTCCGCCGGGAGGAGCTCGCCCTCGCGCTCGTGCTGCATCACCTCGCGGAACCCGTCGATGTCGGACGCGAGCACCGGCCTGCCCGCGCTCATGGCCTCGAGGAGCGTCACGCCGAACGAGGCGACGCGGGTGGGCGCGCAGTACACGTCGGCGGTCGCGTACCAGTCCGGCCGGTCGTCGCGCGCGACGCCCGCGAACACGACGTCGTCGCGGAGCTCCCTCGAGACGAGCCCCTCGTAGCGGGCGCGGAGCGGACCGTCCCCGACGACGAGCAGCCTGGCCGGCAGTCTCCGGCGCAGGAGCGCGAACGCCTCGAGCATCACGTCGAGCCCGTTACGCGGCTCGAGCCGGCCCACCCAGAGCACGTTCGGGCGGCCATCGTCGAAGCGCGCGATCCGCCGCCCCGCGCCGAAGCTTTCCGTGTCCACGCCGTTCGGGATGATGCGGAACTCGGCGCGGAGCCGCCGCTCGTACGGCCCCGCAGCGGCGTGCGAGACCGCGACGGCCGCGTCGAGGCGGTCGAGGTAGCGCTGCTGCCAGAGCCGCGTCAGGGCCCACGCCCGGCCGGGGCGGAAGTTCGTGTGGAAGGTCCCGACCACCGGGCAGCGCGCGTGGTGTAGCGCGAGACAGGGGAGCACCGGGGTGAGCGGGCAGTGCACGTGGACGACGTCGAACCGCTCGTGCTCCAGCGTCTCGCGGACGGCGCGGGAGAGGCCGCGGCCCACCGATACGCGCCCGAACCCGCCGTTGTTGTAGATCGGCACGCTGCGACCGACACGGAGCACGTCCGGCGAGTCCCCCGCGGCGGCGCCGTCCGCGGCGAGGTCGGGCATCTGGCTCGTGACGATCCGGGCGGTGTGCCCGAGGCGTCGCGCCTCGCGTGCGAAGTGGTGCACGTGCTCCTGCACCCCGCCGATGCTCGGGTAGTAGTACTCGGTGACGATCCCGATGCGCATGCCCGACCGTCAGCCCTCCGACGCCCGGCGGTCCGGGGGCGGCGCGGCGACGTCGCGCGGAGTCAGCTCGCGTCCGAACGGCCGCCGCCGAGCGAGGAGCGGGAGCATCGCGGCGGTGGCGCCGAGGAGGGCCACGACGTCCATCCAGGCGACGCGCGCGAGCGCCCGGACGGCCCGCGCGCGCGACCAGCGCCGCAGCCGCGGCGTAGGGGCAGGGGCTCGGAGATCGGCGGCGGCCATGGTCACCCAGGGTAAGATGCTCCCGGCGCGTCGGCACGTCACGGGAGAGCCGGCCGAGCGGGTTGTGGCCGAAGCGCACGCCCGGGCTCCGCCAAGATCTAGGAACCAGCCGAAAGAGAGCCCGGAAGCAGCGACGTGACACGGCGGCTCTCCGCGGCCAGCCGGCAGAGAGCCTCGACCGGATTCCGAGCTTCCGTTGACTTGTGCGACAGGACGCACTACGTCTGGTTCATAAGTTGAATGGAGATTCATGCAGTGACTCGAGCTTCAGCCCCTCCCCGCCTCCGTCATCGTCTTCGCGAGGAGACCGTCAGCGCCATCCTCGAGGCGGCAGAGCACGAGTTCGCGAGCGACGGGCTGCACGCCGCGCGTATGGAGCGCATCGCGGCACGGGCGGGGGTAGCGGTCGGTACGCTCTACAACCACTTCGCCGACCGCGAGGCGCTGGTCCTCGCGCTCGCGCGCCTGCGGCGCGAAGGGCTCCTCGCCCGCGTGGACGCGGCCCTTTCCCCTGTCTCGAGCGGACCGGTCGAGACCCAGCTGCGCGCATACCTCGCCGCGGTCGTGGAGCACGCTCGCGCCCACGGCCGCTTCCTGGCAGCGCTCGTCCAGGCCGGCGAGGGTCCCGCGCGGGCGCGGCCGCCCGCCCCCCTGCTCGACGAGCTCACCGCGAGGGTCCAGGCGATCATCGGGCGCGGGGTCGCCTCGGGGGAGCTCCGGCGCGACGAGGCGGACGTGTTCGCGCTGGCGTTCGTCGGCATGGTGCGCCTCGTCCTCACCCGTGCCATCGAGCGCGACGCATTCCCGGCGTTCGCCCGTGAGGGCGAGGCGCTCCTCGACCTCTTCCTTCGCGGAGCGCGCCGATGAGCGCCACCACCCTGGCGCCGCCGACGGTCGCCGCGCGGCCCGCGACGAACAAGTGGCTCGTGACGGTGTCCGTGACCTTCGGGACGCTCATGGGCGCGATCGACTCGTCGATCGTCAACGTCGCCCTTCCGCAGATCCGCGGCGCGGTCGGCGCCACCGTCCAGGAGATCACCTGGATCACCACCGGCTTCGTCATCGCGACGGTGATCGTGATGCCGCTCACCGCGTTCCTCGGCCGGCTCTTCGGCCAGAAGCGCGTCTACCTGTCGAGCCTCGTGCTGTTCATCGCGGGCTCCGCGCTCTGCGGCGTCGCGTCGAGCCTGCCGCAGCTCGTCGCCTTCCGCGCGCTCCAGGGATTCGGGGCGGGCGCGCTACAGCCGACGGAGCAAGCCATCCTGCGCCAGACCTTCCCGCCGAAGGAGCAGGGGATGGCGATGGCGCTCTTCGCCATGGCCGTCATGGTGGGGCCCGCCATCGGCCCGACGCTGGGCGGCTACATCGTCGACAACTATCACTGGTCGTGGATCTTCTTCATCAACCTGCCCGTGGGCGCGCTGGGCCTGTTCATGGTCTGGCAGTTCGTGCACGAGCCGGAGGACATCCGCGCCGCGAACGCGGCCGCGGCCGCCGAGCAGCGGCGGAACCTCGACTGGCTCGGCATCGCGCTGCTCGCCGTCGGCCTCGCCGCGCTGCAGCTCTTCCTCGAGGAGGGGCAGCAGGAGGACTGGTTCGAGTCCCGGCTCATCGTCGCCGCCGCGTCGGTCGCGCTCGTCGGGCTCGCGCTGTTCGTGTGGCGCGAGCTCTCCGCGAAGTCCCCGGCCGTGAACCTCCGGCTCTTCAAGGACCCGGTCTTCACCTCGGGCACGCTCGTCGGCGCGGTGATGTTCTCGGTCCTGATCGCGAGCATGTTCCTCCTGCCGCTCTTCATGCAGGAGCTGCTCGGGTTCACCGCGATGCAGTCGGGCCTCGCGCTCATGCCGCGCGTGCTCGTGATGATGGCGGTGACCCCGATCGTGGGGAAGCTCTACGGCAAGGTCTCGACCCGCCTGCTCATCGGGATCGGGGTGCTGCTCGTGGCGTACGGCTCCTGGGCCGTGTCGCACGTGACGCTCGACACGACCGCCGCCGGCATCACCCACGCGATCCTGGTCCAGGGCGTGGGCTTCAGCTTCCTGTTCGTCCCGCTCACCACCGTCGCGCTCTCGAACGTCCCGCGCATGCGGCTCGCGGACGCGACCGGCCTCAATTCGCTGCTCCGCCAGGTCGGCGCCTCGGTCGGCCTCGCCGTGTTCGCGACGCTGCTCTCGCGCTACGGCGTACACGCGCGCGCCGCGGTGGCGAGCCACCTCGCGCTCGATCGTCCCGAAGTGCAGGCGCGCCTAGCGCAGCTCGCGGCGGGCTTCCAGCAACGCGGCTTCGATCCCGTGGCGGCGCATACGGCAGCGCTCCGTGCGCTGGACGGCGTCGTCACGCGGCAGGCGATGGTGCTCGCGTTCGACAAGGTGCTGCTCCTCACCGGGCTGCTCTTCCTCTGCGTCCTGCCGCTCGTCCTCTTCCTGAAGGCGAAGCGTGGGGCGGGCGAGCCGGTCCACGCCGAGATGGAGATGTGAGATGACCCCAGCCGATCCGAAGCTCCACGAGGTCCGGCCGCTGCCCGAGGGGCCTCCCCGCGCCCCCGCGCCGCGCCGTCGCCGGGCGCTCCTCGCGGGCGGCGCCGCCGTCGCCCTCGTGCTGCTCGGGCTCCTCGGTGCGTGGGAGTACCTCCACCGCGGCGACGAGAGCACGGACGATGCGCAGGTCGAGGCGGACGTGGTCGCGGTCGCATCGCGCGTCGGCGGACCGGTCGCCGAGGTGCTCGTCCCGGAGGACTCGCCGGTGAAGGCGGGCCAGCCCATCCTGCGAATCGATCCGACCGACTACGCGCTGCGCGTGCGGCAGGGGGAGGCGGATCTCCAGACCGCGCGCGCCCAGGCCCAGGCCGCCGACGCGCAGGTGGGCGCCGCACGCGCGACCGTCACCCGCGGGGAGGCGGAGGCGGAGAAGGCGCTCGCGGATCTGCGCCGCGCGGACGCGCTGAAGGCCGGCGACGCCATCGCCGCGAGCCAGTACGACGCCACCCGCGTGTCGAGCGAGACCGCGCGGGCCGGCGCGGGGGCGAACCGCGCGCAGTACGCCGCCGCGCTCGCGAGCGCCGAGCTCGCCCACGCCCGCGTGAAGAGCGCCGAGGCCGCGCTCGCGCTCGCCGAGCTGCAGCTCGGGTACACGGAGGTCCGCGCGCCCGCCGACGGCGTCGTCTCGCGGCTGGGCGCGCGCGTCGGCCAGATCGTCGTGCCCGGCCAGGTGCTCGGCCAGCTCGTGCCGAGCCAGACGTACGTCGTGGCGAACTTCAAGGAGACGCAGACCGGCGCCATCCGGCCGGGGCAGCGAGTCGACGTCGAGATCGACGCCTACTCGGGCCGCAAGCTCGAGGGGCGCGTGCAGAGCGTGTCCGGCGGCACCGGCGCCCGCTTCGCGCTCCTCCCTCCGGACAACGCGTCGGGCAACTTCGTGAAGGTGGTCGAGCGGGTGCCCGTGCGCATCGCCTGGGTCGCGCCTCCCGACGTGGCGCTGCGCGCGGGGCTGTCCGCGTTCGTGACCGTGCACACGCGCTAGGATGCGGTACAGAAGGCCGGGGTGGCCGCGCACGTGCACGATGCGTCGATGACTAGCCGGCGAGCGCCGCTTCCATCCTCGAGAGCACGTCCGCAGAAAGCGTCACGCCCGACGCCGCCGCGTTCTCCTTCACCTGCTCGGGCCGCGAC
>DATIDF010000332.1:0-13048 GCA_035456445.1 Anaeromyxobacter sp.
ACCGGCGAGATCATGGGCGCGATCGCCGGCGTCGCGCCGGTCCGCGTGGCGGTGGACGCGTCGCTGGGGCTCGCGCTGCTGGACGCGGACGGCCTAGCCACGGGGTACCGCGTCGCGACGCACCTGAGCGTCGTGGCGTGAAACGCGTCAGCCCGAGCCCGCGCCCGAGCCCGCGCCCGCGCCCGAGTGGAAGCCGGGCTCGGGCTGGGGCTCGGGGCCCGTCAGACCCCGATAAAGAGCCGCTTGCCGAAGTTGAGCGCGAGGTCGGCGTCGAAGATCTTCTGCGCCGCGGCCTCGATGTCGTAGGCCACGCGGTGGAACTCGACCACGCGCTCCTCGGTGTCGTAGACCACGAACGACGCGCGGTTGTCGCAGTCGCGCGGCTGGCCGACCGACCCGACCGAGATGACGTATCTGTACCCGCGCCGCAGCCCGAACCGCGGGGCGACGACCTCGGTCACGTCGCCCGCGGCGTTGAGCGCGAACGCCTTGCACAGGTGCGAGTGTCCGACGAAGTTCACCTCCGCGAGCGCGTCGAGGTGCGGCAGGAGCTCGCGGGCCTGCTCGATCGCGAACACGTACTCGTACGCCTCGGGATCCACCGGGCTGCCATGCGTGAACTGCGCGTTCTCGATGCGGTGGACGTGGGGCAGGCCCCGGAGCCACTCGAGGTTCTCGGGGTCGATGCGCGAGGCGGTCCAGTCGAGCGCGTGGCGCGCCGCGTCGTAGTAGAAGCTGTAGTCCATCCTGCCCGCGACGGCCGCGTCGTGGTTGCCGAGCAGCGTCACCGCCGCCCGCTCGCGGACGAGGCGGCAGCACTCGTTCACGCTCGCGCCGTAGCCCACGACGTCGCCGAGGCACACGATCGTGTCCGGCCGTAGCCTCTCCAGGCCCGCCAGCGTCGCGGTGAGCGCCTCGAGGTTCGAGTGGATGTCGGACAGGATGCCGATGCGCATTCGAGACGCGTCCCCCCGGGAGGCGCCGGGATGGTAGCCGTCGGGGCGAAGGCGCGTCAACCCACGGACGCGCCGTTGAACAGATCCAGCTCGAGATCGTCGAAGTGCGCGAGCCGCCGCGACTCGGAGTAGCGGGCGCGGATCTCCTCCGGCGCGAGATCCCGGAGCCGATCGAGCGAGAACCGCTCGACCGTGAAGCTCGCGAGCACGCTGCCGAGAACGATCGCCCGCCGCATCGAGCCGTGATCGAGCCGGCCGTTGCGGGCGAGATATCCCATGAAGCCGCCCGCGAAGCTGTCGCCCGCGCCGGTGGGGTCGAACACGGACGCGAGCGGGACCGCGCAGGTCGCGAACACCTCCTCGCCCGAGAAGAACAGGGAACCGTACTCGCCCCGCTTCACGACGACGGCCTTCGGCCCGAAGGAGAGGATCCGCCGCGCCGCCTTCACGACGTTGTGCTCCTCCGCGAGCTGGCGCACCTCGGCGTCGTTCACGAACAGGAGGTCCACGCGCCGGAGCGTCTCGAGCAGGCTCTGCCGCTTCGACGCGATCCAGAAGTTCATCGTGTCGCACGCGATGAACCGCGGCCTCCGCACCTGGTCGAGCACGGCGCGCTGGAGATCCGGGTCGATGTTGCCGAGGAACACGAACTCCGAGTCGCGGTAGTGGCTCGGGAGCTCGGGCCGGAACTCGGCGAACACGTTCAGCTGGGTGTCGAGCGTGTGAGCGGTGTTGAGGTCGAAGTCGTAGCGCCCCTTCCATCGGAACGTGCGCCCCGGCCGGCGCACGAGGCCATCGAGATCGATGCCACGCGACGCGAGGAACCGCAGGTGCTCCTCGGGGAAGTCCTCGCCCACGACCGCCACGACGCGCGTCGGGCCGAAGAAGCTCGCGCACGTCGAGAAGTAGGAGGCCGAGCCCCCGAGGACCTCCTCCCGCGCGCCGAAGGGCGTCTCCAGGGAGTCGAGGGCGACCGAACCGACGGCGAGCAGCGCCATGCAGGCGACCTTTCCGCCGGCGCGTCGCCGGCGGCCGCACGATTAGCCTGCCGCGGGCAGGCGGGTCAACGCCGCCGCCCGGCGAGGATCGCCGGGGCCCCCCTCGGCGGCGAGCTGACCGCAGGCGGCGGAGATGTCGCGGCCGCGGTTCTTGCGCACCACGGCGGTGAGGTTCCGCGCAGCGAGCGCCTCCTGGAACGCGAGGACGCGATCCGGCGCGGGCGCGCGGTAGGGCAGCCCGGGGTTCGCGTTGTACGGGATCAGGTTCACCTTGGTCGGGATCGCGCGCACGAGCTCCACGAGCCGCGCCGCGTCCTCGAGCGAGTCGTTCACGCCGCCGAGGAGCACGTACTCGAAGGTGATGCGGCGGCCGTTCCGCACGGGGAAGCTCCGGCAGGCGTCGAGGAGCTGGGCGAGCGGGTAGCGCCGGTTGATCGGCATGAGCACGTCGCGCTGCGCGTCGGTGGTCGCGTTGAGCGAGACTGCCAGCTTCACCGGCGTCTCCTCGCCGAGCCTGCGCATGACCGGTACGAGGCCGCTCGTCGACACCGTCACGTGGCGGTGGGAGAAGTTCGGGCCGTCCTCGCTGAGGAGGAGGTCGAGGGCGACCTTGAGGCTCCGATAGTTCGCGAGCGGCTCGCCCATGCCCATGAAGACGAGGTTCGTGAGCGGGCGCGGCCCCTCCCCCTCCCCGAGCTCGACGATGCGCCGGTTCGCTCGGTGGACCTGCTCGACGATCTCGCCTGGCGTGAGGTTCCGCGCGAGCCCCATGGTGCCCGTGAGGCAGAACGTGCAGCCCACCGCGCACCCGACCTGGGACGAGACGCAGAGCGTCCTGCGATCGGGCTCGGGCATGTACACCGACTCGACGAGCTTCCCGTCGTGCGTGCGCCAGGTCCACTTGATGGTGCCGTCGGTGGAGCGCTGCTCGCTCGCACGCTCGAGCGTGGTGAGCGCGGTCCGTTCGGCGAGCGCGGCGCGGAGCGCGCGGGGCACGTCGGAGAGCTCGTCGAGCGAGGCGGCGCCCTTCTGCTGGAGCCAGCGGTAGAGCTGCCTCGCTCGGAACGGCCGCTCGCCCAGGGACGCGACGAGCGCGGAGAGGTGCTCGAGCGGCAGGGACCGGAGGTCCGGCCGGGGATCCGGACGATCGAGGTCGCGCGACGCGGTCATCGGGGCCTCTGTCTTAAGCGCTGCCCGCCGCGCGCGCAGGCGGCTCCGCCTGCGCCGCGGCGTCCGCCGCGCGCCGCACGATCTCGACGCGGCTCACACGCCGCTCGTCGCCGGCCCGAACCGTGAAGGTGAGGCCGTCCCAGGTCACCGTCGCGCCGATCGCAGGGACCCTGCCCGCCGTGGCCGTGACGAACCCGCCCAGCGTCTCGTAGTCCCCCTCCTCCGGGAACCGCACCTCCGCGGGAGGATCCTCCCCCGTCGCGGCGGCCGACTCCTCGAGCCGCTCGTTCAGGTACGCCTCGAGATCGTGCAGCGGGATGGAGGCCTCGGCGAGCCAGGCTCCTGGCCCGATGGTCTTCACGGGCGCGGCCTCGACGTCCCCTTCGTCCTGGATCTCGCCGACGATCTCCTCGATGACGTCCTCGAGCGTGACGAGCCCGCTCGTTCCGCCGAACTCGTCCACGACGACCGCGAGGTGCGTCCGGCGCCGCTGCATCTCCTTCAGCAGGCGCGAGATCTTCATGCCCTCCGGCACGAAGAACGCGGGCTTCAGGTAGCGGTCGAGCGCGATCGCCCGGGAAAGGCGCAGGTCCTGGATGATCTCGCGCACGAGCAGGACGCCCACGACGTTGTCGACCGACCCCTCGTACACCGGCATGCGGCTGAACGGGTTCTCCGTGACGATCCGGAACAGCTCCTCCTGCGGGGCGTCCCGGTCGATCGCCACCATCCGCGTGCGCGGGACCATGATCTCCTTCGCGACGCGGTCGGCGAACTCGAGCACGCTGTTGAGGAGCTCCTCCTTCACCTCGTCGAGCACGCCCTCCCGCGTGCCCATCTCGATGAGGTACTCGATCTCCTCGCTCGTGACGCCGGGCGCGGCACCGGCCTTCCCTCCGAACAAGCGGAAGAACCCGCTCGTCGCCTGGGTCACCGCCGTCGCGAGCGGCCACATCAGCCACGAGAGCGCCTGCACGACGGGGATGACGGCGAGAGACACGCGCACCGGGTGCCGCTTCGCGAGCGTCTTCGGGATGATCTCCCCGAAGAACAGGATGACGAGGGTGGCGATCGCCGTCGCTGCGGTGACCCCGGTGGCCGCGTTCGCGGCGAGGTTCGCCCCGATGGCGGCGGCGAGGGCGCCCGCCCCGATGTTCACGAGGGTGTTGCCGATGAGGAGCGTCGAGAGGATGCGCTCGGGGTGGTGGATCCAGAGCCCGAGCAAACGGGCGCGCCGGCCTCCCGAGTCCCGGAGCTGGCGCGCGCGCGCGTCACCGA
This sequence comes from Anaeromyxobacter sp., assembly GCA_035456445.1. Classification (GTDB taxonomy): domain Bacteria; phylum Myxococcota; class Myxococcia; order Myxococcales; family Anaeromyxobacteraceae; genus Anaeromyxobacter. The sequence goes on from DATIDF010000332.1 coordinate 4,403, forward strand.
GGGCGGTGAGCGCCGTCTCCGTCCCGGAGCAGAACGCGGATGCGACGAGGAAGAAGATCCCGAGCAACCACTTCCATGTCGGCACCGCATCCAAGCCCGCGCGCTCCTTTTCCACCCGAAGACGACGAAGCCCGTCCGGGACGGAACGGGCAGGAGGATTCTAACCGGAAATGGCCGTCGGGCTGGCACCCGGACGGGTGCCAGCCCGACTTACATCAGTTACATCCGGATGTTACGCCTTCTTCCACTCGTACGGGTGGATCGCGGTCTCGGGGAAGAAGTAGCTCACCTCGACCTTCGCGTTCTCGACGCTGTCCGAGCCGTGGACGGTGTTCTTCTCGATGTCCGAGGCGAAGTCCTTGCGGATGGTGCCCGCCGCGGCCTTCGCCGGGTCGGTCGCTCCCATGATGTCGCGGTTCTTCGCGACCGCGCCCTCGCCCTGGAGGACCATGAGGACGACCGGGCCGCTCGTCATGAACTTCACGAGATCGGTGAAGAACGGGCGCGCCTTGTGGACGGCGTAGAAGCCCTCCGCCTCGGGCTTGGAGAGGTGGGCCATCTTCATCGCCACCGGCTTCAGGCCGGCCTTCTCGAACCGCGCGATGACCTGGCCGATGACGCCCTTCTCGACGCCGTCGGGCTTGATGATGGAAAGAGTGCGCTCGATCGCCATGTTGCGTTTGCTCCTCGGTGAACGTGTGTGAACGCGGGACGCCTAATCGCGTACCCGCTTTACCGCCTTCCGGGCGGCCTTGCCGCCGCGCTGTGACGGGGCGGAGTTCCGGGACCCCGCCCTCTTGCGCGCCGGCGCGGCGATCGGCGCACGCTTGCCCCCCGCGGCGGGCCGGTGCCGGCGCCGCCGCTCGAGGGCCTCCTTCATCGCACGACCGAGGAGGTGAGGGCCATCCACTACCGTGATCCCCGCCTCTCGCATGGCGGCGAACTTGGCCTCCGCGGTGCCGCTCCCTCCGGAGACGACGGCGCCGGCGTGCCCCATGCGCTTACCGGGCGGCGCGGTGCGCCCGGCGATGAACCCGACCACCGGCTTCTTCACGTGATCGCGTACGAAGGCGGCCCCGCGCTCCTCCTCGGTGCCGCCGATCTCGCCGATCATGATGATCGCGTCGGTCTTCGGGTCGGCCTCGAACTCCCGGAGCACGTCCACGAAATCGGTGCCGTGGACCGGGTCGCCCCCGATACCGACCGCGGACGACTGGCCGAGCCCGAGATCCGTGAGCTGCTTCACAGCCTCGTAGGTCAACGTCCCCGAGCGCGAGACCACCCCGATACGACCTGGCCGGTGGATGTGGCCAGGCATGATCCCGATCTTGCATTCGCCGGGGGTGATGAGCCCGGGGCAGTTCGGTCCGACGAGCCGCGTCTGCGGGCGGTCTGCGAGATAGCGACGCACCCGGATCATGTCCAGGATCGGGATGCCCTCGGTGATCGCGATGACGAGCGGGATGCCCGCGTCGGCGGCCTCCAGGATCGCGTCCGCCGCGTACGGCGGCGGCACGAACACGACCGCCGCGTCGGCGCCGGTCTCCTTCACCGCGATGTCGACGGTGTGGAAGATGGGCACGGTGCCCTGGAACTTCGTGCCGCCGCGGTTCGGCGTCACGCCCGCGACGACGCGCGTCCCGTACTCCAGCATCTGCTCGGTGTGGAAGCTCCCCGCAGAGCCCGTGATGCCCTGCACCAGCACCCGGGTGTTCCGATCGACGTAGATGCTCACGCGTCCTCCGCTCTCACGGGGGCTGCGCCCCCGTCCCACCGGCAGAGCCGGTGGGGCCCCACCCCTCCCCCGGTGCTCGTTGACTGTTCATGAGTCACGATCGGCCGTTCAGGCGGCCCGAGCCGCGGCGACCACCTTGCGCGCCGCGTCGCCGAGATCGTCGGCGGCGATGATGTCGAGCTCGCTGTGAGCGAGGATGTCCTTGCCCAGCTCGACGTTGGTGCCCTCGAGCCGCACGACGAGCGGGATCGCGAGCCCGACCTGCTTCGCCGCCGCGACGATGCCGTTCGCGATGACGTCGCACTTCATGATGCCACCGAAGATGTTGACGAGCACCGCCCTGACCGCCGGGTCGGAGAGGATGATCTTGAAGGCGGCCGTGACCTTGTCCTCGTCGGCGCCGCCGCCGACGTCGAGGAAGTTCGCGGGGCGCCCGCCGGAGAGCTTGATGACGTCCATCGTCGCCATCGCGAGGCCGGCGCCGTTCACCATGCAGCCGATGTCGCCGTCGAGCGCGATGTACGAGAGATCGTACTCCTTCGCCTGTGTCTCCTTGGGATCCTCCTCGTCCGGATCGCGCATGGCGGCGATGTTCGCGTGCCGGTAGAGCGCGTTGTCGTCGAAGTTCATCTTCGCGTCGAGCGCGAGCACCTCGCCGCCGACGGTGATGACGAGGGGGTTGATCTCGGCGAGCGAGGCGTCCGTCGCGACGTAGGCGTTGTAGAGGCCGGTCGCGAAGCGCACGAACTGGCTCACCGACTCGCCGGTGAGCCCGAGCCCGAAGGCGAGCCGTCGCGCCTGGTACGGCATCATCCCGGTGAGCGGATCGATCCACTCTCGGAGGATCTTCTCCGGATGGCTCTGCGCGACCTCCTCGATGTCCACGCCGCCCTCGGTGGAGGCCATGACCGCGAGTCGCCCCACCTCGCGGTCGAGCGTCATCCCCAGGTAGAGCTCGCGCGCGATGCGGCAGCCCTCCTCGAGGTAGACCTTGCGGACCTCCTGTCCCTCCGGGCCGGTCTGCGGCGTCTTCAGCATCATGCCGAGCATCTCCTCGGCGTGCTGCCGCGCCTCGTCCGGCGAGCGGGCCAGGCGGACGCCGCCGCCCTTCCCTCGCCCGCCGGCGTGGATCTGCGCCTTCACCGCACAGATGCCGCCCCCGAGCTGGCGGGCGGCGCCTTCGGCCTCGAGCGGCGTGACCGCGAGATAACCCCGGGGGACGGCGACCCCGAACTTCCTAAGGATCTCTTTCGCCTGGTACTCGTGGATCTTCACGCGGACGTCACTCCCTGGCGGCTCCCGCAGGCCCCGGTCGCTGAACGCCTGGGCGTCGCCTCAGCTCGGCGGCGGAGATCGTGAGCGAGAACGGCTTGGGGCAGACCTCTACACGGCTCCGGCGCTCTCCGCAGCCCTGCTGCCACCTTGGGCCCATCAGAGAGGGCCGGCCCCTCGCGAAGCCGGCCCCCGGACGAGGGCTCCTCAGAGCTTGGTCTCGGCGATCGACTTCTTCACGCTCTCGATGGACTTCGCGAGCATCGCCTTCTCGTCGTCGGAGAGGTCGAGCTCGACGACCTTCTCCACGCCCTTCGCGCCGATGACCACGGGCACGCCGAGGAACAGGTCCTTCACGCCGTACTGACCCTCGAGGTAAGCGGAGCACGGGAGCACGCGCTTCTGGTCGCGGAGGTAGCTCTCCGCCATCGTGACCGCGCTCGCGGCCGGGGCGTAGAACGCCGAGCCGGTGCCGAGCAGGGCGACGATCTCGCCGCCGCCCTTGCGCGTCCGCTCCACGATCGCGTCGAGCTTCCCCTTGTCGAGGACCTTCGTCAGCGGGGTGCCGTTCACGGAGCAGTACCGGACGAGCGGGACCATGTCGTCGCCGTGGCCGCCGAGCACGACGCCCGTGACGTCCTGCGGCGCGACGCCGGCCGCCTCGCCCACGAAGTACTGGAAGCGCGCGGTGTCGAGCACGCCTGCCATGCCGACCACCTTCTTCTTGTCGAAGCCGGTGACCTTTTGCATCGCGTACACCATCGAGTCGAGCGGGTTCGTCACGACGATGACGAACGCGTTCGGCGCGTGCTGCTTGATGCCCTGCGCGACCTTGGTGATCGCGTCGAGGTTCACCTTGAGGAGATCGTCTCGGCTCATGCCGGGCTTGCGCGGCACGCCCGCGGTCACGATGCAGACGTCGGCGCCCTCGATGATCGAGTAGTCGCTCGTGCCACCGCCCGTGACGTTGACGTCGAACTTCAGGACCCCGCGGGTCTGCTGGAGGTCGAGCGCCTTGCCCTTCGCGACGCCCTCCATGATGTCGACGAGGACGACGTCGCCGAGGTTCCGCTGGCCGCAGAGCAGCGCCATCGTGCCGCCGATCTGACCGGCGCCGATGAGGGCGATCTTCTTGCGAGCACCCATGGGTCTTCTCCCTTTCCGCGAAGAGGTGCCAGGACGCTACATGTGCTTGATGATCTCGTCGCCGAACTCGGAGCACTTCACCTCGACCGTGTCCGCGAACCCCTCCGCCTTCATCAGGCGCGCGAAGTCGTAGGTGACCCGGTGCGCCGCGATGGCGCCGTCCATGCCCTTGATGATGAGGTCCGCGGCCTCGGTCCAGCCGAGGTGGCGGAACATCATCTCGCCGGACAGGATCACCGAGCCGGGGTTCACCTTGTCGAGGTCGGCGTACTTCGGCGCGGTGCCGTGGGTCGCCTCGAAGATCGCGTGGCCGGTGACGTAGTTCGCGTTGCCGCCGGGGGCGATCCCGATGCCACCGACCTGCGCCGCGAGGGCGTCGGACAGGTAGTCGCCGTTCAGGTTGAGCGTCGCGACCACGTCGAACTCCTCCGGCCGCGTGAGCACCTGCTGCAGCGTGATGTCGGCGATGGCGTCCTTGACGAGGATCTTGCCCTTCGCGAGCTCCGCCTTCTGCTCGGCGTTGGCGGCCTCCTCACCCTTCGACGCCTTGGTCCGCTCCCACTGCTCCCAGGTGTAGACCTTGTCGCCGAACTCCCGCTCGGCGAGCGCGTAGCCGTAGTTCCGGAACGCGCCCTCCGTGAACTTCATGATGTTGCCCTTGTGCACGAAGGTGACGCTCTTGCGCTTCGCCTTGATCGCGTAGTCGATCGCGGCGCGGACGAGGCGCTCGGAGCCCTCCTTCGAGACGGGCTTGATCCCGAGGCCGGTCGAGCCCGGGAAGCGGATCTTCTTGAACTCCTTCGGGAACTCCTTCTCGAGGAAGCCGAGGAGCTTCTTCGCCTGCTCCGAGCCGGCCTCCCACTCGATGCCCGCGTAGATATCCTCCGTGTTCTCGCGGAAGATCACGATGTCGACCTTGTCCGGGCGCTTCACCGGCGAGGGCACGCCCTTGAACCAGCGCACGGGCCGGAGGCAGACGTAGAGGTCGAGGAGCTGGCGGAGCGCGACGTTGAGCGAGCGGATGCCGCCGCCGATCGGCGTCGTGAGCGGGCCCTTGATGCCGATGATGTACTCGCGGAACGCCTGGACCGTCTCGTCGGGCAGCCAGTTGTTGAACTTCGTGAACGCCTTCTCGCCGGCGTAGACCTCGGTCCACGCGATCTTGCGCTTGCCGCCGTACGCCTTCTCGACGGCCGCGTCGAGGACGCGCTGGCTGGCACGCCAGATGTCACGCCCGGTTCCATCGCCCTCGATGAACGGGATGATGGGCCGGTCCGGGACGGTCAGCTTCCCGTTCGCCAGCGTGATCTTGGCACCATCCCTCGGCACAACGGGCTTTGCGTCGGGCATGAAAGGACCTCGCGTGTGGGGAAAAGGTGGAGCCGGGTCTTATCACCCAGCCATGGGGGAGTAAAGGCGCAAGGGCGGCCCAAATGTGCCTAAAATCGGTAGTTTACAGACCTCAAGGGTCGACTATTGGAGCGCCAGGTACGCCCCCCGCGCGGGCGCGCGCGGCCAGCACCGCGTAATCACAGCGCACCGCACCGGAGGCGTCCGCCGCGGCGCGTGTGCGCGCGCTGCACAGCGCGGCGAGCTCCACCTCGCGCTCCCTCCCGAACGAGGTCCGGGCGTGGCTGGGGGCGTACCCGGGATGAGCCATGATCTCGGTCGCTCCATCCTCGAGGCGCGTCAGCGCCGCGAGGAGCTCCTCCTCCGTCCAGGCCGGCCGTCGTGCCGCGTCACCGAGGAGTCGATCGGCCGTGACGACTCCCCGGGCGCGGAGAACCGCGCGCATCGCCGGGTCGATGGCACGCACGGGCAGCCCGCGCTCCACGGCGACGGCGGCGAAGGCGTCCAGGATCGCGGGGGCGGCGTGAGCGTGCTTGTGGCTGTCGAGGTGCGTCGGGGCGGCGCCGCGCAGGTCCTCGAAGCGCGCGAGCTGCACCCGGAGGGCAGCCTCCGCGTCGGCGCAGGACAGCGTCGGCGCGAGGACGGCGTGGAGGCCCACCCCGAGCGTGGCTGGCGCGGCGCCGAGCGCGGCCCGCGCGAACGCCGTCTGGACCATGGCCGTCGTGCTCGTGACGAGCCCCCGCGCGTGCGCCTCGAGGATGCCGCGGTCGATCTCGGGGTCGTAGCCGAGGTCGTCGGCGTTGATGACGAGGAGCTTCACGCCGCGCGAGCGTCGCGCCGGCCCGCGGGCCCGTCAAGAGTGGCGCTGAACGGACGATCAGGGTTCGGCGAGCGGGGGCGCAGCCGGATGAGGCTGCGCCGAGCGAGCCGGGGTGCCGGGGGGACGCGTCGTGTGCGTCCCCCCGGCAAGAAGCCGGGCCCCCGTGTGATCAATGCAGGGCGGGTGCGTCGGGTGACAGGGGTGGCGGATGGACCCCCCGCGGCTCGCGGGGCAGCTCCACCGTGAACGTCGCGCCCGAGCCGGGGACGCTCTCGACGTGGATCTCGCCCCCGTGCGCCTCCACGACCTGCCGGGCGACGTACAGCCCGAGGCCGAGCCCGCCGAAGTTCGCGACCGGTGCCGCGCGCTCGAACCGCTCGAAGACGCGGGCTTGGTGCTCCGGCGGGATCCCCATCCCCTGGTCGCTCACGCGAACACGCGCGCGCGCGCCGTCGGCCTCGACCCGTACCGCGATGGGCTTGCCCTGCCCGAACTTGGACGCGTTCAGTAGCAGGTTCGTGACCACCTGCTCGAGGCGCATGCGATCCCAGAGCCCTGACGCCGGCGCGAGGTCGAGCCGCAGCGTCGACCCGGAGCGCGCGAGCTCGGGGCGAGCCTGCCCCGCGGCGGCGCGCACGATCTCCGCGAGGTCGAGCGGCTCGTACCGGAGCTCGAGTCGCCCGAGGCGCATGCGCGAGACGTCGAGGATCTCGTTCACGAGGAGCGCGATCCGCCGCGTCTGGCGCTCGAGCGCCTCGACGCGCGGCTCGAGCAGGCGCGGGACGTCCTCCTTCGCTCGCGAGGTGAGCTTCGCGCGCGAGGCGAGCCGGTGCAGGAGCTGCAGCTGGAGCTGGAGCGCCGTGACGGGCGTTCGCAGCTCGTGGGAGGCGATGGAGAGGAACTCGTCACGCTCGCGAACCTCGTCCTGCGCCTGGCTCCACAGCCGGGCGCGGCCCTCGAGGAGCTTCCGCTCGGAGACGTCGCGCACCGCCGCGATCACGCACCGCCGGCCGTCGACCTCGATCGGCGACAGGCTGATCTCGGCCGCGAACTCCGCCCCGTTCTTGCGCAGGCCGGAGAGGTCGAGGCCCAGCCCCATCGAACGGGTGCGCGGCGCCGCGTGGTACCCCGCGCGATGAGCCTGGTGCATGCCGCGGAACCGCGCCGGCAGGAGGACCTCGATCGTCTGGCCGACCAGCTCCTCCCGCGTCCACCCGAACAGCCGCACGGCCTCCGCGTTGGCGTGCACGATCGCACCGCCCTCGTCCGCGATGACCATCGCGTCGGGCACCGAATCGAGGATCGCGAAATCCACTGGCTCAACGTTGGCTCTCCGGCGCGCGACGTGAAGGGCTGGGGCCCTCCGGCGCTCGGCCCGAGGGACTGGGGGGGCCCCTGCGGTGCTCGACGTGAACGGCTGGCCGCTCGCTGCCCCCCCCGGGCGAGAGGGAGGGCGCCCCACGTGCGCTGGCACCTGACCCTTGGCGGACTCCAGATTGAGCTAGGCGTGCTGCCGCGCGCCACCGAGGAGCGACCCAGATGCCTGCCGCCGGAACGATCTCGCTGCCGCTCGCGATCGCCACAGCGATCGCCGTCGCGCTCCCGGCGGCCACCGCGAAGCCGCCGCGGGCCGCGGGCGGGGACGGCCGCGTCGAGCTGGAGGTCGCGGCGGTGCTGCCGTTGCCGGAGGGCCCGGCTGGCCTCGTCGTCCTGCGGGACCGCGCGACCGGGACCGTGCTCCCGCTGCTCGTCCCGGACGGCGAGGCCCTCGGCGTCGGCGCACCGGCGAACCGCGCGCCGGAAGGTCTCCTGGGTCGCGCGCTCGAGGCGCTCGGCGCGCGCGTCCGGGAGGTGGAGCTCGACGCGGCCGAGGAGACCTCGGCGGGAGCGCGCGTCCGGCTCGCCCAGGGCGCGCGCGAAGTGGACGTGCCCGCGCGGCCGTCGGAGTCGCTCGCGCTCGCCCTCGCGTCCGGCGTGCCCATCTTCACGACGCGTCAGCTCCTCGCGAAGGCAGGGCTCACCCCCGAAGAGCTTCACGCTGCACACGAGGCGCTGGCCGCGAAGGCGAGCGAGGCCCCGCTGCGCCTGTGAGCCGGGGCCGACTCACGAGCAGGACCCCAGGCCTCAGCAACGGCGTCGCGACTGTGTGGGCGCTTCCCGAGGCCTGAAGCCTGGGGCCTGAAGCCCACCGCGCCTACCCCGTCTTCGCGGGCGGCCGCGGCGTCGCCGTGTGCACCACCTCGGGCGAGAAGTCGTAGATGGACTCGAGCCGCACGTTCCGGTAGCGCTCGAGCTTCATCGCCATGCGGGCGAGTCGGGCGAG
>DATIDF010000333.1:0-26831 GCA_035456445.1 Anaeromyxobacter sp.
CGAGCGTCCCGCGCCGTCGTGGCAGGTGCGGCGATGTAGCCGCGCCGGCGCGGCGCCGCGACTCAGCGCCGCGTGAGATCCTCCCCTCGGTCGTGCGCGATCGCCCGGAGGTCCTCGCGCACGTCGGGCGCGCGGCTAGCGGCGTACCGGCGGTACAGCTCGGCGGCGAGGGGATCCCCGAGGAGCCGGTAGCACTCGGCGAGCCCGTACAGCGGGGTGGCCAGCGCGGGGTCCAGGCCGATGGCGGCCTTGTAGTCGTCGGCGGCGTCGCTGAACCGGCCGAGACCGAACCGTGCACTCGCACGGGCGGTGTATGCGACCGCGAGCCGAGGATCGAGCGCGATCGCCTCGTTCAGGAGCGTGATCGCTCCAGCGAAGTCCCGACGCGAGACGAGATCGAGCGCCGTCCGGTAGCGCTGGGCCGCCGAGGGCGCGGCGGTGGGTGCGGCCGGACCCGGGACAGGCGCCGGCGCGTCGAGCGCGCCAGGGGACAGCCGGTACATCCGCGCCTGGGGCGACGGGGTCGCGGCAGGCGAGGCAGGCGCCGCGGGCGGCATCGGAACCGCGGTCGTCGCAGGCGCGCCGCCCGGCATCACGACCACGACCGTGGCTCCTGGCGGGATGCCGGAGCCGGTCAGGCCGGCTGCGGCGACGGCCGGCGCGACACTCGCCGCTGCGGGGGGCGTGACGGCGGGCGCCGAGGCAGGTGCCGGGGCGGGCGCGGCGCTCTGTTCGCGGGCGTCCTCGCTCAGGCGGCGCGCGTCCTCGCTCCCCGGATCTGCGGAGAGCGCGAGCTCCGCCTGCGCGATCGCCTGCGCCGGGTAGCGGAGCGCGAGATAAGCGCGGCCGAGCTTCACGCGTGCGAACGCGTAGGCGGGCTGGAGGAAGACCGCGTCCTGGTAAGCGAAGAGGGCCCCGCGAAGGTCGCCCGCCGCGAACGCGCGATCGCCCTGCGCGAGCTTCTCCACGACTGCGGCGGTGGGCGGCACGGGGGCGCGAGCGGGGGCTACTGCGGCGGGCTCGGGCGCGGTGGTCGGGGTCCCTCGACTTCCCTCCGCCGCTGACGCGGCGTCGCTACGCTCGGGATGACCGGCCTCGGAAGAGCCGGTCGGGGTCGGGGTCGCGGTCGCGGTCGGGGCCGCGGTCGGGGTCCCTCGACTTCGCTCCGCCGCTGACGCGGTGTCGCTACGCTCGGGATGACCGGCCTCGGAAGAGCCGGTCGGGGCCGCGGTCGGGGTCGGGGTCGCAGTCGGGGCCGCGGTCGCCGTCGGGGTGGAGGTCCGGGTCGGCGTCGCCGTTGGGATCGAGGTCGGCGCCGCCGTCGCGGTCGGCGTCGCCCCCGCGATGACGGCACCCCCGGCCGTCACCTGACCGGCAGCAGCGCTCGCCGGCGCCGGCTGCGCGAACGCGGAGGAGGCCTGGAGGACCGCGGCGAGGGCGAGGGCGCGCATGGCGCGCATGATACGTCGGAGCCGCGCCGCGGCGAAGGCGGCGCGGCTCTCACCTTTCCGCCGCTACGTGCGGAACGGGTTCTCGAGCAGGATGGTCTGCCCGCGATCAGCGCCGACGGAGAGGCCGACCACGGGCACGCCGACGAGCTGCTCCACGCGCTTCACGTAGGTGCGCGCGCGGGGCGGCAGGTCATCCCAGCTGCGAAGGTGATCGAGCTTCTCGCTCCACCCCGGCAGCTCCTCGTAGACCGCTTCGGCGCGCTCGAGCAGCTCCGGGTCGGACGGCATCTCGTCGAGCACCTTGCCGTCGATGCGGTAGCCGATCGCGATCTTCACGGTCTCGAACCCGGTGAGCACGTCGAGCTTCGTGAGCGCGATGCCGTGCAGGCCGTTCACGCGCGCGGCGAAGCGCAGCGCGAGCGCGTCGAGCCAGCCGGTGCGCCGCGGCCGGCCGGTGGTCGCGCCGAACTCGCCGCCGATCTGGCGCAGCCGCTCGCCGACCTCGTCCTTCAGCTCGCTCGGATACGGGCCGCCGCCCACGCGCGTCGAGTATGCCTTCGAGATCCCGAGCACGTAGTCGACGGCGGTCGGGCCGAGACCGCAGCCCACCACCGCGTTGCCGGCGACGGTGTTCGAGCTCGTGACGAACGGGTAGGTGCCGTGGTCGACGTCGAGCATCGTCCCCTGCGCGCCCTCGAACAGGAGCTGCTTTCCGTCCTTCAGCGCGCGGTGGAGCCAGAGGGACACGTCCGCCGCGTAGCGCGCCACGCGGCGCCCCAGCTCCGAGTAGCGGGCGACGATCGCGGCCTCGTCGAGCTCGGGCGTCGCGCCGAGCCGGCGCAGCTCCTCGCGCGCAGCCGGTAGCCGTTCCTTCACCTTGCGCGCGAGCCGCGCGCCGTCGACGAGATCCCGGATCCGCAGCCCGCGGCGTGCGACCTTGTCCTCGTAGGTCGGGCCGATCCCGCGCCCCGTGGTGCCGATCTTGCCGGCGCCCATCGCCTGCTCGCGCGCGATGTCGATCGCCTTGTGCCACGGCATGATCACGTGCGCGTCGAGCGAGACGACGAGCTGGGCGTCGTCGGCGAAGGCGTGCCGGGCCTTGAGCCGGTCCACCTCCATCACGAACACCTCGGGATCGAACACGACGCCGTTCCCGATGACGCACGCCTTGCCGGGGTGGAGGATCCCGGCGGGGATGAGATGGAGGACCGTCTTCTCGCCGTTCACCACGAGCGTGTGGCCGGCGTTGTTCCCGCCCTGGAAGCGGACGACCACGTCCGCGTGCTCGGTGAGGAGATCGACGATCTTTCCCTTGCCCTCGTCGCCCCACTGGGCTCCGACGACGACCACGTTCGGCATGTGAAGGCTCCCTGGCTGGACTACGGCGCGCGCACCTCAAGTGTCGCAGCGCCACGGCAGGTGCGGCACGATACCAGGGCGGACCGGGATCCGCTAGCGCGGACGCTTGCGGCCTTTTCGCGCGGAGCGTCCCCCTGCCCGCCCGTTGGCGCGCTCCAGCGCCTGCGTCGCGAACTCGAGGTCGACCGCGAACCCTATCGCCGGGTCCGGCCGGCCGAAGCGCGCGAGCAGCTCGTCGTACCTGCCGCCCGCCGCGACCGCGCTTCCCGCCCCGGGGGCGTAGCCCGCGAACGTCACTCCCGTGTAGTACCCGAGCCCACGTGTCTCGCCGAGATCGACCGAAACCGCCGAGACGCCCCGGCGGCGGGCGAGCCTCAACGCCGCCTCGACCTCGCCGAGCGCGGCGGCGGCGCCGGGCACCCTGCGAACGAGCGCACGGGCGCGAGCGAGCGCGCCGTCGCCGTACAGGGTCGCGAGCTCCGGGAGCGCGGCGCGCACGCCGGCGTCGCCCCGCGCCTTCCTGGCGAGGGTCGCGAGGGCCCCCTCGTCCTTGCGCGACAGCGCATCCCACGCGGCCGCCCGCGCCCTCGGCGCGAGCCCCGCCGCCTCGATGACCGCGTGCGCGAAGCGCGCGTGCCCGATCTCGAGCACGGCCGCGCCGAGCCCCACGCGCTCGAGCGCGCGCGCGAGCACGACGAGCGCCTCCGCGTCCGCCGCGGCGCCCCCCGCGCCGAGGAGCTCGACCCCGGCCTGGTAGACCTCGCGCGGCCTGCCCGCGCGCTCCTCGCGCGCGCGCAGCACCGGGCCGTCGTAGCAGAGCCGGGCCGGGGACGGCAGCGCGTCCGGGCGCGCCGCGTAGAGGCGCGCGATCTGCGGGGTGATGTCGGGACGGATGGCGACCACCTCGCCGGAGCCGGGCTCGACGAACTTCATGACGTCGGCCAGCGCAGCGGGCGAGAGGCCGCGCTCCACCACGTCGAGGCGCTCGAGCGTCGGCAGGAAGAGGCGCCGGTAGCCGAACTGCGAGAACACCTCCTGGAGGCTGGCGGACAGCTCCGCGAGGTGCGCGGAGTGATCGGGGAGGAGATCGCGCAGGCCGGAGGGAAGCGAGAGGTCGAGCATCGGGCGCCGACTCTATCCCGCCCCCGCCCGGCTGCGAAGGGGAACGCCCGGCGTCGTGGGCAGCTCGAGCCCCAGCCCGCTCAAAGCACGATCGCCCGCGCCGAGCGGACGTGCGGCAGCCGGCGCACCTTCTCGAGGAGCTCGGCGGAGGGCGGCGAGTCTACGTTCAGGAAGGCGAACGCCCGCGAGCGATCGTCGAGGCGGGAGAGCGAGATCCGGGCGATGTTCACGCCCGCCGCGGCGAGCGTCGTGCCGAGGTTCCCAACCACGCCCGGCGCGTCGTCGTTCTCGCACAGGAGCACGTGCCCCTCAGGCACGGCCTCGACCCGGAACGCGTTCACGCGCACGAGCCGCGCCTCGCGCTTGCCGTACACCGTCCCGGCGACCTGCCCGTCGCCGCCCGCGCCGCGGACGGTCACCGTGACGAGGCTCGCGTAGTCGTGCGGCTCGGTCGAGCGGATCTCCCGCACGCGGATCCCGCGTTCGCGCGCGATCGCCGGAGCGCTCACGTCGTTCACCGGGGTGGCCAGGAACCGCCCCAGCATCCCGACGAGCGCGCGGGCGGCGAGCGGACGGATCGGCACCGCGGCGAGCTCGCCCGCGACCTCGATCGTCGCCTCCGTCGGCCCCTCGGGCGCGATCTGCGCGGCCAGCGCGCCGAGCTTCTCGGCGAGCGGGAGGTAGGGCGCGAGCTGCTCCATGACCTCGGGCGGCAGCGCCGGCGCGTTCACCGCGTTGCGCACCACGCCGCGCACGAGGTAGTCGGCGAGCTGCTCGGCGACGGCGACCGCGACCGCCGACTGCGCTTCCTCCGTCGAAGCGCCGATGTGCGGCGTGAGGATCACGTTGTCGAGCGCGAGCAGGGGGTGGCCGGCCGGCGGCGGCTCCTGCTCGAACACGTCCAGCGCCGCGCCGGCGAGGTGCCCGGAGCGCAAGGCTTCCGCGAGCGCCCGCTCGTCGACGATGCCCCCGCGCGCACAGTTCACGAGCATGGCGCCCCGCTTCATCTTCGCGAGCGCGGTCGCGTCGACGAGGTTCCGCGTCTTGTCCGTGAGCGGCACGTGGACCGAGACGACGTCCGCCTCGCGCCAGAGCGTCTCGAGATCCACGAGCGCCGCGCCCAGCTTCGCGGCGGCCTCGGGAGAGAGGAACGGGTCGTACGCCACGACGCGCATGCCCAGCGCGAGGGCGCGCGCGACGAGGACCGAGCCGATGTTGCCGATCCCCACGACGCCGAGCGTCCGGCCAGCGAGCTCGTGCCCCTGGAACCGTTTCTTCTCCCACTTGCCCGCCTTGACGCTCGCGGTCGCCGCCGCGACGTGGCGGGAGAGCCCGAGGATCATGGCGAGCGCGAGCTCCGCGACGGTCACCGACGACCCGCCGGGCGTGTTCATCACCACCACGCCGCGCCGGGTCGCCGCGGCGAGGTCGACGTTGTCGACGCCGACGCCCGCGCGCCCGATCACCTTGAGCCTGGGCGCCTTCTCGAGGAGCCGCCCGGTCACCTTCGTCGCGCTGCGCACCGCGAGGCCGTCGTAGTCGCCGATGATCTGCTCGAGCTGATCGGGCGCGAGCCCCACGTTCACGTCCACCTCGAGCCCCGCCGCCTGGAGGATCCGCACCGCCTCCGGCGAGAGATCGTCCGACACGAGCACGCGCGCCGCCATCGATCACCCTCGCTCCGGCCCGCGGGCCGGGCTGCCGATGCGCGGAGCGCGCCGGCCGACACCCATGAGCTTGCCGCCCGGGGGATCCGGCCGGCGACCCGCCTGCCGCAGCGCGGCACGGGTAGGGATTCTGTTCGGGGGAGCAGCCGGGTCCAAGCTCCCGGCGGGGGGCGCGCGACGGATCGGCCCGGCGGACCAGAACAGCGATCAGCGGCGCCGGAGGCCGCCGAGGACGAGCTCCACCACCTGACCCTTCGCGCGGTCGATGGCCGCCTCGTCCCCCGCGGGCACGACGCCCACGACCATGCCCGACACGGCGAGGTCGAGCGCCCCGAGCAAGCCGGACGCTACGATCACCGGGTCGAGGTCCTCGCGAATGTCGCCGCTCCGCTGCCCCTGCCGGACCACGTCCGCGACGAGGTGCACCGCGCGCTCGAAGGTCTCGCGCGTCGAACCGGCCCGCAGTCCCTGGGGCGTGCGCGTCACCTCGAGGATGAGCACGCGCACTGCCGCGGGGGCCGTCTTGTACACGTCGAAGACGAACCCGAAGATCGCGGCGATCTTGTCGGCCGCCGAGCCGGAGCCCTCGTCGATGGCGCGGACTGCGTTGATGAAGATCGTCCACTGCTCGTCGAAGACGCTCTCGAGCAGCTCTTCCTTGTTCCGGAAGTAGTGGTACACGAGGCCGTAGGCGACGTTCGCCGCACGCGCCACGTCGGCGATGCGGCAGCCGTGATAGCCCTTCTCGGCGAACACGCGGACGGCGGCGTGGAGGATGGCGCGCCGTTTCTCGGGCTCGTTCCCCTCGGCACTGCGGGCCGCGTGGTGCGGCGTGCGGGTACGGCTCACGGTTCGATTCTCCAGTCGAAATTCACGTATCGCAACCCCGCGAACGGGGACGCGCCCCTCCCTCCAGGACCCTACCAGACCGCGCCGGCGACGGCGGACCCGATCTGCGCGAGCTCGAGCGTCGCCCTGTAGGACACGTTCCCGCAGTCGTCCACGCTCACGAGCGCCGCGGCCTTGAAGCAACGGCAGGGCGACTGCCATGCGAACGTCCCGACGTGCTGCTGGATGTGGAGCGCGCCGACCTCTCGCGTCCTGTCCGGGCACGCGCGAACGACGGGACGGCCGGGGAACAGCACGTCGTACGTGACGGTCGCGCTCCGGAAAGTGCCGGTGACCCCGGCGTTCCCCTGCGCGACCGCCTCGAGTGGGGCGGGGCGAAGATCGAACAGCGGATCGAGGCCCGCGACGAGCGCTCCGGACGCCCCCCGCCCGACGGAGAGAATACCCAGGCGCAGCGCGTCTCCGCGCCGGTCGGACACCGAGGCGGAGGCGCGGAGCTCGGTGAGCCTGTCGAGCGGCGACGACGAGAGCTTCGGGCGGCCGGTGGGCGGCACCGGCTCCGTCCTCCCGTCGAACGCCAGGAACCGGGCGGTGCCATCTGCGGCGAAGCGGCCGGCGCGGACCTGTCCGGTGGCGAATGTCTCGGCGAAGCGGCCCTCCTCGAGGTCGTAGTCCTGGCCGAGCTCGAGCCGGACCACGTCGACGTTTCCGCGGGAGAGCCGCGTGTCGACGGCGGCGCGGAGCTGCTGGAAGCGACCACGTGGGGTGGCGGAGAGGATCGGCAGCGCGAGCTGCACGGGGTCCGGGGCTGCTTCCGGGACCGCCACGAGTGAGGACCGCGAGACACGGTCGAGCCCGTCGTACGCGGAAGCGAGGTCCGCACCACCCATCGCATCCGACCCGATCAGCCACTCGATCCGCGGCGTCACCCGGTGCCGGATCGCCCCGAACGCGCGCCCGAAGCTCGTCTCGAGCCGAGCGCCCGCGAGGCCCCAGGCCTGCGCATCGGAGTCCATCCCGTCCTCGAACGCGTAGCCCAGCGCCGCCCCGCGGAGGAACGGCTCCACGACCACCGCATCGCCGACGAGGATCGGAGCCGCCACCTCGAGCCTCACGTCGCCGCGAGAGACCCCCGGCCGCAGCCCCTGGTCTACGCCCGTCGGCCGCGCCACCGCGAACGGTGTTCCGCCTGGCACGCTCCCTGCCACAAAGCCCTGGACGAAGCCACCGTCGAGTGTCCCAGCCGGTGCAAAGCGCGTCACGCCCGCGCGCCCCTCCAGCCGCAACGGGCCGACGAGGCTCGGCAGGAGGGTCGCGGACGCCCAAGGCCACCGGTGCAGCACGTCGACGTCGCTCCCGAAGAGCCCGTACCCGTCCGGCGAGACGAGGAGTGGCTGCAGGTACGACGCTCCCGCCTGCAGCACGAGCGCGTCGCGTGCGTGTGTCGCGATGAGGTCGGACCGGCGGTAGCTCGTGCCGCGCGCGAGCAGGTCGGTCGAGAAGTCGCGCGGGAGGAGCGGGTCGCCGTACAGCGCGATGTCGGCGCGGAGCGAGGTCCGGCCGGAGAAGCGCTGCGCGTGGCCGACGGACAGCGCGTAGCGGTTCCCCGACTCGCCGCCCGGCTCGGCGTCGAGGTCGTGGAGCCACGTCAGCCCGGCGCGTCCCTGAGCACCTTCGGCCGGCGCCCAGCGTCCCTCGAGCCGCGCGATCGGCCCGCGCACCGCCGGCTTCCCCTTCGCGACGTCCGACCGGCTCCGTCCGAACGCATAGCCGGGGGTGAGCGTCAGGTCGGCGCTCCTGCCGAGCGTGACGAACAGCGGCAGCGCGACCGAGAAGCCTGTGGCGCCGGTCGAGGCGATCTCCGGGAGCAGGAGGCCCGTCTGCCGATCACTGAGCGGGACGTACAGCCACGGCAGCGCGAGCACGGGGACCGGGCGGTCGACGAACAGGAACCGCGGCGTCACGTACAGCACGGGCCAGGATAGCGTGGCGCGCTTGCCGGGGATGACGTCGGCTTCGCCCGCTCGGATCTCCCACGACGGCGCATGACCCGGCCCGCAGTCGCAGAGCGTGAGCCGGGCACCGGAGAGCTTCAGCCGTCCGGAGCGATCGCCGCGCATCGATCGTCCCGAGAGCGAAAGACGGTTTCGGCCCACCCTGCGCGCCGCGTCGATCGACTCGGTCTCGCCGAGCACCACCGGCCCGTCCTTGAGGAACGCGACGACGTCCTTCGCCTCGAACGGTCCGCCCAGCACCGCGGTGACGCCGTCGGCCGCGACCGCGCGCGTGGCGTCGGTGAGGAGCACGTCCCCCGTCGCGACGACCTCGCTCGTGGCCGGATCGTAGCGGGCGGTGCGCGCGCGCAGGACGACCGCGCCGCGGCGCAGGACCGCGCCTCCCTCGAGCAGGTAGCGGCCCGTGCCTGGCTCGTACGAGACGCTCCCGGCCTCCACCTGCACGTTTCCCGCCGGCAGCGCCCCGGCGGGCGCGCGCCGCTCCGGCGCGGCAGGCGCCGCGCTCGGCAGCGGCGCCTGGGCCACGGCGAGGCGCGCGGAGAGCGCGAGGACGGCGAGGAGGGCGGCGCGGGGCACGGCGGGCGGCGATTCTACGCGGCGCGCCCGCGCTGTCGCGTCAATTCGCGGCGGGCGCCGCCTCCGCCTCCCCCTCGAGCGCAGCCGGGACCCGCTCGGCTCCGCTCTCGGCGGGCATCGTGCCCGCAGGGCCCGCGACGGGCAGCGTCCCGGGGGCGGCGGGCCGCTCGAAGTCGATGGCGAGCATGTCGCCCTCGATCCGCTGCTGGTACGGGACGCGCTCGCGAAGCTTGATGTCGAGGACGTAGCTCGCGCCGCGGCGCGCAGGGGTCACGACCGCGACCGCGGACGGGAAGAACGACGTGTCGAGGTGGCGCAGGTCGTTCCGGCGCGTCGCGCGCGTGTTCTCGAGCTCGACCCGGATGACGTTCTCGCCGACGTCCTGGATCGTGAAGCGGGGTGTCACGCTCGTCCGGACGTAGACGCGCGACGCGCCGGGAAGCTGTCGGAAGCCGACCTCGCGGAGCTGCGCCCTGGGTGCTCCGATGTCGAGGGCGTCGGCGGACGCGTGCGCGACCGCCGGCGCATCGGCGATCGCCGGCGTCGCCTCGGGCTCGGCGGGCTCGGCGGCGGCCGGCGCACGCGAAGGCGCCTCGTGGAGGACGGCCGTCGTGGCGTTCGTGGCGGCGAGCTCGCGCTCGGCCGAGGCCCGCGCCTCCGCAGCGGCGTCCTTCGACTTCCGCTCCGCGTCGGCACGCGCCTGCGCCTCGGCCTCGCGCGCGTCGGCCTCGGCGCGCGCGCGCGCCTGGGCCTCCTCCTCCGCCCGGGCGACCGCAGCCTGCCGCTCCTTCTCATAGGCCGCCCGCGCTTCCTCGGCGCTCTGCGCGTCCCCCCGCGACTTCTCTTCCGCGGCGGCGGCCTCCTTCAAAGCCTCCGCCTTCTCGACGTCCGCCCGCGCTTGCGCCTCGGCGGCTCGCGCCGCCTCCTCCTGCGCCTTCGCCTTGGCGGCGGCTCGCGCCGCCTCCTCCTGCGCCTTCGCCTCGGCCGCGGCTCGCGCTGTCTCCTCCTGCGCCTTCGCCTCGGCCGCGGCTCGCGCTGTCTCCTCCTGCGCCTTCGCCTCGGCCGCGGCTCGCGCTGCCTCCTCCTGCGCCTTCGCCTCGGCCGCGACTCGCGCTGTCTCCTCCTGCGCCTTCGCCTCGGCCGCGACTCGCGCTGTCTCCTGCGCCTTCCGCTCGGCCTCGCGCGCCTTCGCGCCGTCGTCGGTCGCGACCGCGGCGGCCGCCGCAGCCGGCTTCGCGATGCGGACCACGAGCGTGTTGCCCGCCGCCTGCACGTCGGGGGGATCCACGTCGAGCTGGAACGCGACCATGATCCGCGCGATCGAGGTCGCGTCGGAGCCGTAGGAGAGGTTCTTCACGAGGTTCACGACCCCGTCGCGGACGACCAAGTCCTCGGGCACGCCCTGGAGGCGCGCTTCCGACAGGTCGATGACGAACCGTGGCGGGTCGGCCATCGAGAAGGTGGTGAAGTTCGGCGGCCTCGAGCCCGTCACATGCAGGACGACCGCAGTGCCCTCGTCCTTCACCTCGACCGCGGTGACGACGTTCAGGCTGCCCGCGGCGCGGGCGCTTCCCGCGAAGGCGAGGACGAGCGCGAGGAGGTGGCGAGGACGCATGCGGGGGCTCCCCTGAGAGGTCGGCCGAAAAGATAGCATGCGGGCAGGCGCACCCTCAAAAAAAGCCTAGGGGTTACAATGCGATATCTGACTACCTCGGCGCGAGGAGGTCCCGCGCCTCACCCACGAGGTAGAGAGATCCCGCCACGCACGCGAGGCCGTCCGGCGCCGCGGCGCGCCTGGCGCAGTCGATGGCGTCCGCCACCGACGCGTGCACGTGCGCGCGCGATCCGAGCGCCAGCGCCGCCTCGGCGACCTCCGCCGCCGGACGCGCGCGCGGCGACGCGGGTGTGACGACATGCAGCGCCCGCACGGCCGGGGCGAGGGCCCCGAGCATCCGCGCGTGGTCCTTGTCCGCGAGCACGCCGAAGACGAGCTCGACCGGGCGGCCCGGGTGCATCGCCCGGAGCGCCGCCACGAGGGCGGCGGCGCCGTCGGGGTTGTGCGCCCCATCGAGCAGCACGCCCCCGACCTCCTCGAGCCGGCCTGGCCAGCGCGCGGTGGCGATCCCGCGCGCGATCGCCTCGTCGGTGAGCGCGACCCCCGCGCCCGCGAGCTGGCGGAGCGCCGCGTGGGCGAGCGCGGCGTTCCCGCGCTGGTGCGGCCCCGAGAGCGCGATGGGCCCGGCATAGTCGGGCGCCGCGACGAGGAAGGGCGCCCCGCGGCGGGCGGCCTCGCCGCGGAGCGCCTCGAGCGCCCCCCGGGGCTGCCGGCCGTGCACGACCGCCGGGACGCCCGGCTTGAAGATGCCGGCCTTCTCGAAGGCGATCTGCTCGACGGTGTCGCCGAGGAGCTGCGTGTGATCGAGGCCGATCGCCGCGATCGCGGTCACGCGGGGCACGATCGCGTTCGTCGCGTCGAAGCGCCCGCCGAGGCCGACCTCGACCACCGCGGCGGTGACGCGGGCGCGGGCGAACAGCAGGAGCCCCGCGAGCGTGGCGAACTCGAAGTAGGTGAGCCGGTCCCCCTCCCCGCCCGCGTCGTGCCACGGGCACGCGCGGCGTATCTCGTCGACCGCCGAAGCGAGCTCGCCGTCGCCGACCGGCGCGCCACGCACCTGGATCCGCTCGTTGAAGCGGACGAGGTGGGGCGAGGTGTAGAGGCCCACGTCGTGACCGGCGGCAGCGAGGGCGGCGGCCGCCATCGCGCAGGTCGAGCCCTTGCCGTTCGTGCCTCCCACGTGGAGCACCGGATAGGCCCGCTCCGGACGGCCGAGAGCGTCGAGCGCGCGCTGCATGCGCTCGAGCCCGAAGCGCATCGCGAGCGGCTGCAGCCCGGCGAGGTAGGCGTGGAGATCGGCCATGGCGGGGTGTAGCGCGCCGCCGGCGGCAGCGCCGGGCCGCGCGGGCGGGCGCGGGTCAGCCGAGTAGCGACAGGATCTGCCCGAGCCGGTCGCGCAGGTCGTGCCTGTGGACGATGGCGTCGATCATGCCGTGCTCGAGGAGGAACTCGCTCCGCTGGAAGCCCGGCGGCAGCTTCTCGCGGATCGTCTGCTCGATGACGCGCGGGCCCGCGAAGCCGATGAGCGCCTTCGGCTCGGCGATGACGACGTCGCCGAGCCAGGCGAAGCTTGCCGCGACTCCGCCGGTGGTCGGGTGGAGCATCACCGAGACGTAGGGCTTGCGCACCGAGCGGAAGCGGTGGAGCGCGGCCGAGGTCTTCGCCATCTGCATGAGGGAGAAGATGCCCTCCTGCATGCGGGCGCCGCCGGTCGAGCTGAAGACGATGGCCGGGAGCCGGCGCTCGTAGGCGCGGTCGAAGACGCGCGTCACCTTCTCGCCGACCACCGAGCCCATCGAGCCGCCCATGAACTCGAACGCGAAGGAGCCGATGGACACCTGCTGCCCGGCGATGGCGCCCACCCCGGAGATGAACGCGTCGCGCAGCCCGGAGCTCTTGTACGTCCCCTTCAACCGGTCCCGGTACTTCTTCGCGTCGACGAAGCCGAGCGGGTCCTGAGGGGTGAGATCGGCGTCGAGCTCCTCGAACGAGCCCGGGTCGAGCACGAGCTCGAGGCGCCGGCGGATCGGGAGGGCCTCGTGCTGGCCGCAAGACGCGCACACGTTCCACTCGCGCTCGAACTCCGCGCGCGCGACGACGTTCTCGCACCCCTCGCACTTGTGCCAGATGCCCTCGCCCTTGGCGGGCGGCGGCGGTGGCGCTGCGGGCGTCGACTCCTTCGCCTTCACCTTCTTGTTCTGCTTGGAGAACCAGGCCATTTTCGGTCGGTGACCTCGGGAGGGAAACGGTGCTTAGCCGCTTTCCCGCGCTGGTGTCAACGAACGGCCCGCGACGCGGCGCGGCACGCGAGCGGCCGAAAACTGGCGATGACGGACCCCTCCGCTACGATGCTCATCAGCACTCCGAGCGAAGGCCGCTCCCGATGCGCCTCACCACCGTCCTCCTCGCCGCCCTGCTGCTCCTCGCGGTCGCCCTCTAAGAGGCGACCCGCGCGCTCGCGCGCCGCGGCGTCCACCGCCGCGTCGGGATCCGTGCGTCCCCACGGCAGACCGGCCGTTGAGTGGTCACGAGGCGCAGGAGACCGTCCCTCGACTTCGCTCACGCGCAAGCGCGCGAGCTACGCTCGGGATGAACGGGCCCGAGGCGGGCACCTTCCCATGTCCCGCGCATCCCGAGCCTAGGCCCGCGGAGCGGGCCGAAGTCGAGGGACGAGGCGCTCCTCTCCTGGGAACCGCGCCCAGCGGCGCCTGCCAGTGCGCCGCAGGCGCAAGGAGCGAGGACGCCTTCCGCTCATCCCGAGCGTAGGCCCGCGCAGCGGGCGGAAGTCGAGCGACGCAGGCCCGGTATCGTGCGCCGAGCACACTTGCGGCCGTCGCGCCGTCGCGGTAATGGCCCGCCATGTCCCTCACCTATCGCGATGCGGGCGTCGACATCGACGAGGGCGATCGCCTCGTCGAGCTCATCAAGCCCCACGCCCGCCCCACCCTCCGGCCGGAGGTCCTCGCCGGGATCGGCGGCTTCGGCGGGCTCTTCGCGCTCGACGTGAAGAAGTACCGCGAGCCGGTGCTCGTCTCCGGCACCGACGGGGTCGGGACCAAGCTCAAGGTCGCGTTCGCGGCGAACCGGCACGACACCATCGGCATCGACCTCGTCGCGATGTGCGTGAACGACGTCGCCGTCGTGGGCGCCGAGCCGCTCTTCTTCCTCGACTACTTCGGCACCGGGAAGCTCTCGGCCGAGCAGGGGGCCGAGGTGGTGAAGGGCATCGCCGAGGGCTGCCGGCAGGCCGGCTGCGCGCTCATCGGCGGCGAGACCGCGGAGCTCCCCGGGTTCTATGCGCCCGGAGAGTACGACCTCGCCGGCTTCGCGGTCGGCTGCGTGGAGCGGTCGCGGATCGTCGATGGCAAGGGGGTCGCCCCCGGCGACGTCGTGATCGGCGTCGCCTCGACGGGGCTCCACTCCAACGGCTACTCGCTCGCGCGGAAGGCGCTCATGGAACGCTACCCGCTCGACAGGCGCTTCGACGCGCTCGGCGGCCGCGCGCTCGGGGACGCGCTCCTCGAGCCGACCCGGATCTATGCGAAGGACGTCCTCGCGCTGCTCGAGGCCGTGCCGGTCAAGGCGTTCTCGCACGTCACCGGCGGCGGCCTCCCCGGCAACGTGCCGCGCACCCTCCCCGACGGCACGCGCGCGGTCCTGGAGGAGAAGCGCTGGCCACGGCCGGCGATCTTCGATCTCGTCGAGCGCGAGGGCGGCGTCCCGCGGGACGAGATGTACCGGACCTTCAACATGGGGCTCGGGCTCGTGGCGGTGGTCGCGCCGGGGGACGAGGCGGCCGCACACGCGGCGCTGCGTGCCCGGACGCTCGACGCCTGGACCGTCGGCCAGATCGACGCGGGCTCGGGCGAGGCCACCTGCGAGGTGGTGTGGTGATCCGGCTCGGCGTCCTCGCGTCAGGCGGCGGCACGAACCTGCAGGCGATCCTGGACGCCTGCGGAGCGGGCGGCGCCGCCCGGCGCATCGGCGCCGAGGTCGCGGTCGTCGTCTCGAACGTCCCGTCCGCCGGGGCGCTCGAGCGGGCGCGCCGCGCAGGCGTCGCGACCGAGGTCCTCCCGTCGAAGGGCATCGCGGACCGGAAGGCCTACGATCTCGCGCTCGTCGAGGTCCTGCGCGGGCACCGCGTCGAGCTCGTGTGTCTCGCCGGCTACATGCGGCTCGTCACGCCCGAGTTCCTGCGCGCGTTCGGCCCGGCACCCGGGTCGCGCGGCTGTCCGCGGGTGATGAACATCCACCCCGGCCTCCTCCCCAGCTTCCCCGGGCTCCATGCTCAGCGGCAGTGCCTCGACTACGGCGCGCGGTTCGCGGGCTGCACCGTGCACTTCGTCGACGAGGGGACCGACACGGGTCCGGTCATCGCCCAGGCGGTCGTCCCGGTCCTGCCCGAGGACGACGACGCGGCGCTCGCCGCGCGCATCCTCGTGGAGGAGCACCGGCTCTACCCGCAGGCCATCCAGTGGTTCGCCGCGGGCCGGCTCTCGGTCGAGGGCCGTCGCGTGCGTGTAGACGGCGCGCGCACGCCTCCGGTCTCGCCGCTCACGAATCCCCTCGTCGACCTGCCGTAGCTCGCGAGAGGGCGCCCGTCCGCCGGGCAACCGTGCGGGGCGTCAGAGAGGGGTTTGGCACCCGGCCGAACCCGGGTAGACTGCGTCGCCCGTGGCGCAGACCTTCCGTCCTCCCGCAACCCAGCGCATCTACGACGTCTGTGTCGTCGGCTCGCAGC
The DNA here is from genome assembly GCA_035456445.1 of Anaeromyxobacter sp. GTDB lineage: Bacteria > Myxococcota > Myxococcia > Myxococcales > Anaeromyxobacteraceae > Anaeromyxobacter. The sequence goes on from DATIDF010000333.1 coordinate 15,396, forward strand.
TCGGCGGCGTCGTCGCCGGCGCGCTGCTCGCCAGGCGCGGCTTCCGCGTCCTGCACGTCGCGCACGACGATCCCGGCTTCCACTACGCCGATCACGGCTACATCCTGCCGTTCGGGCCGGCGGTCGTCCCCTCCCCGCGGCAGCTCCCGAGCGCGGAAGCCGTCCTCTCCGAGCTCGGCCTCGCGACGGACTTCTCCCGAGCGCTCGTGCCGTCCGACCCGGACCTCCAGCTCCTCCTGCCGAAGCATCGCGCCGACCTCTCGCGCGATCCGGCGACCCTGCGCATCGAGCTGCGCCGCGAGTGGCCGCAGGAGGCGGAGGCGCTCGAGACCGCGTTCTCGACGCTCGGGACGCTGTTCGACTTCGCCGGCTTCTTCCTGCGGGCGGCGCCGCCGCTCCCGCCCGAGGGGTTCATCGAGCGCCGCGAGGTGAAGAAGGCGATCAAGCTCGCCTCGTCCGCGCCCGGCGCGCCGCCGGAGCCGGTGGGCGTGGCGCGGCCGTTCGCAGGGCTCGAGGACCACGAGCTCGCCCAGAGCCTCGCCGTCGCGCACCGCTTCCTCACCTATCTCGACGGCGAGCCCTCCCCGCTCTCGCTCGTGCGGCTCCTCGGGGGCGCGTTCCGTGGCACGAGCCGCCTCCCCGGCGGCCAGGGCACGCTGCGCGAGATGGTCCGGCGGCGCATCGCGGAGTCGCGCGGCGAGCTCCGCGGCGGGCCCGGCGAGCCAGCGATCGCGACCGGGTTCGACATCGACGGCGGCAAGGTAGAGGCGGTGCGGCTCGCCGACTCGCCGGACGCCCACGTGGCGCGTGCGTTCATCGCCGCGACCGACGCGGACAGGCTCCTCGAGCTGTTGCCGCGCGAGCTGCGCGACTCGCGAGCCGCCGAGCCGCTCCGCGGGATCCGCCCGCGGCGCAAGCTCGTGTCGGTGAACCTCGTCGTGAAGCAGACGGCGCTTCCCCCGGCGCTCGCCGACAACGTGCTCGCGCTCCGGAACGCCTCCGGCGGCGACGGCCTCGACAACGCCGTGTTCCTCCAGGTGCTCCCCGCGCGCCGCGAGGGGCGCAAGGGGCCGGGCGACAAGGGATCGGGCGGTGAGCCCGTCGCCGACGAGCGCGTCGTCTGCGCTTCCGGGTTCGTCCCCGCCGACACCTCCAGCCGCGCCGCCATCCAGGAAGCTGCCGCGCGCATCCGGGAGGCGGTCGCGGACGCGATCCCGTTCTTCGAGCGCCACCTCATCGCGGAGTCGGCGCCGCTGCTCGCCTCGCCGGACAGCGCAGGGCTTCCGCCGGTCCACCCGCTCTACGAGGCCACCCTGGACGAGTTCCTCGGCGTGACCGGCCTGGCGGTGCGCGGGCCCTGGAAGAACCTCTTCTTCGCGGGCCGGGAGGTGCTCCCCGGCCTCGGCATCGAGGGCGAGTTCTACGCGGGCATCCAGGCGGCCGGCCACGTCGCCGCGCTGCTCGGGTCCAGGAACCCGCTCAAGTAGCGCGGATCCTCGCGCTACCTGGGCCCGGCCGCCCCGCCCCCGGGCGAGAACCAGCCCTTGCATTTCCGCCGCCGTTGCGTAATATCCCGCGCTCTTTCGGTTTTCGGAGCAAGCCATGGCACGCCGCTGCGACATCTGTGGGAAGGGCCCGCTCGTCGGGAACAACGTCTCCCACGCGAACAACAAGACGAAGACCCGCTCGCTGCCCAACCTGCGCTCGGTGCGCGCGAGCATCGACGGCTCGGTGAAGTACGTGCGCGTCTGCACGCGCTGCCTCAAGGCCGGCAAGATCGTGAAGGTCGCGCACGGCGCGTCGCGGGCGGCCGCGCGCGCCTAGCGCCGGGTCCGCCCCGGATCGCGTCCCCGTGAACGAGCCCGCGCCCGTGCCCGCGGCCCGATGATACATCGGGCGCGGACTGGGGCTCGGGCTCGGGCTCGGAGGTCGATTCACCCCGGGGTATCCGTGATGGCGAAGGGGACCCAGGCTCTCGCTCCGGCCGAGCTCCGGGAGGCACGCGCGGCGCTCACCGCCGCGCGCGGCCGCAAGCGTCTCGACGTCATCCTCGACGCGCGAGATCCGCAGGCGCTCGTCCGGGCGCTGCCGGCCGACGAGCTCTACTTCACGATCCGGGACATCGGCCTCGGCGACGCCGCGGAGATCGTGCAGCTCGCCTCGGCCGAGCAGTTCAAGACGTTCCTCGATCTCGACGTGTGGTCGCGCGAGGGCTTCGACCCGCGCAAGGCGCTTCCCTGGCTCCGCGCCGCGCGCGCGGGGGCTCAGCTCGAGCCGAAGGCCGCCGCACGCTGGGAGCGCAAGCTCGCCTCGCTCGACCGCGAGGTCCTCTACCTCGTCCTGCGCGCGACCCTGCGCATCCACGATCTCGAGCAGGATCCCGACCCGGAGCTCACGAGCGATCGCTTCATGCGGACGCCGGAGGGGAAGTACATCATCGAGTTCCTCGCGGACGGCGCCGAGTACATGGCCGTGCGCGGCGTGCTCGACGACCTGTACGCCGAGGATCCGTTCCTCGCGACGCGACTCCTCTCCTCGATCCGCTGGGACATGCCGAGCGAGCTCGAGGAGACGGCGCTCCGCTGGCGCACCGGCCGGCTCGCCGATCTCGGCTACCCTTCCCTCGACGAGGCGCTCTCCTGGTTCGCGCGCCCGCCCCGCACGCCGGCGGCGGCGGCGCCCGGCCTCTCGGCGCGCCCGCCCGGCTTCTTCCTCGCGACGCTCGCGGCGGCGTCGCTGCTCGACCGGGCATTCGCCGCGCTCGCTCCCGGCGTCCGCGACGCGGTCGAGCGTCAGATCGTGTCCGCGGCGAACGCGGTGCTGATCGCGGACGCGGTGGATCCGGGCGACCTCGACGCGGTGCGGGCGGCGTTCGGCGCCGCGCGGGCCTACCTCGAGCTCGGGCTCGAGAAGCTCGCCGGCGGCGACGACGGCCGCGCGGCCGAGGTGCTCGAGGAGACGCCGGTGAAGCGGATCTTCCAGGAGGGGTTCGGGCGCGTGCTCGAGCTCCGCTGGCGGGCGGAGCGGATCCTCGCCGCCGCGGGCGGCGCCGAGCGGTTTGGCTCGCCGCTCGGGGAGATGCTCGCCACCCTCGCGCGCCGGCGGCCGCGCTACTTCCCCGGGATCGAGGCGCCGCGCGAGGAGTGGGGCACCCCGATGGCCGCGGCGTTCGAGCCGCGACACTTCCGGTCCGCCGAGGATCTCGCCCGCACCGCCGCCGCGCTCGACGAGGTTGAGGGGCTGTAAACCAATCCCCTCCCGTCGCCGAGGCGGCCGATCCGCGTCGCATCGCTTCGTTGCTCCTTCCTCACATCCTCTTCTGGGAGCCGCGCACAGCGGCGCCTCGAGGGTGTGCTCGGTCGTCGCGCCTCGCGCTGCTCGCGTCTCGACCGCCTGGCTCGGTCCGGGGATTGATTCACGGCCCCCGGGCGAGCGCCGCGCCCGCGCCGTAGCGCGCTCACGCGGCCTCGATGAAGGTCGCCTCCCGCGCCCACTCGAGCGCCTGCTCGATCTGCTCGTCCGACAGGACGCCGCCGTCACGCAGGAGTCGCACCTCGCTCCGCATGTTCGTGTCGAGCAGGTAGGGCCCGTCGGTGTTGATGGTGAACTTCACGCCGCGCTCCCAGAACCGGCGCAGCACCTCGCCGAGCTCGTCGAGCGACGCGACCGCCCGCGTCGCGAGGTTCGAGCTCGGGCAGATCTCGAGCACGACGCCGCGCTCCCGGAGGAGATCCATCACGCGCTCGTCGCGCGCCGCGCAGATCCCGTGGCCGATGCGCTGTGGCTGGAGCTCCTCGACGACCGCGCGCACCCCCTCGGCACCGGTCCCGGCCGTCTCGCCGGTGTGGACGGTGGTCTTGAGCCCCGCCGCGCGGGCGCGCGCGAAGAGCTCGCGGTAGCGCTTCACCTCGCGGCCGTCGAGCTCGATCGCGTTCCGCTCCGTGCCGGCGAGATCGATCCCGAAGACGCCGCGGCGCCGGTAACGGATCGCCTTGTCGACCAGGATCTCGTTGAGGCGCGCGTCGAACTCGCGGGCGAGGCAGAAGATGAGCCCGGCCCGAACGCCGTACTCCAGGACGGCCCGATCCATGCCGCGCAGGGCGGCGTGGATGATGTGGTCGAGGTCGCGCTCCCCTCCGACGTTGCGCTTCATCGGGTTGAAGCGCAGCTCGATGAGCGAGACGCGGGAGGACCGGTACTCCTTCCCGATGACCTCGTAGACGCTGCGCTCCATCGCCTGCGGCGAGGACTGGATCCTCTCCGTCCAGGTGTGCAGCACGGCCAGGTACTCGTCGAGCGACTTCACCTTGCCCGGGCGCGCGGAGACCAGCTCCTTGAACTCCCAGTAGTCGGAGACCGGCAGCTTGAACCCCTGGTCGTGCGCGATCGACCAGAGGATGTGGGGCGCGACCGCGCCGCCGACGTGGATGTGGAGATCCGTGAGCTCCCTGGGCATGGCGCTCCGATTGCTACGACCCTGTCTCGTCCGGCGCCGCGTTCGCTGGCGCGCCGAGCACGAGGCCGCAATCCGGGCACTCGGCGACGGCGCCGGCGTGCACGGGGAACACGTGCCCGCATGCGGGGCAGGTGAGGTCGCCGCCCGCGTCGAGATCCACCCCCGCCTGCCCGCGCGCCGCCGCGGCCGCGGCCTCCGGATCGTCGAGCAGCTCCGCCCAGTCCTTGCGCAGGAACTCGAGCGCGCGGGGCGCCGCGTCGCGCGGGACGTACAGGTTCCAGAGCGGGTGGGCGCGCTCCTCGGGCCGCGCGGGAGGGACCTTCTCCATCTCCGGCCCGAGCCCCTCCACCTCGAGGAGCGACATCATCTCGCGCACCGACGCGTAGCCAGACCGCGTGACGAGCGCGAGCCCCTCCGCCTCCGCATCGCACGTCACGCAGAGACCGGCGTCGTCGAGCGGCGTCGCGCACTTCTCGCAGAACTGTGGCATCGGCGTCCTCCCTGAGCGCACCCTCGCGCGCGCCGGGATTCTATCCGGAACGCCTCCCGCGTGCCCTCGTGAGGTCGCGAAGAGATCCCGGGCCGCCGCGAGACGCGCGAGGCCGTCCCTCGACTTCGCGCCGACTGCGTCGGCGCCACGCTCGTCAGCGCGCCGGCTTCGCGGGCGCCGCGCGGCGCTTCGCGGCGACGGCGCGCTCGAGCGGCGCGGCCGCGCTCGGTGCTGCCTCGGCGACGGCTGGGCGCGGCGCGGGCGCGACGACACGGGGCGGGTCGGCCCGGACCACCGGCTCCCGCTCGCCGCGGGGACCGGCGAGCACGGCGACTGCAAGGAGCGCGGGGGCGAACAGAAAGCGATACAGAGCCATGGTCGGCCTCCGGGGCGGCGAGCGGGCGTGGGCGGGGACGACCATGACGGTTGGGCGGCGGCGGCGCAGCGACAAGCGACCAGGATGGGGGACCCGCCGCGCGCGACGTCCGCTATACTGCCGGGCCCTATGATCATCGACGGAAAGCTCATCGCAGCGAAGGTGCGCGGCGAGGTCGCCGAGGCCGTACGTGCGCTCAAGTCGGCCGGGGTCGCGCCCGGCCTCGCGGTCGTCCGGGTCGGAGAGGACCCTGCGTCGGCCATCTACGTGCGCGGCAAGCGCAAGGACTGCGAGGAGGTCGGGATCCGCTCCGAGGAGCACCACCTCCCCGCGACCACGTCGCAGGCCGATCTGCTCGCGCTCGTCGCGCGCCTCAACGCCGATCCCGCCATCCACGGCATCCTCGTCCAGCTGCCGCTGCCGAAGCACCTCGACGAGCGGGCCGTCCTCGACGCGATCGATCCGCGCAAGGACTCCGACGGCTTCCATCCGTTCAACGTCGGCGCGCTCTCCATCGGCATACCCGGCACGCCGCGCCCGTGCACGCCGGCCGGAGTCATGCGGCTCCTCGACGAGGCCAAGGTCGATCCGAAGGGCAAGCGCGCCCTCGTCGTCGGCCGCTCCAACATCGTCGGCAAGCCCATGGCGGTGATGCTCCTCGAGCGGCACGCCACCGTCACCATCGCCCACTCGCGCACGCACGACCTCGCGGCCGAGGTCGCGCGCGCCGAGATCGTCGTCGCCGCGATCGGTAAGGCCGAGCTCGTCCGCGGCGACTGGATCCGCGAGGGCGCCGTCGTCATCGACGTCGGGATGAACCGCCTCGAGGACGGCCGGCTCGTCGGCGACGTGGAGTACGCCGCCGCCGCGCGGCGCGCCTCGGCGATCACGCCCGTGCCGGGCGGCGTCGGACCGATGACCCGCGCGATGCTGCTCGTGAACACGATCGAGCTCGCGAGGTCGCGCGCGCGATGACCCGGGCCGCGCTCGCGGCGGCGCTCGTCGCGCTCGCGGCGGCCGGCTGCGGGGGGAGCCCGACGTTCACCGTCCGCTCGGAGCGCGCCCGCCGCCCGGGCCCGGCGCCCGCCATCGCGGGCCCGTTCCTGCGCGTCCTCCACCTCGCCGACTTCGGCGATCCGACCGAGCAGCAGGGCGCGATCGCGCGCGGCGTCGCGGCGGCTCACGGGAGGGAGCCGTTCGCCCTCGCCCTGTTCCCGGGTGACAACATCTACTCCTGCGGCCCCGACCCGACCGTGTCCGGGGCCGCCGCCTGCGCGTTCGACGCGGACGGGAACACGCTCGCCCCCGGCTTCGAGCCCCCCGCAGACGGCTCCTTCGCGCGCCACGAGGCGCCGCTCGCTCCGCTCGCCGCCGCTCCGGCGGCGGAGGTCTACCTCTCGCTCGGCAACCACGACGTCGCGGCCTACGGCGGCTGCTACCAGAGCGGAGATCCCGTCGCGGAGGGCCGGCTGAAGGCGTGCCTCGAGGTCGCGCACCGCTCGCCGCTCTGGCAGATGCCGGCGCGGCACTACGCGCTCGATCGCGGCCCGGCCCGCTTCCTCGTCGTCGACACGAATCTCGTGACGGGCGACTACGGCGGCTTCGCTATCGACGACGAGGTCGCCTTCGTGCGGGAGGAGGCGCCCGGCTGCCGGGCCGACGCGTGCGACGCGGAGCCCGGCGGCTGCGACAAGCCGTGGTGCTTCCTCGTCGGCCACCATCCGCCCGTCACGGCCGGCGGACACCGCACCGACGCCACTCCGGACTACCTCGCCCGGATGGACCGGCTCCTCGCCGCCGGGGGCGGGCGGATCCAGGCATTCCTCGCCGGCCACGATCACGACCTGCAGCACCTGCGCTCGCCCGCGGGACTCGACGTGCTCGTGTCCGGGAACGGCTCGCGAGGGCGCCCCTCGGAGCGGTTCGACGCGACGTCGGTGGCGGGAACGGAGGTCGTGTTCGCGACGATGCGCTGGGGCTACGGAGTGCTCGAGGTCGCGCGCGACGGGTGGCGGTACCGCTTCGAGGACGACGGCGGTGCGCCCCTCTACTGCTGCGCCGCCACCGGCGCCGGGGGCTGCGCGCCGTCGGTTTGCCCCTGACGGACGAACTTCGCGCTCAGTAGACGGGCGCGCGGGCCCGTTCCGGGGCGCCGGAGGCTGCCCCCGCGTTTCCCGCCTTGCAGACCCGCCGCGGGAGCGGTAGTGCAAGGGCGCGTCCCTGCGAGATTCCTCCGCCGGCCAGCGCGCTTGACCCGAAGATCGACCCCGATAGAATCCCGCCCTTCCCGCCCCGAGGCGCCCCATGTCCCAGCGAACGCCCCTCTTCGACGTGCACGTCCGAGCTGGCGCGCGAATGGTGGAGTTCGCCGGCTGGGAGATGCCGGTCCAGTACGCCGGGCTCCTCGAGGAGCACGAGACGGTCCGCACGCGCGTCGGCCTCTTCGACGTCTCTCACATGGGAGAGGTCGTCTTCCGCGGCCCGCGCGCGCTCGAGGCGCTGAACCGGCTCTTCACGAACGACCTCTCCAAGATCGCGGACGGGCAGGCGCAGTACGGCTGCCTCTGCCGCGAGACCGGCGGGATCGTGGACGACGTCGTCGTCTACCGCCGCGCTGCCGACGACCTGCTCGTGTGCGTGAACGCCGGGAACCGGCAGAAGGACTTCGAGTGGCTCGCCGGCCACGCGGGCGGTGCGGACGTGCGGAACGAGTCCGACGCGTGGGCGCAGCTCGCGCTGCAGGGCCCGCTCGCGGCGCAGCTCCTCCAGCGGCTCACACCGCTCGATCTCTCGCCGATCCGCTCGTACCGCTTCGGCCACGGCGTCGTCGCCGGCGTGCCCTGCCTCGTCGCGCGCACTGGCTACACCGGCGAGGACGGGTTCGAGCTCTTCTGCGGGCCCGATGCCGCGTCCCGCCTCTGGGACGCGCTCGTCGAGGCCGGCAAGCCCGAGGGGATCCAGCCGTGCGGCCTCGGCGCTCGCGACTCGCTCCGCCTCGAGATGGGCTACCGTCTGTACGGCTCCGACATGGACGACGCAAGGACGCCGCTCGAGGCGGGCCTGGGCTGGGTCGTGAAGCTCGACAAGGGCGAGTTCATCGGGCGCGACGCGCTCTTGCGCCAGAAGGAGCAGGGCCTCGCGCGGAAGCTCGTCGGCTTCGTCCTGACCGAGGCGGGCATCGCGCGCCACGGCTACCCGGTGGTGCAGGACGGGCGGAAGATCGGCGAGGTGACGAGCGGGACGCGCAGCCCTTCGCTCAAGACTTCCATCGGCCTCGCCTACGTCCCCCCGGCGCTCGCCGCCGAGGGCTCCACCTTCGCGGTGGAGATCCGCGGCCGCCCCGCCGCGGCGAAGGTCGTGAAGACGCCGTTCTACACGCGGAAGTGACGGAGGAGACGGACACATGGAATTCCCCGACAGCCTGAAGTACACGCGCGAGCACGAGTGGGCCCGGATGAAGGGCTCGCAGGTCGTCATCGGCATCACCGCCTTCGCCCAGGATCAGCTCGGGGACGTCGTGTTCGTCGAGCTGCCGGACGTCGGGGACACCGTGAAGAAGGGCGAGTCGTTCGGCGTGGTCGAGTCGACGAAGGCCGTCTCGGAACTCTTCGCACCGATCTCGGGCAAGGTCGTCGAGGTGAACGGTCCACTGGCCGACGCGCCGGAGACCATCAACGAGGACCCGTACGAGGAGGGCTGGATGATCGTTGTCGAGCCCGCCGATCCGAAGGAGCTCGACGCGCTGATGGACGCGAGCGCGTACCGGGCGTTCGTCGAGGAGCAGTAGGCGCCCGCCACCGGGCGTCGGGAGACATCTTCGCGCTCGTCCCAGGACGGGCTCGACGGGTCACAGGAGTCCGCCTTGCGCTATCACCCGCACACGCCCGAGGACATCCGGGCGATGCTCGACGTCGTCGGGGCGGAGAGCCTCGACGCGCTGTTCCGCTCGATCCCGGGGCGGCTCCGCCTCTCGCGCCCGCTCGAGCTGCCGCCTGCGGCGGACGAGATCACGCTGTTCGCGGAGCTGCGCGCGCTCGCCGCGCGCAACGACACGGCTCACCCGCCGTTCGTGGGCGCCGGTTGCTACCCGCACCACGTCCCGCCCGTCGTCGATCAGCTCCTGCTCCGCGGGGAGTTCTTCACCGCGTACACGCCGTATCAGCCCGAGGTCTCGCAGGGCACGCTGCAGGCGCTGTTCGAGTGGCAGACCTTCGTGTGCCTGCTCACCGGCATGGACGTGTCGAACGCGTCCATGTACGACGGCGCCACCGCGACGGCCGAGGCGGCCCTCATGGCGGCGCGCGCCACCGGCCGCCGTAAGATCGTCGTCTCCGCCGCGGTCCACCCCGAGTACCGCAAGGTGCTCGCCACCTATCTCCGCTCGACGCACGACGAGATCGCGACCGTGCCGTTCGGCGCGGACGGGCGGACCGACCTCGCGGCGCTCGAGAAGGCGGTGAACGGGGACACGGCGGCGGTGATCATCGGCTACCCGAGCTTCCTCGGCGTCGTCGACGCGCTCCCGGAGGCGGCCGCGATCGCGAAGAAGGCGGGAGCGCTCACCGTGGCGGTGACGGCCGAGGCGGTGGCGCTCGGGCTGCTCCAGGCGCCGGGCGCGCTCGGCGCGGACGTGGCGGTGGGCACGCTCCAGAGCTTCGGCAACCCGATGAGCTTCGGCGGCCCGGCGCCCGGGTTCTTCGCGATCCGCGAGCAATACCTCCGGCAGATGCCGGGCCGCGTCTGCGGCGCGACCGTCGACAAGCACGGCCGGCGCGGCTTCGTCCTCACCCTCTCCACGCGCGAGCAGCACATCCGGCGGGAGAAGGCGACCTCGAACATCTGCACGAACTCGGGGCTCGCCGCGCTCGCCGCGACGATCCACCTGTCGCTCCTCGGCAAGAAGGGGCTCAGCGAGCTCGCCCGCCTCAACTTCGCCCGGAGCCGCATGCTGAAGGACGCGCTCCTTCGCGCCGGGATCGCGCCGCTGTTCTCCGCCCCCGCGTTCAACGAGCTCGCGTTCGACGTCGGAGACGCCGAGGCGGTCGTGGCGCGGCTCGCGAAGCGGGGGATCGCCGCGGGCGCCCCGCTCGCGCGCTGGTACCCGGACCTCCCGAAGGCGAAGGGAGCGCTCCTCAGCGTCGCGACCGAGCTGCACACCCCCGAGCTCATCGAGCTCTTCGCGCAGGCGGTGAAGGGATAGCCATGGGAAACCCCACCGGCTGGAGGCCCAGCATGGAGAAGGGCACGAGGACGCCCGACGCGAGCGCGGAGGTCGGGGCCGGCGGCGCCACCCGCGGGCTCGTTCACGAGGAGCCGCTCCTGTTCGAGCGCGGCTCGACAGGCCGCTGTGGCGTGTCGCTCCCCGCCGCGCGCGGCGACTTCGATCCCGCGCGAGAGCTCCCCGCCGAGCTCCTCCGCGCCGGCGTCGACGGGATGCCGGAGATCTCCGAGCTCGAGGTGGTGCGCCACTTCACCCGGATGTCCTCCTGGAACCATGGGATCGACACCGGCTTCTACCCGCTCGGCTCGTGCACGATGAAGTACAACCCGAAGTCGAGCGAGGCGCTCGCGCGGCTGCCCGGGTTCGCGAACGTCCACCCGCTCGCGCCTCCCGATCTCGCGCAGGGCGCCCTCGAGCTCATGTTCCGGCTCGAGCGAGCGCTCTCGGAGATCGCCGGGTTCGACGAAACCACGCTCGCGCCCGCGGCGGGCGCCCAGGGCGAGCTGTGCGGGGTCATGCTCATCCGCGCGTACCACGAGGCGCACGGCAACCCGCGCAGGAAGGTGCTCATCCCCGACACCGCGCATGGGACGAACCCCGCGTCCTCGGCGCTGAACGGCTACGAGGTCGTCCAGCTCGCGTCGGGACCCGACGGGCGGCTCCACCCGGAGACCGTGAAGGCGGCGATGGACGAGGACGTCGCCGCGGTCATGATCACGAACCCCAACACGCTCGGGGTCTTCGAGAGCCACATCGCCGAGATCGCGGAGATCGTGCACGCGAAGGGCGGCCTCGTGTACGGCGACGGCGCGAACACCAACGCGATCATGGGCTTCGCGCGCCCGGGCGACGTCGGCATGGACGTCATCCACATCAACCTGCACAAGACCTTC
>DATIDF010000334.1:0-20313 GCA_035456445.1 Anaeromyxobacter sp.
CCTGTTCGAGATCTGGGGTGATGCGGGAGACGTTTGGGCGCCTCGTGGCGGCGACCCGTGGTTCGCCGGCTACACGTTCCGTGATCCGGACTGGTGGTCCACGACGCCGCGGTGGCGACGCTCGTCGCGGGCTCGTGCGCAGTGCAGCCGCTGCCGGGCTACTAGGAGGTGCGCTGGGTGCGCCCGAAGCGCTCCCGACGACGTCTGGGTCGGCACGTCCGGCAGCGAGAGCGACATACTTCGCTGGGACGGCGTCGCCTGGACAATCATCCCACCCCCGAGCGGAGAAACGTGGCCGGTGCCTCTGGTGCTTGGACCCGCCGATGCCTGGATGACCGAGCACGTCTTCGACTCCGCGCTGCAGAGGTCTCTCGCATCATGCGGCGCAGACGGCGCGCTCTGGGGCGTCGACGGCGGTCGCCTCCTCCGGCGGGCCCCGTAGTCCTGACGGCGTCGCGGCGACGGCGCGCCGCGACTGCCAGGAGAGCGCGCGAGCGCTCGATCTTGTCGCGCAGCAGGAACGCGTGCGGCGTGACGCCGTACCTGCGCCGGAACGCCCGCAGCATCGTGAGCTTGTCCGGAGCCGCGGCGTTCTGGGCCCATACGACCAAGGTCCACTCCAGTGTCCCGTGCTCGGTGAACAGCGAAGAGGGTACTGGTTACACGCACGCGTCGGTGGTGCTGGTCCACACGTCGCAGCGGCTGGAGGGACCCCATGGCAAAGGCGCGTTCGGCGTGGGAACTGGTCAACGACCTCGAGGCCATCGCCCGGATCGACACGGTGTTCGGTGATCTCTACCTGCGGCGTGCCCGGGATCTCCTCGCGGGCGAGATGGGCGAGGCCGAGTTCGAGGCGCTCGAGCGGGCGCGGGACGAGGGCGACGAGCTGCCTGCCCGCATCCAGGCTGCGATGGAGCGGTCGGATTGGAAGCAGGTGAAGGAGGCGAGCGCACAGCTCTCGGCCCTCCGCCAGCGGCTCGAGGACACGCGCGATGCCCGCGCCGCGGCCGAGAAGATCTACCGGCTCGAGGGCATCTTCGTGGACCCGTTCTCCCCCGGGCTACAGGGGCTCGCCGGCGTGATGGAGGCGGACCGCCCGGCGCTGCAGGAGCGGGGCCGCAGGCTGCTCGAAGGGCTGCGCACCGCCGATCCCGAGATGCGCGCGCTCTACGCGGCTCGGCTCGAAGCGCTCGGGAGCCTAGAGCTCCAGGCGGGGGCGGCCGCGCCCGAAGTCCCCACCGCCACGAGCCTGCGTAACCAGGCGCGCCAGGCGATGTCGAGCGGCGACCTCGAGCGCTTGCAGGAGCTCTCGGCGCGCCTCCTCGAAGAGGAGGCGCAGGAGGCCGTGTCCGGGCGCCCGGCGGGCCGGAGCGCGGACGAGCGCCTCCCGACCCTCACCTTCGCCTTCGGCGCAGAGGTGATCGAGCAGGCCGGCCGGCTCGGGCTCATCCCGGTGCACGTCGCGTCCGTCCGTGACCAGCTGGCGGGGATCTTTCAGCACGCCTGGCAGCCGACGAGCGGCGAAGCCGGAGGTGGGCCCGTGCGTGTGCCCATCTCGCTCCCGAGCGGCGCGCCGGAGGCGCTGCGGGAGCGGATGGAGCTCTTCCTGAACCGGCCGTTCGTCAACTCCGCCGGCGCGCGGTTCCTGCCGTACCTGATCGAGGAGGACGCGCTCGTGGAGGGCTTCGACGAGCCCGGCCCGGATGCGCCGGAGCCGAACCCGGCCTTGCTCGGGGCGCTCGGGCTCCCGCAGCGCAGCGGGCTCAGCCGGAAGCGGATCGAGCGGGCGCTGCTCGCGCGCGGCTTGGACGTGATCCGCAACGCCGGCCTCGATCCGCTCGCCTTCCGGCTCGTCTGCATCCCTCCCGACCTGCACGCGCGGGTCGGGCGGGAACGCGGCTGGGGGACGCAGCCGCGGTGGACGCACCTCGATGGCTTCATGGTCCAGGGCCGAAAGCTGCTCGCGCTCGCAGGCGGGGACGTGCGGTTCGGGGGGATCTTCGACCTCGTCGGCCTGGGCTTGGACTACGACTCGGATCGCTTGATGGCGAGGTTCGCGGTCGTGCTGCGCCGCCGCATGGCGGCCTGGTAGCCCAAACGCTCGGGGAGGAGCTTCCATGGCGTCTCGAGACGCAGACGCTGCGGCGCGCGACGAAGCGCGGCCGGGCGAACCGATGAAGCGGAAGGCGTACGAGAAGGAGCTGGCGAAGCTCCACGTGGACCTCGTGAAGCTCCAGGAGTGGGTGAAGCACGCGGGGCTGAAGGTCTGCGTCGTGTTCGAAGGGAGGGACGGCGCCGGCAAGGGCGGGACCATCAAGGCGATCACCGAGCGCGTCAGCCCGCGCGTCTTCCGGGTGGTGGCGCTCCCGTCGCCGACCGAGCGGGAGAAGACGCAGATGTACGCGCAGCGCTACATGGCCCACTTCCCGGCCGCGGGCGAGGTCGTGATCTTCGATCGCAGCTGGTACAACCGCGCCGGCGTGGAACGGGTGATGGGCTTCTGCACGGAGGGGCAGGCGAAGCGGTTCCTGCAGGTCGTCCCGCTGATGGAGAAGATGATGGGGGAGGCCGGCATCCTGCTCATCAAGTACTGGCTCGAGGTGAGCATGGAGGAGCAGACCCGGCGGCTGCAGGATCGGATCGACGATGGCCGGAAGATCTGGAAGCTCTCCCCCATGGATCTCGAATCCTACGGGCGCTGGTATGACTACTCGCGGGCCCGCGACCAGATGTTCGCCGCGACCGACACGGCATGGGCACCCTGGTTCGTGGTGCGCTCCGACGACAAGCGGCGCGCGCGGCTGAACGTGATCCGCCACCTCCTCTCGCGCGTCCCCCACGAGGACGTGACCCGCCGAAAGAGGATCGAGCTGCCAAAGCGGCAGAAGGCGGGCGGCTACCGGGAGTCCGATCACGCGTTCAAGTACGTGCCGGAGAAGTACTGAGAGTGAGGCGGCTGGGAATCGAACCCAGAACCAACGGCTCGAAAGGCCGATGCTCTACCAGTTGAGCCGTTCTGCGATTACGTCCCGCTGCGGATGCGCGCGATTGATTCTCCCGACCCGATTCTCCCGACCGAGAGTAGTTGTCTGGTTCGTACGACGGCGAGGTGCTGCCGCGCGCGCTGCCTATTCTCGAGCAGCATGACCGGCGCGCATGGCCCGGTACCAGGACGGCCCCGCGCCCCATCCCCTTGCCCGACGCCAGGTTGCGTGCGAAGTTCCGCTGCCCGGACCGGGCACCCCTCCACGTCCGACCGCCGGACCAGCCAAGGAGCCGCACGATGAAGAGGATCCTGCTCGCCGCGCTCTGCCTCGCGGTACTCCACACCACCGCCCTGGCCGCCGACACTTCCCTCCAAGCGGTGAAGACGAAGGGCTCGCTCGTCCTTGGCCTCGACGACTCCTTCCCGCCGATGGGGTTCCGGAACGACGACAACCAGATCGTCGGCTACGACATCGACCTGGCGACCGAGGTCGCAAAGCGGCTCGGGGTGAAGCTCGTCCCGCAATCCATCGACTGGAACGCCAAGGAGCAGGAGCTCAACACCCGCAAGATCGACTGCATCTGGAACGGCTTCACCATCACCGACGAGCGCAAGAAGGCCATGACCTTCACGAAGCCGTACCTGCGTAACGCCCAGGTGGTGGTCGTGAAGAAGGGCTCCGGCTACTCCACCCTCGCCAGCCTGAAGGGGAAGAAGGTCGGACTGCAGGCCGGCTCCTCGGCCGCCGACGCCCTCGAGGCCGCCACGGCCTTCCGCGCTTCGCTCAAGGAAGTGGTGGAGTTCAAGGACAACCTCACCGCCCTGATGGACCTCGAGGCCCGGGGCGTCGACGCAGTGGTGATGGACCTCATCGTCGCCGAGGACAACATCAAGCGCTCGGGGAAGGCCTACACCGTCCTGAAGGAGTCGCTCGCCCCCGAGGTGTTCGGGGTGGGGTTCCGCAAGAACGATCTCGCCCTCCGCGACGCAGTGCAGGGCGCGCTGGAGGCCATGGCCGCCGATGGGACGCTCGCCAAGGTGACCACCAAGTGGTTCGGCTCCGACATCTCGGTCGTCGGCAAGTGAGGCAGGAGTCCATCTCGTGACCCGGCGCCGTCGCGAGGCTCACGATGGCGTCCCTCGACTACGGTCCCGCTTCGCGGGACCTACGCTCGGGATGGACGGACCCGAGCGCGTCATGGGACGCGCTCTAGAGGGCAGCGACGCATGGTGAAGATGCTGGGGGCGATGCTCGAGGGGTCCCTCGTCTCCCTCGAGATCTTCTTCCTGACCCTGGTCTTCGCGCTCCCCCTGGCCCTGCCGGTCGCCTTCGGCCGCATGTCGACCAGCCGGCTGGTGCGCGCCCCGGTCAACCTCTACATCCTGGTGATGCGCGGGACGCCGCTCATCCTCCAGATCCTCTTCGTCTACTTCGCCCCCTACTATCTGTTCGAGGCCTCGTACGACCGGTTCACCGCCGTCATCGTGGCTTTCACCGTCAACTACGCCGCCTACTTCGCCGAGATCTACCGCGGCGGCATCCAGTCGATCCCCAAAGGCCAGTACGAGGCCGCCAAGGTGCTCGGGTTCACCCGCGCCGACACCTTCTTCCGGATCGTCCTGCCCCAGGTGGTGAAGCGGATCCTGCCCGCCTCCGCCAACGAGGTCATCACGCTCGTGAAGGACACCGCCCTCGCGCAGACCATCGGCGTGGCCGAGCTCTTCCGGGTCGCGCAGAACGCCTCCGCGCGCCAGTTCTCCACCACGCCCATCTTCATCGCGGGCGTGATCTACTTCGTGATGAACTGGGCAGTCTCCGAGCTCTTCCTCCGGGCGGAGCGGAAGCTCGCGTACTACAGCTGAATCGGGGCGCCGCGATGGACGTGGTCAGCGTCGAGCATCTCTCCAAGTCCTACGGCGACGTCCGGGTCATCTCGGACATCTCCTTCTCGGTGCACCAGGGGGAGGTGCTCGCCATCATCGGGCCGTCCGGCTCGGGCAAGTCCACGCTCCTCCGCGCGATCACCCACCTCGAGACCGCCACCAGCGGCACCATCGCCATCTGCGGCACCCGGATCCTCGACCGCGGCGTCTATGCCGACGGGGCCACGCTGCGCAGCGCGCTCCTCAAGCTCGGGCTGGTGTTCCAGGACTTCAACCTGTTTCCGCACTTCTCCGTGCTGCGCAACGTCACCGAGGCGCAGGTGCGCGTGCTGCGGCGCGGGAAGGCCGAGGCGCGGGAGGTGGCCCTGGCGCTGCTCGAGAAGATGGGGCTCGCCGGCAAGGCCTCTGCCTACCCCTGCGAGCTCTCCGGCGGGCAGAAGCAGCGCGTCTCCATCGCCCGGGCCCTCGCGCTCGACCCGCAGGTCCTCCTCTTCGACGAGCCGACCAGCGCGCTCGATCCCGAGCTGACCGGCGAGATCCTCAAGGTCATCCGCACCCTGGCCGCCGAGAAGATGACCATGGTGGTGGTGACCCACGAGATGGGCTTTGCCCGCGACGTGGCCGACCGCGCCATGCTGATAGACGCGGGGGTCATCGTGGAGGAGGGGCCCGCCCGAGAGCTCATCGACAACCCCAGGAACGAGCGGACCCGAGCCTTCCTGAAGCGCTTCTCGCAGACGGGCCAGGAGTAGGGCTTCGCGCGTACCGCTCTCACGACGCGACCACGGCGTCACCGCGAGTGCTCTACTTCGCCACCTTCTCGACCGTCTCCCAGGTGCGCGTCGTGACCTCATTCCCGAACGTCTTCTCGATGAGCGCCATGAACACCGGTCCGCGCGGGCTCCGGACGTAGGCGCTGAACACCACGCCGTCCTGGATGCACAGGATTCGCGCGCCGTCGAGCTCGACGGGCAGCTCGAGCCGAGCCTCCGGCTCGCCGCGGAGGAACGTGACGACGCGCTTCGCGCCGGGCCGCAGCCTGAACTCCTCGTAGGGATTCGATGCGAGGATCCGGCGGAGCGCCTCGATCGATCGCACGATCGTCGGGAAAGCGCTCCCGAGGCGTTTCTTCATTGCCGCCTCGGCCTTGCGCTCGAGCGCCGCTTCCGGCGCCGCGCGCGCGCTGAAGACCACGTTTCCGCTCGAGAGCACCGTCCTCACGTCGGCGAATCCAGCCGCCTCGAACGCGCTCTTCAGCTCCGGCATCTTCGCGTTCATCGGGCTTACGCCCCGGAGGAAGGCGGCGTAGCGTTTCATGGCGTGCCTCGTGCGCATCGCCACGGACGCGCGTTGTAGCCGCGCGCGTCGTACGGCTGGAGGCGATCGAGCCACACGGCCTCGAGCTGCTTGAGGGCGTCTCGCCGGTAGACGAAGCCCTCGTTCTTCTCCTCGAGCACCTCCAGCACCTCGAAGACGAACGCGTCCGCGCCGAACGCCTGCAGGTCGGCGCGGAGCCGCGCGTTCTGGTGCGCGCCGCGCGCGAGCTCCACGCGTCGGCCGTTGAGGGTCTTCAGGTTCAGGGTGCTCTCGACGAGGAGCATCCCGTTCCGGACGTTCCTGATCTGGAAGACCCCGGCTTCCGGCTTCATCTCCTTGGCCGCGCGCTTCAGGGCCGCTCTGCGATCCATCGCGTGCTCCTCCTCATCCGCGTCCTCGTGCGGTGGGCTCCGTCGCGTCGTGCGCGAGCCGGATCGCCTCGTCGACGCGCGCGAGCAGGTGGGTGCGGATGTCCTTCGGCCACCCACGGACCAGCGCGCGAAGCCGCTTCTGGTCGCCCGCGTACAGCGCGCGGGAGGCCTCTTCGCAGCCCGGCCGGTCGCCGGCCATGATCCACATGAAACGATCAGCGCCCTCGAGGGTCCGGCGCGCACGCGCAAGATCCGGCTCGCGCTTCCGGGCCTCGTCGACGAGCCGCCGGAGCGCCGCAGAGATCCCGTTCGGCTGATCTTCGAGCCATTCCCAGTGGCGTGGCAGCAGCGAGACCTCCCGGCAGACGACGCCCAGCCTCGGCCGGCCAGGCCCCACCCGCTTCGACGTATCCGCGCGCGCGAGGACCGCCTCCGGCGTGCCACGGAGATCGAAGTCGACCTGCCGTCCGGTCGCGTCCTCGAAGACGAGGATCCGCTCGCCGCCCGCCTCGTGGTGCGTCTTGACCGCGAGGAGCACGTCGCGCTTCGCTCCCGACGAGAGGAGCCGCTCGCCCGCGAACGCGGTGTACGTGTCTTCTTGCGCCATGCGTCTCCGCTTTTAACCCGGGTGAAATCGGCGAACCGTACCCGCGCGTCGTGCGGCCGTCAATATCTCCCGGGTAAAATGTCGCGGCGGGCCGCCGTGCCGGCGGGTCGGTTTCCTGCGATCCCGTAACCGCGTTCACCGCGTCCGGA
This sequence comes from Anaeromyxobacter sp., assembly GCA_035456445.1. Taxonomy (GTDB): domain Bacteria; phylum Myxococcota; class Myxococcia; order Myxococcales; family Anaeromyxobacteraceae; genus Anaeromyxobacter. The sequence continues at coordinate 7,315 of DATIDF010000334.1, forward strand.
GTTACTGGCGCCACCTCGCCTCGTCTCACGCGGCCCGGTCAGGCGCGCGCTTCGCTGCCGTCGAGTGGCCGGTAACCGTCTGGGAATCGACGGCTGGCGCGGTGGTCCCGCGGGCATGATCGAGCTCGCGAGCGGGTGCACGAGGGCAGCCACGGTGCCTTGCTCACCCGGGGCGCGCGCCCCCACGCCCGCAGGCGCTTACATCATCACTGGACTGGGAGGTGACCCATGTTCGTCCTGGTACATCACGCGATTTCCGATCCAGAGGCGTTCTGGAAGGATCCAGAGGAATTCTTCGCCAAGATTCCGCGCGATCTAAAGCTCCATGCGACGTATCCGATTTCCGACGGTACACGGGCGACGTGCGTGTGGGAGGGCCCGTCGGTCGCCGCTGTGCGTCAGTTCATAGATGACGCTACCCGCGGCCTCTCGCGTAACGAGCTGTTGGCCATCGACGAAGGCAAGGCATACGGGCTGCCAGGGGGGCGCGCGGCCATGCCTTCACAGCGTGACGAGGGGGCTGCGGCTCCGATGCATTGATTCAGGCGCGGATGACACCAGCGGCGGCGGACCGCGTCAGAGCCGGTCTGTGACCAGCAGCATCGCGGTCCCCTGTGACTGCGAGCTTCCCGTCTCGTTCCGCACGTGGAGGATCTCTGCGCTGAGCGCCGCGTCACTCGCACGAGCGCTCCAGGTGCGTCGACCCGGAGCGGTGGGGTCGTTTGCGCTCGATTCGGATCACCGCCGTGGCTCGTCCGGCCAGGGGACGTCCGGGGCGGACTCGTGGGGGTGTGGGGGTCGCTAAACCGCAGTGATCCGTCGACTGCAAGGTCAATTCGAACGAAAAATTGGGTCGAATCTCTCACCTCGCCGATCACCCAAAGGCGGGGAATGGACGCGTCCCGTCGCTATTGACCGCTCAAGTCTACGACCCCGCCGATGCTCACCAAAATGCACGTAGGGTCAAAGACGGCGCTTGATTGTCCTCAACTGATGTCGCAAAGCAACCGTTACCACGAGGCAATTAGCCACGTAGCGTCGAGCGCCCGAACCCCTATCGCTGTTGAGAAGTTCCACATGTCGCCGCCTGGCGGGCGCGATGAGGGGGCAATCATGAGGAGGACTGAGGACGGCGCGCTCTCGTCCAAAGAGTTCGTCTCGCCGGGGTTCGCGACCCCCACTACGGACGTCTTTCGAATCGACTGCAGCGGGATGCGCTGCCCACAGCCGGTGCTGAGGCTCGCGGCCGAGACCGCAGAAGCCCCGGCGGGGACGATCGTCGAGATCGTGGGTGACTGCCCCACGTTCGAGAAGGATGTCCGCGTGTTCTGCGAACGCAGGAAGAAGACGCTCCTCGCCATCCGGAGCGATGGCGCGAAGACGTCCATTCGAATCCAGTACTGAGGGCAGTTCTTGCGGACGCCCGATGGAGCGTGGGCGAGCCACTGCGCCCCCGCGATGGAGTTCCGGCGATGCATCAGCCCGGACAGCAGCAAGAGATCCGTCGTGACTCGCAGCACTCGAACGCGACCCCTCGTGACGTCGCGCTCCGCCAGCAGGAGTTGCTGCATGTCCTGCGCTGGTTCATCCGGCTCCGTTGGCTGTTCCTCGCCGGCTTGGCCGCGATCGTCGCCGGCGCGTACCTCTTCCACCTCGCGCTGCCGCTCGAGGGTGTGGCCGCGGTCGGCCTGGGGGTCCTCACGTACAACGTGCTGTTCTTCCTGCTACACGACAGCCCTCCGGGTCTGCCGCCGCCGGATCTCGGCGCCTGTCGGATGGAGGCCGCCCTGCAGGTCGGGTTCGACCTGGTGGCGCTGACCGTCCTCGTCCACCTCGCCGGCGGCGCGGAGAGCCCGTTCCGCGGTTTCTATGTGTTCCACGCGATCGTGGGCAGCGTCCTCCTCCCGAGGCGCGACGCGTGGCTCGTGGGGCTCGCGGCCTTCGTGCTCTTCCTGCTGGTCGTGGTCCTCGAGCAGCAGGGCATCGTCCCGCACTACGAGCCGAGCGGCGGCCCCGCCGACTGGCGACACCAGGACGTGCGGCTCCTCGCCATGGTCTCGCTCGTCTTCCTCGTCACGCTCGCCGGCACGATCTCGATCACCTCCTCGATCATGAGTAGCTTGCGGCTTCGGGAGCACCAGCTCGTCTCTACGCAGCACGCGCTCGTCAAGAAGTCCGAGGATCTGGAGAAGGCCTACGCCACCCTCACCGAGCGGCAGCGGCAGCTCGTGCACACGGAGAAGCAGGCCTCGCTCGGACAGCTCGTCGCGGGCATCGCGCACGAGATCAACAACCCCATCCAGTTCATCTACGGCAACATGGCGATCCTCGCCGAGGCGTTCTCGGACGCCTTGCCGCTCCTCGACGCGCAGAGCGCGACCCGGCCGGACCTGCGCATCGCGCGCCTCGACTACCCGTTCTTCCGGAAGCAGGTGCCCATCCTGCTCACCGACATGGCGAACGGCGCGGCGCGGATCGGCGCAATCGTGCGCGACCTCAAGACCTTCGCCCGACGCGACGAGGGGGCCCTCGACGAGAGCGTGGACCTGAACGACGCCGTGCAGTCGTCCCTTCGGCTGCTACACGACATGATCCGCCACCTGCGCGTCGAGGAGGATCTCGATCCCGACCTCCCGAGGTTCCGCGGGAACCTGACGCAACTCGAGCAGGTGGTGGTGAACACGGTCCAGAACGCGGCGGAGGCGATCGGCCGCGACGCCCGCGGCGGCGTCATCCGCGTGCGCACGCGCACGGAGGATGGCGGCCGCCGAGTGCGGCTCTCGGTGCACGACAACGGCGCAGGGATCCCGCCCGAGGTGAGAGACCGGATCTTCGACCCCTTCTTCACGACGAAACAGCGCTCCGGCGGGACCGGCCTCGGCCTCGCCATCACCTACGGCATCATCCAGAAGCACCAGGGGGAGATCCAGGTCGAGAGCCAGGTCGGCGCGGGCTCGGCGTTCCACTTCCTCCTGCCGGTGGACCGCAGTGGAGCCGCAGCATGAGCCGCATCCTCATCCTCGACGACGACAAGGCCGTCCTGAACTGCTTCGAGGTGCTGCTCGCTCAGGCCCGCCGCTTCGAGGTCGAGGCGCTGAGCGACAGCACGCGCGCCTTCGACACCCTCGCGTCGCGGGAGTTCGAGCTCCTCCTGCTCGACATGGACATGCCGGAGGTGACCGGCATGGAGGTGCTGCGGCACGTCCGGCAGCACCACCCCGGGATGGTGGTGATCGTCGTCACCGGAGTGGGCGACGTGGAGCTCGCCGTCGATGCGATGAAGCTCGGCGCCCACGACTACCTCTGCAAGCCGGTGGATTCGGGCCGACTCATCGCCTGCATCGACCGCGCGCTCGAGCGGACGCGCATGCGCGAGGAGCTGCGCGCGATCGACGCTCGCCGCGGGCCGGGGCTCCGGCTCAGGGAGGCGCTCAAGGACTTCGTCACGCAGGACCGCAAGCTCCTGCAGACCCTCGCGAACGTGGAGCACATCGCGCACAGCGACAACAACGTGCTCATCTGCGGGGAGAGTGGCACCGGCAAGGAGCTCGTGGCGCGGGCGATCCACCAGCTCGGCCGGCGCGCCGACAAGCCCTTCGTCGCCGTGAACGCGGCCGCGTTCGCGTCCGCGCTCTTCGACTCGCACTTCTTCGGGCACGAGCGCGGCGCGTTCACCGGCGCCGAGAGCACGAAGCAGGGGATCTTCGAGGAGGCGGACGGCGGCACGCTGCTCCTCGACGAGATCGGCGAGATCGAGTTCCCCGTCCAGTCGAAGCTCCTGCGGGTCCTGCAGAGTGGCGAGTACTTCCGGCTCGGCTCGACGAGGCAGCGCGGCGCCGACGTGCGGATCATCGCGGCGACGAACAAGGATCTCAACGTGGAGATCGCGGAGGGACGCTTCCGGGCCGACCTCTATTACCGCCTGAACATCAGCTCCGTGTTCCTGCCGCCGCTGCGCGCGCGCAAGGGCGACGTCGCGCTACTCTCCTACTGCTTCCTCGATCGTTACAGCCAGGCGAACGGCAAGAACATAAAGTCCATCTCCGAGCCGGTGATGGAACTGCTCGACGGCTACGCCTTCCCCGGCAACGTGCGCGAGCTCGAGAACATCATCGCGGGCGCGGTGGTGCTCGAGAGCGGCGCCACGCTCGGCCTGCACGCCATGCCGCCGTACCTGCTCAAGGCCGCGGCGGACCACAGGCCGGGCGTCGCGCGCCACGCCCGAAAGGCGCTCGCCGAGATAGAGGCGGAGCACATCCGCGTGGTCATGGAACACACGAGCGGGAACCGCACCGCCGCGGCGCGAATCCTCGGCATCTCGCGGGTCGGGCTGCTCGCGAAGCTGAAGCGCCTCGGGATCGGCGTGGATCCGGCGGCGCGCGCGCTGCCCCCCGCGCGGCGCGACGAGCCGACGCGCTGAGCGCCGACCGGCGGGGGCCGCTCCACCGGGTGACAGCGAAGCAGACACCGGGATCACGCGTCACATCGGTAGCTTGCACGCGGCCGTCAATTTAGTTTGCGATCCCGGTGCTCCCGCCGCCCGCCCCACCGCACCACGTCTTGCCCGTCCACCAGCAACTTACCGATCGGCGCCGCGTGGCACGCCGGCTGCTAACGCAATGGTTCGAGCAATGAGGGTGCAATCGAGCAGTCCCCTCGAGCACGGGACGCCGCGGCGCTGGAGCTCCTCTCTGCTGCCGCGACGCGCCCACCGCCCGCCGGGACGCGACAGGGATGCCCATGTCGATTCCTTGCACGGAAGCCACCTCCGCCGCCGCCTTCGAGCCGAAGGTCGTCGCGTTCGTCTGCAACTGGTGCACGTACACAGGGGCGGATCTCGCAGGTACGAGCCGCCTCAAGATGTCGCCGAACGTGCGGATCATCCGCACGCCGTGCAGCAGCCGGATCAGCCCGCTCTTCATCATCAAGGCCTTCGAGCGCGGAGCGGACGGCGTCATCGTCAGCGGCTGCCACACCGGCGACTGCCACTTCAGCACCGGCAACTACTACGCGCGCCGCCGCTTCGCGATCTTTCGCGAGCTACTCGACTTTCTCGGCGTCGACACGGGCCGCGTGACCTTCTCCTGGGTCTCGGCGTCCGAGGGCACCAAGTGGCAGCAAGTCGTGAACGACACCGCGTCGCGCGTGAAGGCGCTCGGGCCGTTCAACGAATACCCCGCGCACCGAGAGGTGGGGCGGCCATGAACGAGCTCCGCGAGCTGGCGCGATCGCTCCTCACCTCGGGATCCGTCAAGGTGGTGATCGGCTACGAGAACGTCGAGGCGACACGGTGGCCCGAGGAGGGGCCGCGCGGGGTGCGCCCGAGCTTCGTCACGGACCCGGCCCAGGCCGATCGGCTCGTCTTCGACGCCCGGTGCGTGCAGAACCTCGCCGCCTACCTGAACCCGCGGCGGCAGCACCTCGTCGGCATCGGGAAGGCCGCCGTGGTGGTCAAGGGCTGCGACGCGCGCGCGGTCGCCGGCCTCGTGCGCGAGGGGCAGCTCAGGCGCGAAGACGTCATCCTCATCGGCGTGCGCTGCGGCGGCGTGGTGCGCGACCCCACCCTCGGTCCGGGGCTCACGGACGAGGACGTCTCCGACCGTTGCGGCGGGTGCGAGGACCGCGAGCCGAAGCTCTTCGACCACGTGGTGGGAGCACTCCCGCCGCCACCGCCGAGCAGCACCCGGCGTGCCGACGCGCTCGCCCGACTCCAGAAGATGACCGCGGTGGAGCGCTGGACGTTCTGGAAGGAGAGCCTCTCCCGCTGCGTGCGCTGCTACGCGTGCCGTGAGATCTGCCCGATGTGCTTCTGCGTGCAGTGCATCGCGGACAAGAACCGTCCCCAGTGGCTGGACAGCTCCCCGACGACCCGCGGGAACGTCGCGTGGCACATGACGCGGGCGCTGCACCAGGCCGGGCGCTGCGTGGACTGCCTCGAGTGCGAGCGCGCGTGTCCGGAGGGGATCCCGCTCGGGCTGCTCGGGCGCCACGTGGCGCAGGTCGTGGAGCGACGCTTCGGGTACCGGGCCTCCGCCGACCCGACCGTGCCGGCGCCCCTCGGTGTCTACCGCACCGATGACGAGGAGGAGTTCATCGTATGACGCGCGCAATTCTGACCGAATCGGACGTCGCGAAGCTGGTGGCGGATCTCGTCGGCGCGGGCACGCGGGTCATCGCGCCGGTGCCGGCAGGGCCGGACTGGGAGCAGACCGAGTACCGGCCCATAGAGCGGCTCGAGGAGGCGGTGCTCGACGGGCCGCTGCCGCGCCGTTCGCTGAAGGAGTTCTTCCGACCGTCACAGCGGCAGGACGACGGCTCCGCCCTCCCGCCGCAGGTGATCTTGGGCGCCCGCCCGTGCGACGCCGCGGGGGCCGAGACGCTCGACAACGTCATGGGGTGGGACTACCGGGACGAGCTCTGGCGCGCCCGCCGCGTGGCGACGACGGTCGTCAGCATCGCCTGCCGGCGCGTCGAGAGCTCCTGCTTCTGCGGCGCGCTGGGGATCGGGCCCGATTCGACCCGCGGCGCGGATGCCATCCTCGTCCCCCTCGACCTCACGGCCGGGCCACCCCCATCGCGGCGGCGCATCACCGAGCAGCTGCGGCGCTGCGTGGACATGTTCCTCATCGACTCGCAGCCGTTCCCGGGCGCCGCCGAGCTCCAGATCGCCGACGAGGTCGCGTCGGCGCAGCCGCGCAGCGCGATGCGCTGGGCCGCGCGCGCGGTGACGCTCAAGGGCGCGGCGCTCCTGCGTGGGCGCGGCGCCCCGTTCACCGATCCCGCCGATCTCGACCGGGCAGGGACGGTCGTTCGGACCGCCCGTGACCTCGTGGCGAAGAACGTCGACACACTGCGGCTCCGTCGCCGGCGCGCGCGGCTCGATCGCGAGGCCGAGGCGCGGCTCGGGCTCATGGCCGCGGACGGCGGAGAGCTCATCGACGGATCGGCGGGGTTCGAGGCGTCGGGCGTGACGCGCCTTCCCGAGTGGCTCGCCCAGAACCATGACCACGAGCTGTGGAAGACGCTCTCCCCCCGGTGCCGAAGCTGTGGCAACTGCTCGGCAGTCTGCTCCACGTCTCCATGCTTCGACGTGGACGAGCACGACGCGGAGGCGCGCCGGCGCAGGGCCGCGAAGCCGGCGACGGACGGGGGCCGCGGGGCGGCGCGCGCGCCGCGCCCGATGCAGACCGAGCAATTCCGCCAGCGGGTCATGCACAAGTTCTCGATCCACCCTCGCCGGTTCCATGAGGTTCTCTGCACGGGCTGCGGCCGCTGCTCGCGGGCGTGCGAGGGCGGCATGAACCTCCCCGAGATCCTCGGGCGGCTCGTGCAGCTCGCCGAACCCGAGCCGGGGAGGATCGCGACATGACGAGCACGATCGTCTCGGACGCGGATTTGACGGCGCTCGTGGCTCGGCTCGTCGCCGCAGGCACGCGGACGATCGCGCCGGCCGCAACGCCGTACGATCCGAGGCGGACCGAGTACCGGGCCATCCAGCGCTTCGAGGAGGCAACGCTCGGCGGCCCGCTGCCACGGCGCTCGCTGAAGGAGTTCTTCCTTCCGCCCTCGGAGGTCCTCCTGCGCTACCGACAGAACAAGGGCGGCGTGGACGTGGAGGAGGTCCCGACGACGTTTCCGCCCCAGGTCATCCTCGGCGCGCGCCCGTGCGACGCCGCCGGCGTCGAGACGCTGGACAGGGTGATGGGCTGGGGCACGCGCGACGAGCTCTGGTTCGGCCGCCGCGAGGCGACGACGGTCGTGAGCCTCGCCTGCCCGGGCGCGGACAGCACGTGCTTCTGCAGCGCGGTCGGGCTCGGACCGGACGCGACGCGGGGCGCGGACGCCCTGCTCGTGCCGCTCGGGCGCGCCTCCGTCCAGCCCAGCTCCGAGGTCGCGAAGCGGCTGCGGGAGGCGGTGGACGCTTTCCTGAGCCACGCCCAGTCCAATGCCGACGGCGCAGCTGGCATTGGCGACGCCTCCGCGCCCCACCCGGCGACGGGCGTCGCGTACCTCGCCCGGGCGCTCACGCCGAAGGGCGAGGTGCTCCTCGCCGGCGCGGGGAAGCCGCTCGCGGCTCCCGAGGACGTCGAGCTGGCCGAGGCGTTCGCGAGATCGGCGCGCGAGCGCGTCGCGCAGAACGTCGCGGCGTTCAGCCTCGCGCCGGAGGGCCGCCCCCAGCTCGAGACCCGGCTCGGGCTCGCCGCAGCGGACGGCGGCGAGCTCCTCGATGCGACGCTGCTCTCGTCCGAGCAGCGAACGGGCGTCGCGCTCCTTCCCGAGTGGCTCGCGCGAAACTTCGACCACGAGCTGTGGAAGACGCTCGCGCTGCGGTGCCATGGCTGCGGCGCGTGCACGGCCGTTTGCTCGACCTGTCACTGCTTCGACATCGTGGACGAGCACGACAGCTACGGCGCGGGCGTGCGGCGGCGAAACTGGGACTTCTGCCAGTCGGCGAAGTTCACCGCCCATGCCTCGGGCCACAACCCGCGCAAGTCGCAGACGGAGCGTTTCCGGCAACGGGTGATGCACAAGTTCTCGATCTACCCCCGCCGCTTCGACGCGATCCTCTGCACCGGGTGCGGCCGCTGCGCCCGGGCCTGCGGCGCGGGCATGAACCTTCCCGAGATACTCGGCCGGCTCGTGCAGCTCGCTCGCACCGAGCCCGCAGGGAGCAACGCATGAACCTCTACCACCCTCACCTGATGCGGATCGACGAGATCACCGACGAGACGCCGGACACGCGCACCTTGAAGCTCAGCTTCCAGGAGCCCGAGCTGCGGGACGGGTTCCAGTTCTCCGCGGGCCAGTTCGGCGAGTACTCGGTGTTCGGCGAGGGGGAGAGCACCTTCTGCATCGCCTCGGCGCCGACGCGAAAGGGCTACATCGAGTGCTGCTTCCGGGGTGTCGGGAAGGTGACCCAGGCGATGCGCCGGCTCGGCGTCGGCGACACGCTCGGGTTCCGCGGACCCTACGGGAACACCTTCCCGATCGACCGGATGAGGGGGCACTCGGTGGTGTTCGTGGCAGGTGGCATCGCCCTGCCGCCGGTTCGATGCGTGATCTGGAACGTCCTCGACCTGCGCAGCGAGTTCAAGGACGTGTCCATCATCTACGGCGCGAAGACCGTCTCGGACCTCGTGTACAAGCGCGAGCTCGCCGAGTGGGCGAGCCGACCCGACGTGAAGCTCTGGCAGACCGTCGATCCGGGCGGCCAGACGCCGGGCTGGAAGGGCGAGGTCGGCCTCATCCCGAAGATCGTCGAGAAGGCCGCGCCGTCCGGCGAGGACGCCTTCGCCGTCGTGTGCGGACCGCCGGTGATGATCAAGTACACGCTCCCCGTCCTCTCGAAGCTCGGGTTCGCGGATGACCACATCTACACGACGCTCGAGAACCGCATGAAATGCGGCCTCGGCAAGTGCGGCCGCTGCAACATCGGGCCGGTCTACGTCTGCAAGGACGGGCCGGTGTTCACGCTCGCGCAGATCAAGCAGCTTCCGCCGGAGTTCTAGCCGCACGGGAGTCGTCGATGAACCAGGAGGAGCGATCCATGAGCGCGGGGCGGCGGATCGGGGTGTACCTCTGTGGTCGGGGAGACTGGGCGGGAGGCCCGCTGGACCTCAAGGCCATCGCCGACTACGCGATCCAGCTGCCCGGGGTGCGCGCGGTGCGCGTCGTCCCCGCGGCGCAGGCGCTCGATCCCGAGACGCTCGCCGGACAGATCCGAGGCGAGCGTCTCGACGAGATCATCGTCGGCGGGGACTCGCCCGGCTTCTTCAAGGCGGCGTTCGCGCGCGCGCTGGCGCAGGCGGGCGGCGATCCCGAGCTGATCCGTCTCGCCTCGTTCCGCGAGCACTGCACGGCGGACGGGGCCCTGGACGGCCACGCCCTCGACCGCGCGAAGGCGGTCGTCGCCTGCGCCGTCCACGGCGTGCCGTTCGGGCTCGCGGCAGAGCCCGGAACCGCGAAGGTCAGCGCGGATACGCTCGTCATCGGGGCGGGCGTCGCCGGCATCCAGGCGTCGCTCGAGATCGCCGACGCGGGGCACAAGGTCCACCTCGTCGAGCGCCGCGGCACCATCGGCGGCCACATGGCGATGTTCGACAAGACCTTCCCCACCCTCGACTGTGCAGCATGCATCCTCACCCCGAAGATGGTCGCGGTCGGGAAGCACCCGAACATCGACCTCATGATCCTCTCCGAGGTGCAGGAGGTCTCGGGAGGCCCGGGGGCTTACCGGGTGAAGGTGCTCCGTCACGCGACGCGCGTGGACGCGAGCGCGTGCGTCGCCTGCAATGACTGCGCGCAGTTCTGCCCGGTGACGGTCGCGAGCGAATGGGACCAAGGCATCGCGACCCGCAAGGCGATCTACATCCCGTTCCCGCAGGCGGTCCCCAACGCTTACCTCGTGGATCCGGCGGCGTGCACCTGGGTCCAGAGCGGCGGGAAGAAGTGCGGCGCCTGCGCGAAGAAGTGCTCGAAGGAGGCGGTGCACCTCGACGCGAAGGACGAGGTGGTCGAGCTCACCGTGGGGAACATCGTCGTCACGACCGGCTACAAGCCCTTTGATCCGCAGCGCATCGGCCGCTACGGCTACCGCACCTACCCGAACGTCCTCACCGCGCTCGAGTTCGAGCGGCTCACGAACGCCTCGGGGCCGACCGGCGGCACGATCGTCCTCAAGACGAAGAAGCTCAACAAGCGCACCAAGACCGAAGAGTGGGTGTTCGAGCCGGACGGTCCGAAACCGCGGTCGGTCGCGATCATCCACTGCGTGGGATCGCGAGACCGCAACCACAACCGCTACTGCTCGCGGGTCTGCTGCATGTACTCGCTCAAGTTCGCGCACCTCGTGAAGGAGAAGCTGCCGGGGGCGGAGTGCCACGAGTACTACATCGACATGCGCGCCTACGGGAAAGGCTACGAGGAGTTTCTCGAGCGCATCAAGGAGGAGGGCATCCACGTGGTGCGCGGCCGCTCGGCCGAGGTCGTCTCGCGCAACGGCCAGCTGTACGTCCGCGGCGAGGACGTGCTCGCCGGCAAGCTCGTCGAGAACCCGGTGGACATGGTGCTGCTCGCCGTCGGGCTCCAGCCGAGCGAGGGGACCGACGCGCTCGCGAAGATGCTCGGCATCGGGCGCGTGGAAGACGGCTGGTTCAACGAGGCCAACTACAACACCGATCCGAGCTCGACCGAGCGGGGCGGGATCTTCGTCGCGGGCGTGTGCCAGGGACCGAAGGACATCCCGGACACCGTGGCGCAGGCGTCGGCCGCCGCCGGCCGGGTGCTGCGCGGGATCGTGAGCGGCAGGACCCCGGGCAGCCGCGCCGAGTTCGGGCTCGCGGACATCGAGAGGCAGGCCGTGGCGCTGACGCACCCCTGACCGGAACGGAGGGACGAACCATGGCCGTGCGCGCGAACCCGAGGCTCATCGACGACCTGCAGCGCTACGGCGCCGAGGACGTCTCCAAGTGCTATCACTGCGGCAACTGCACCGCCGCGTGCCAGCTGAGCGGTCAGCCCTTCCTGTTCCCGCGACGGTCGATGCGGGCCCTGCAGATGGGGCTGGAGCAACGGCTGCGGTCGAGCCTCGATCCCTGGCTCTGCTACTACTGCGGCGACTGTTCCGAGCAGTGCCCGCGCGGCGCGGATCCCGGCGAGACGATGATGAGCATCCGCCGCTGGCTCACCGCGCAGTACGACTTCACCGGGATCTCGAGGCTGTTCTACCGCTCGCCCGTGACCCAGGTCGTGGCGATGCTCGCCATCGCGGCGCTCACCGGCGTCGGCTTCGTCGTCCACGCGGCGCTCCAGGGTGGGCACCTCTCCATTTACGACGGCCCGCAGGCGTTCCTGCCGGAGGGGGCGGTGCACGTGTTCGACTGGGCGATGGGCGGTGGGCTCTTCGCGCTCCTGCTCGTGAACTGCGCCCGCATGTGGTGGTTCACGATGCGCGGCGAGGGGGGACCGCGCGCATCGGTCACGGCGTATCTGCGCAATCTCGTCCTGCTGCCCGTGCACTTCTTCACGCAGCAACGGTACCGGCAGTGCAAGAACACCGGGCCGTGGGGCGTCCACCTTGCCCTCATGCTGAGCTACGTGACGATGCTCGTGCTCATCGTATTCTTCCTGCCGGAGATGCAGCACGGGCCGGACGTGCGGTGGGGCGTGCACGTCTTCGGCTACCTGGCGGCGATCGGGCTGCTCGCCGGAACCATCCTGGCCTTGCGCGGCCGGCTCACGCGCCAGGCGGCGCACCACCAGCACTCGCACGCGTCGGACTGGATCTTCCTCGGCATGCTGCTCGCGCTGGCGGTGACCGGGATCGTCCAGCACGTGCTGCACCGGGCGGGGCTACCGATGGCGGCGAACGTCGCCTACCTCGTCCACCTCATGGTCGTCGCGCCGTTCGAGATCACCCAGGTGCCGTTCGGGAAGTGGTCGCACATGGCGTACCGCCCCCTCGCGATCTACCTCGCGGCGGTCCAGGCGGCGGCGCAGGCGGCGACGGCGCAGGTGGTCGAGCAGCCGGCGACGTCGGTACGGGCGTGACGGAGGGAGCCATGGCCCAAGAGCGGATCGGCGTCTTCATCTGCAACTGCGGCACCAACATCGCGAAGGTCGTGGACGCAGACGCGGTCGCTGCGGCGGTGCAGGACATTCCCGGCGTCGCGAGCGCGCGCTCGTACAAGTACATGTGCTCGAACCCGGGCCAGGAGATGATCGCGAACGACATCCGGGAGCTCGGGCTGACGAAGGTCGTCGTCGCCGCGTGCAGCCCGCGCATGCACGAGAACACCTTCCGCAAGGCCCTCGAGCGCGGCGGCATCAACCCGTACCTCGTCGAGATGGCGAACATCCGCGAGCAGTGCAGCTGGATACACGAGGACCCGCGCGCGGCGACGGAGAAGGCGACGGCGCTTGCTCGCGCCGCCGTGTACCGGGTCAAGTTCCACTAGCCCCTCGAGAAGCGCTCGGTGCCGATGTGCCCCGCCACCCTCG
>DATIDF010000335.1:0-2842 GCA_035456445.1 Anaeromyxobacter sp.
AACCTGCGGCGCTCCGCCTCCGCGCTCGCCACCGACTGCGAGGCCGCCGCCTCGGCGTGACGGCGATCGGTGACGTCGCGGAAGTGCACGCCCACGTGCTCGAGCCGCTCGGCCTCTCGCACGGGGTGGTAGCTCGCCTCCAGGCAGCGGCGCCCGGTGGGGAGATCGGTCCAGAGCTCGTACTGGACGGACTCGCCCGAGAAGGCGCGCTCGATGCGGGGGGCCATCGCGTCGAAGGCGTCGAGGCCGACGACCTCGGCGAGCGGCCGCCCGAGCAGATCGGCGGTGGAGAGGCCGCGCATCGCCGCGTACGCAGGGTTCACCGCGCGCAGGCGCAGCGAACGATCGAGGACGATCATGGGATCCGGCGACGTCTCGAAGAGCCGCTCGTGCAGCACGAGCGACGCGTTCGCCGCCACGAGCTTCCCCGCCATCTCGTCGAACGCGCCTCCGAGGCGCACGATCTCCGCGGGACCCTGGAGCGGCGCGAGGACCACGTGGCCTCGCCCGAGCGCCTGGACGTGGCGCTCGAGGCGCCGGAGCGCCCGGGAGATGCGACGCGCCACCAGGGCGGAGACGAGCGCCGCCAGCGCCGCCGCGGCGATCCCGATGCCGATCGCCCTCGCGGCGGCGACGAGGAAGGTCGATGCCGCGTCCGCGTACGATCGGCTCGCGATGGCGGCCCAGCCGACGAGGCCCACCGGCACGGCGGCCGTGATGGCGCCATCCTCGCGCGTCGCTTTCGCGACCTCTTCCCCGCGGAGGGCGCGGACCACGGCGTCGGTGTCGAGGACGCCGCCCGCGGCGCCGCCCGCGCCGTCTCGCCGGAACACGATCTTTCCGGTGCGATCTGCGAGCGCGATGTCGGCGCGCCCCAGCCGCTCGAACGAGAGGGCGAGCTCACCGAGGCGCGTCGCGTCGATGCTCGCGAAGACGACGCCCTTCAGGTCGCCGCCATCCCGGATCGCGCGGGCGAACTCGACGATCGGGGCGCCATCCGGCATGCCGGCGTGGATGTCGCTGACCGCAAAGTCGGCGCCCGCCGCGATCCGCCGGTAGAACTCGCGGTCCCCCTTCGAGGCACCGAGCAGCCTTCGGTCGCTCGAGGCGGCGATACGCCCGTCGGCCCCCGCCCAGGAGAAGTCACGCACCGAGACGTACTCCGCTTCGGCGCGGGCGAGCAGGAAATGGACGACGTCCGGGTCGAGCCGCCGGGTCGCGATCGCCTCTCCGATGACCTGCTCCTGCCGGAGGACGTCGCGCACGAAGCCTTCGAACGCGTTCGAGGCGGCGCGGGCGAGCTCGAGGTTCGCGTCGCGCTCGGCCTCGATCCGGTCGCGATACACGACCACCCCCGCGAACGCGGTGATGGCGACGAACGGGACGAGCCAGGCGAGGACGACGAGGACCACGCGGCCCGTGATGGATCTCCACAACGGGATGCCCCCCATCGAAAGGATCAACCCGCGCTGCCGGGAGCGCATTCCGTGCGCGCAGGATGGGTCCCTCGTGAAAATAACGCCCGCGCGGCCGGCCGCGCGCACCCAGCCGGAGGGCACGAGCGGGCGTGCACGGGGGCGCGCGGCCGGCGCAGCCCCGCTCGATGTAACTCGCTCGGGCGGTTCACCGGCGAGGCCCCGAGCGCGGGAACCGGGTGCGTCGCCCCGGCACGAGACCCTGCTCGTGGTGCCAGTTTGCACCCCGCCGCGCCGCTGCCAGCTTGTCCCCTGACATGATCGAGCTCCGTGAACCCGGTCTCCTCGCGAACCTCATCGAGCTGGAGCTCGTCCGGTTCCGGGCGGCCGAGCGGGTGTTCCGCGTTCCGGCGTCGCTCGTCGACCTGGCCGACGCGCTCGATCGCGTGGCGGCCATGCTCCGAGAGGCGGAGGACCGCGGTCAGTCGGTGGATCTCGCCGACGACGTCATGCGGCTCGTCCAGCAGTTCCGGGGCGCGCTCAGGAGCGTCGGCGGCGCGCCCGCCGAGGCGTGACACCGACGGTTAGCGGCGCGGCCTGAAGCGCGCCGCGTCGATGATCGACCAGAGGTGGACGATCCACCCGAGGAAGACGAGCCAGAGCAGCCCCGCGAGGACGAACATCGCGAGCGCGAGGAGCGGCCGCCCCTGGATGAGCTGCCCGAGCCCAGGGATGAAGAAGCTCGCCAGCGCGGCGATCACGTTCCCCGTCGATCCCTGTCCCGCCATCCGTCCCTCCTGTCGCAGGGGAGCTTAGCCGAGCTTTCCGGGTCGCGCGCAGCGGGCAGGCGGCTCTCGCTGCTCGCGCGCGTGGGCCGTGGAGGTGGTTCACGGTGCGTGATCCACGCCGCATGCGCACACGCGCGCCGTTCGTCGCCGGAAGGATCCGGTGTCGCCGCGTGAACGCTCCGCGTTCACAAGCCCTTCGGGGAGGTGGCAAAGGATCGAACGATCGTCCGAAAGTATGACTCACCGGTGGTGACGGTACGCCGGGGAGGGGCTCACCCATGAAGACGATCACCGCGCTCGTGCTCGCGCTGTCCGCGCACGTAGCGCTCGCCCAGCAAGGCAAGGTCGAGATCACCCGCGCCGACGTCGATGTCGCCGCCGGCACGCTGTTCGTGCAAGGCCAGGGGTTCGGTACACAGCCCGCGACCGTCGTCGTCGGCAAGTCCGTCCTGGAGCTGCAGAGCCACTCGCCGACGGACATCGTCGCGACGTTGCCTCAGGGGATCCCGTCAGGCACCTATCGGCTCGTCGTCGTGCGTGCGCCAGGAAACGCGAGCGCCTCGATGGACGTGACCATCGGCGGCGAGGGACCGCAGGGGCCCGCGGGTCCGGCGGGTCCGGCCGGGCCGCAGGGGCCGG
>DATIDF010000336.1:0-10141 GCA_035456445.1 Anaeromyxobacter sp.
CCGTCGCGAGTCTCGGGCCGTCCGCCGGGGGCCCGCGCATCCTCGCTCGAAGACGTCCGCCCGGCCGCGCCTCATGTTTGACTGTATGTGAACTGCGGTACGATCTGCCGGCGCAGCGAGCCTCCAGCTCCCGCGAAGACGCGAACCGCTCCCGGTCGGTCGTTCCGTCGGTTGCTGCTCCAACTATCTCGCGCGCCACCGGGCGATGGCACGGGCGGAGCGAGACAGGGGCAGCTCGAACCGCGAGACGTCCACGAGCGAGAGGCCGGACGCCTCGCCGACGGCGGCGAGCCGCGCGGGATCGGCGTCGCGGCCGAGCATCGCGAAGAGCGTGCCGCCGGGCGCGAGGTAGCGCGCGCCGAGCGGGACCCAGCGCTCCGGATCGGCGAGCGCGCGGGAGACGACCGCGTCCGCGCGCGGGAGGCGCTCGCGATCGGGATCGCCGTCGGCGCGCACCGCGAGCGCTCGGACCGGGAGGTCCAGCTCGGCGGCGATCGCCTTCACGAACGCGACCTTCTTCGCCACCGAGTCGCAGCAGGTGACCTCGAGTGACGGCCGCGCGCAGGCGAGCGGCACGCCCGGCAGCCCGGCGCCGGCGCCGACGTCGAGGACCGTGCGCGCCGCGCCGAGGAGCGGCAGGAGGAGCAGGCTGTCCACGAGGTGCTTCTCGGCGACCTCGGCGGGATCGGTGATCGTCGTGAGGTTCACCTTCCGGTTCCAGGCGAGGAGCCGGTCGGCGTAGCGCTCGAGCAGGGGGAGGGCGTCCGGCGGCACCGGCAGCGCGAACGCCTCGATGCCCCGCGCGAGCGCCTCGTGGAAGGCGGGGTCCATCGCGAGCCTACTTCTGCTGCTTCGCGCTGCGCCGGCCGATCGCCGCCTCGACCTCGCTCCGGTGCTCGGCGAGGTAGGCGTCCACCTCGGCCGGCTCGAGCTCGAGGTCGCGGAGCACCCCCTCGTACACGAAGCGGAACCCCGCGGCGTAGTCGCGGTCCTGCAGCTCGAAGGAGCGACGCACCACCGCGGCCGAGAAGAGCCGCTCCGCCTTCGTGCGGGGACGCGCCACTACTTCTCGCCTCCGCGCGCGCCGGGGACGACGAGGAGCTGGCGGAAGATGCCCTCGCCCTCGCTGCGCGTCGACACGCCCTCGTGGTTCACCAGCGCGAGGTGGATCTGCCGGCGCTCGCGCGCGCTGATGGGAGCGATCGCGAGCACCTTGCCCGTGCGGATCGCCGTCTCGGCCAGCCGCTCCGCCATCGCCTTCACGGCGGGATCGCCCTCCTGGGCGAAGCCGCCTACCTCGAGGTTCACCCACTTGCGCCCCTCGGCGCGCGGGTTCACGACGCGGTTCACGAGGTACTGCACCGCCTCGACGAGCGCCGAGGAGAGCTCGAGCGCGTTGCCGGCGCGCGGGCCGAGCGCGATGCCGATCTGATCGGCGGTCTCCTTCACCTCGACGTCCACCGCCGCGCCGAGCCGCTCGAGGAGCCCCGTGCAGAACTCGCGGGCGCGGGCGACCTTCTCCGGCGCCTCGGCGGGCGGCGCGCTGGGGATCCCGTTCGTCTCGTCCATGGCTCTCCCTCGGCGGCTACTTCGCCGCCTTCGCCGGCGCGGGCACCGCCGGCATGCGCCGCATCATGAACTGCTGCTGCGCGATGGACAGCAGGTTGTTCACGAAGATGTACAGCGTGAGACCGGCGGGCACGTTGATCATGAGGAGCGTGAAGAACCCCGGCATGAAGTAGAGCATCATCTTCGCCTGGGTGTTGTCCGCCGGCTGCGGCGAGAGGCGCTGCATCACGAACTGCGAGAGGCCCATCGCGATGGGGAGGACGTAGAGCGGGTCCTTGAGCGTGAGATTGTGGATCCAGAGGAACGGCTCGCGGTAGAGCTCCACCGAGGTCTGTAGCGTCGCGTACAGCGCGAACCAGATCGGCAGCTGGATGAGCATCGGCAGGCAGCCGCCGAGCGGATTCACCTTGTGCTGCTGGTAGAGCTGCATCGTCGCGAGGTTCAGCTTCTCGCGATCGCTGCCGTGCTTGGCCTTGAGCTTCTCGATCTCCGGCTGCAGCTTCCGCATCTCGTTCATCGACTGCATCGACTTCGCCGTGAGCGGGTAGAGCAGCACCTTCACGCAGACGGTGAGCAGGATGATCGCGACGCCCCAGTTGCCAACCAGCCGCTCGAACCAGCGCATCACGTACAGCAGGAGGCGCGCGAAGAACGCGAACGGGCGGGCCATCGCGCCGTAGTCGATCGCGCTCTCGAAGTTGCGGCCGTACGCCCGCAGGTGGTCGACGTCCTTCGGGCCGGAGTACACCGTGAGCGAATATTTACGCGCACCGCCCTCCACCGGGAGCCGCAGCGCGGCGACGGCGCTGCCCTTCACCGGACCCTTCGCGAAGACGCAGGCCCCGGCCGGCTCGGCGGGGAAGATCGCGGAGACGAAGTAGCCCTGATCCATGCCCGCCCAGGCGGCGGTCCCCTCGACCTTCTCCACGGCCTGATCCCCGTCGACCTTGAAGCGCTCGGTCGTGTCGCCGGCGCGGCAGACCGGGCGGATGAACTCCACCGGCGGGCCGGAGAAGAACCCGCCCGACTTCGTCTCGGGCGGCATGTAGCCGGGGTAGAGGACGACGATCCCGCCGCCCTGGGCGCCCGCGCCCGCGATCTCGAGGTCGAGCCCGAGCTCGTACGGCTTGCCGGTGAGCCGGAACGTCTTCCGAACGGTGGCGCTCCCGGCGCGCCCCTCGAACGTGACGGAGCGCGCGTCCCGGGCGACGATGCGCATCGGCGCGCGCGCGGCCGGATCCGAGCCCGCGTCCTGCGCCCCGCCGAGCTCCGGCGTCGCGACCACCGAGAGCGGGTAGGGCTGGTCCTTCGCCACGCGCACGAGGTCGATCTGCACCGGCTTGCCCTCGTGATCGCGCCGGAACTTCTCGCCTTCGAGCACGAGCTCCTTGAGCGCACCGCCGTGGCTCGTGAGGACGGCGTCGAATCCATCGCCGGCGAGCTTCACGAGCTCCTCGGGCGTGTCCACCGGGACCGCGGGGGCCGCCTCCGGCGCGGGCGGCGCGGCGGGCGCCGGGGCCTTGGCGGTCTCCGCCGCCGCGGGGGGCTTCGGCGCCGCGGGCTTCGACTTCTGCGGCGGGAAGACGAACTGCCAGATGATGAGGACCGCCACGGACAGGACGGTGGCGATGAGGACTCGACGGTTCTCGGGACCCAAGGTCTACCTCTCGGACTCCGGCACCGGATCGACGCCGCCGGGATGGAAGGGATGGCACCTGAGGAGGCGCCGCGCGGCGAGGGCCGACCCCTTGAGCGCCCCGTGGCGCTCGAGGGCCGTCGCCGCGTAGGCGGAGCAGCTCGGGTAGAAGCGACAGGCGCGCGGGAGCAGCGGCGACACGAGCCACTGGTACAGGCGCACGAGGACGATGAGCGCCCGCCGGATCACGCGCCCCCTCCGGTCGCGACGCGAGTGCGCGCCGCCTCGAGCCCGCGGCGGACCCCCGCTCTCCCCGCGGCGAGCACCCCCGCGCGAGCGATCACGACGAAGTCCATCGCGGGCAGATCGCCCTGCATCGCGCGGAACTCCTCCCGCACCCAGCGCTTCACCCGGTTGCGCTCGACCGCGTTCGCGATCTTGGACGACACCGTGATCCCGATGCGAGGCCGGGCTCCGCGAGAGTCGAGCGCAAGGACGAGCACGTCTCCGGCGTAGAGCCGCGTACCGCGCTGCTGGACGAGGAGGAATTCGCGGCGGCGGCGCAGTCGCGCCGCCTTGGGCAGCTTCACCTGCAGTGCTACTTCTTCGGTGCGCTGGGCGTGAGGCGCTTGCGCCCCTTCGCGCGGCGACTCTTGATCACGTTCTGCCCGCCCGTGCTGCTCATCCGCTTCATGAAACCGTGCGTGCGATTACGGCGCTGCTTCTTCGGTTGATAGGTCCGCTTCATGGCGCGGCAACCTCCCCGATCAGCCGCGAGATGTCAAGGTTTGCAGGGACTTGGCCCCGCTCTCCCGAACCCGCCCCCGATCCGTCGCCGGCCCGTCACGCGAAAAGCCCGTCGTTTCGCGCGCGACGAACGACGCCCTTGATCCCCTCGACGGACCTTGGCTAACTTCCGCCCCCACGCAGCACGAGGCCGCCTGCACTCTCGCCCGCTGAGCGCCGAGTGAGCCGCCGTCCGGAAGCCCGGGCGTCGGAGGGGGGAGCCTCGTTTCGTTGCGTGGACGACGGGGGGCAGCAACATGCATTCGCGCGCGAGCGCCAAGGTGATCTCGCCGGTGGACGAGCTCTGGTCGCGGATCGACACGTTCCTGCGCGCGCGGCTGCGCCCGGACCTCTATGACCGCTGGTTCGCGCCGCTCCGCCTCCTGTCGATCGAGGGCGGGCGGCTCCAGATCGCGGCCCCGGACCCGTTCCACCGCGACTTCGTCGAGGACAACTACCGCGCCTTCTTCGAGGAGTTCGTGCCCGGCCTCGTGGGCGAGCCGATGCCGATCACGTTCGTCGTCGATGCCTCGCCTCGCCTCGCGCCGATGCCGCCGCCCACCCCGAGCGCTCCTGCGCTCACACCCGTGCCGCGCGCGGCGGAGCCCGTCGATCCCCGCGAGTCGCGCCCGAACCCGCGCTACACGTTCGACACCTTCGTGGTGGGCGAGTCGAACCGCTTCGCCTTCGCCGCCGCCCAGGCCGTCGCCGAGAACCCCGGCCACACCTGGAACCCGCTCTTCCTTCACGGCGACTCCGGGCTCGGCAAGACGCACCTGCTCCACGCGCTCGCGCAGGCGATCCTGGCGAAGCGCCAGGGGCGCGTCGCGATCGTCTCCTCCGAGCGCTACACGAACGACTTCGTCGCGGCCCTCTCGAAGGGCACGATGGACGAGTTCCGCCGCAAGTACCGCGAGTGCGCCGCGCTGCTCGTCGACGACGTGCAGTTCCTCGCCGGGAAGGACAAGACGGCGGAGGAGTTCTTCCACACGTTCAACGAGCTCCACGATCTCCACGTGCAGATCGTCCTCTCGAGCGATCGCAGCCCCAAGGAGCTGAAGGGGCTCGACGCGCGGCTCTGCTCGCGCTTCGAGTGGGGCATGCGCGTCCAGATCGAGGTGCCCGAGTTCGAGACGCGCGCCGCCATCCTCCAGAAGAAGGCGGAGGTCGAGTCGATCGACCTGCCCGGCGACGTCACCCAGCTCCTCGCCACGCACATCCGCTCGAACGTGCGCGAGCTCGAGGGCGCGCTCATGCGCCTCGCCGCGTTCGCCTCCCTGAAGAGCGAGCCCATCACCGTGCCGCTCGCGCGCGACGTGCTCGGCGACGTCATCCCGCCCCAGGGCTACCGGCCGCCCATCGAGCGCATCCAGGAGGCGGTGGCCGCCCATTACGGCCTCACCGTCCCGAAGCTCACGAGCGCCTCGCGCGAGCAGAAGATCGCGCTGCCGCGCCAGGTCGCGATGTACCTGTGCCGCGAGCTCGCGAAGGAGAAGTTCCAGTCCATCGCCGAGAAGTTCAACAAGAAGGACCACACGACCGTGATCGCGGCGGTGGAGCGGATCCGCACGCTCATGGCGGCGGACGAGGCGGTCCGCTCCGCAGTGCAGGTCCTCACCGCGAAGCTCGCGCCCTGAAGCGGCGCACCGACCGCTCCCGCCCGCCGCCCCTCGCATCGCCGCGACCCCTCCCTGCGAGCCCGGCGCCCCCGCGCGCGATGGCCGATCCGTATCACCGCCCCAGCCCCGCCGGCGACGTGCCGTCCGCCGCGGACGAGCGGGCCCGCCGGCGTCGCCGTCCTGCGCGCACGGGCGCCGGCGCAGCTCCGGCCTCGCGCTCAACGCCATGTGGGAGGCTTCCTCCAGCGCGTTCGCGAGGGCTGTGGATCGTCTGTGGATCCCACCCCGATCCTCGTGGGGACGAGGTGTGGGCGGCTGTTGACAGTGTTTCTCGGCCCGCGCTACACAAACTCGACCCAAAGGGATCCGGAAACTTTTCCAGGTACAAATCTTCAGAAGTTTCGCGGGCTCAGACTCCTTTTCCACATCGCTTCGGCCCCTGCTGTTACGCCTAGGATCAAAAGAAGAGGATCTCCCATGGAACTGAAGATCGGCGTCGCTGAGCTTTCGAAGGCGCTCGGGCGCTCGCAGGGCATCGTGGAAAAGAAGAGCACGATGCCGATCCTCTCCCACGTCCTCCTCGAGGCGAAGAAGGGTCAGCTCGTCGTCTCGGCGACCGACCTCGACCTCGCGGTCTCCTCCGAGCACGAGAAGAGCTGCGAGGTGCTGAAGGAAGGCGCCCTCGCGGTCTCCGCGCGCCACCTGTACGAGATCGTGCGTGCGCTGCCGGAGCAGCAGGTCACGCTGAAGCGGGCGCACAACAACTACCTCGAGGTGAAGAGCGGCCCGTCCGAGTTCCGGATCGTCGGCCTGCCCGCCGAGGACTTCCCGGCGCTGCCGCGCTTCGAGAAGGTGACGTTCGCGGACGTGAAGCCCGAGGAGCTGCTCGAGATGATCGAGCGGACCTTCTTCGCCGTCTCGAACGACGAGACCCGCTACAACCTGAACGGCGTCTTCTTCGAGCCGGGCCCCGAGCTGCTCCGCCTCGTCGCGACCGACGGCCACCGCCTCTCGCTCGCGGAGCGGCCGCTGAACGGCACGTTCGGCCTCAAGCGCGGCGTGATCCTGCCGAAGAAGGGGCTCCAGGAGCTGAAGAAGCTCCTCTCCGAGGCGGCCGAGGCCGGCGAGGACGCGGGGGAGACGAAGCTCGGCTTCGTCGAGAACAGCGCCATCCTCCGGCGGCCGGGCGTGATCCTCTCCATGCGGCTCATCGAGGGGCTCTTCCCGGACTACCGCCAGGTGATCCCGAAGCAGGGGGAGAAGGTGGTCCGCATCGGCCGCGACCGCCTCCTCGAGACCTTGCGCCGCATCTCGCTGCTCTCCACCGACAAGGCCCACGCGGTGAAGCTCGAGCTCTCCAAGGGCTCGCTCAAGGTGCTGTCGCAGAACCCGGACCTCGGCGAGGCCAAGGAGGAGGTGCCGGTCGAGTACGACGGCGAGCCGCTCAAGATCGGCTTCAACGCCCGCTACCTCATGGACGTGCTCGGGGTCCTGAAGAGCGCCGACGTTCAGCTCGAGCTCGCGGACGACCTTTCGCCCGGCGTCCTGCACGGCGGTGACGAGAAGGACCAGGGCTTCACCGCGGTGGTGATGCCGATGCGGATCTGACGGCGCGGCCGCTCGCGCCGTCCCGTGAACGCGCCCGGGCCCGGACCCGCGCCCGAGCCCGGCAGCCTCGGGCACGGCTCGGAGCCGGGCCGATGCCATGCGGCTCCTCTCCCTAGACGTCCAGGACTTCCGGAACCTCGCCCGGGTGACGCTCGCGCCCTCGGCGCGGGCGACCGTGCTCGTCGGCGAGAACGGCCAGGGGAAGACCAACCTCCTCGAGGCGATCTTCTTCCTCACGACGCTGAAGCCGCTCCGCGCAGCGCGCCTCGCCGAGCTCGTGCGCCACGGTGCTGACACGGGGCTCGTCGCCGGCGACTTCGACGGGCCGGGTGGCGTGAGGCGCGTGGCGGTGCAGGTCGCGCCCGGCGGGCGGGTGGCGCTCCTCGACGGGAAGCCGCAGGACCGGCTCGACGCGTACTTCGAGGGGCTGGCGGCGGTCTGCTTCGCCCCGGACGACCTGCTCCTCGTGAAGGGCGGCCCGGAGGGCCGGCGGCGCCTCCTCGACCGGGCCGCGTTCAACCGCTGGCCGGCGGTGCTCGGCGAGGCGCGCGATTACGTGCGCGCGCTCCGGGCGCGGAACGCGGCGCTGCGCGGCGGTATCCCCGAGGTCGAGGCGAGCTTCCGTGCGCCGCTCGTCCGCGCAGGGGCGCGGATCGTGCGGCGCCGGCGCGATGTCGTGGGTGAGCTCGCGCCGCGGCTGGGGACCGCGTTCGGCGAGATCTCCGGCCCGGGGGCCCCCGAGGCTCGCTTCGCCTACCGGCCGGCGGCGGGGGTGTCCGCCGAGGGGAGCGAGGAGGAGATCGCGAGCCGGCTCGAGCACGCGCTGGTCCAGCGGCTCCCGCGCGACCGGGAGCGGGGCTTCACCTCCGCCGGCCCGCACATGGACGAGCTCGTCCTCGCGCTCGACGGCCGCGGCGCGCGCGCCTACGCGAGCCAGGGCCAGCAGCGGGCCCTCGTGCTCGCGCTCAAGATCGCCGAGATCGAGAACCTGCGCTCGGCGCTCGGCCGCCCGCCCCTCCTCCTGCTCGACGACGTCTCGTCGGAGCTCGATCCGACGAAGAACCGGTACCTGCTCGCCTATCTGGCCGCCCTGCCGGCCCAGGCGTTCCTCACCACCACCGACCGGCGCCTGATCGAGCCTGCGGCAGGCCCGGATACCGCCTTCTACAAGGTGGAAGGTGGGGCGGTCGCTCCGCTTCTTTCCTGAGTCGATCCGAAGGGTTGTGTGCGTCGCTCGGCCTTGCCAGCGGGCGCCCTGCCTGCTATATCCCCACATCTCGCGTAAGCCGCGGGAACCCTTCGGGGAAAAGTACGGAGGAACCCCCCTGGAAACCGCCGAGAAGAGCCTCCAGCCGAACGGCGTGGAGGAGTACGGAACCGATACGATCAAGGTGCTCGAGGGCCTCGAGGCGGTCCGCAAGCGCCCCCACATGTACATCGGCGACGTGGGCGAGCGCGGGCTCCACCACCTCGTCTACGAGGTCGTCGACAACTCGGTCGACGAGGCGATGGCGGGGCGCGCGAACGAGATCAACGTCTCGATCCACGCCGACAGCTCCGTCACCGTCGTCGACAACGGCTCCGGCATCCCGGTCGGCCCTCATCCGACGGTGAAGGGCATGGACACGCTCGACGTGGTGCTCACGAAGCTCCACGCCGGCGGCAAGTTCGAGTCGAACGCGTACAAGGTCTCCGGCGGCCTGCACGGCGTGGGCGTCACCTGCGTGAACGCGCTCTCGGAGTGGTTCAAGGCGGAGGTCTACCGCGAGGGCAAGGTCTGGGCGCAGCGCTACGACCGCGGCACGCCGGCGGGCAAGGTGACCGCGATCGGAGAGACGCAGCGGCGCGGCACGAAGATCACCTTCAAGCCGGACGCGACGATCTTCGAGGTGACCGAGTTCTCCTTCGAGACGCTCTCCGGGCGCCTGAGGGAGCTCGCCTTCCTGAACGCCGGGCTCAAGATCACGATCGAGGACGAGCGGAGCGGCAAGCGGCACGAGTTCCTGTTCAAGGACGGGATCCGCGAGTTCGTCGCGTACCTGAACAAGAGCCGCGACGTCCTCTTCCAGCCGCCGATCTCCCTGCGCCAGGAGGTGGAGACCGAGCGCGGCGCCGCGCTCGTCGAGATCGCGCTGCAGTGGAACGACGGCTACGACGAGAAGGTCTTCGCGTTCGCGAACAACATCCACAACCACGAGGGCGGCACCCACCTCATCGGCTTCAAGGCGGCGCTCACCCGCACCATCAACGCCTACGGGACCAAGAACAACCTCTTCAAGGACCTGAAGGACGAGCTGCCCTCCGGCGACGACATGCGCGAGGGGCTCTCGGCGGTGATCTCGATCCGCCTGCCGGGCGCGAGCTTCGAGGGGCAGACCAAGACCAAGCTCTCCAACACCGAGGCGAAGAGCATGGTGGAGACCATGCTCAACGAGCGGCTGGGCGCCTTCCTGGAGGAGAACCCCAACGTCGCGAAGCGGATCTGCGGGAAGGTGGCCGAGGCGGCCCGCGCCCGCATCGCCGCCCGCAAGGCGCGCGAGACGGTCCGGCGCAAGGGCGCCCTCGACTCGGCCTCGCTCCCGGGGAAGCTGGCCGACTGCCAGTCGCGCGATCCGAAGGAGTCCGAGATCTTCCTGGTGGAGGGCGACTCCGCCGGCGGCTCGGCCAAGCAGGGGCGCGACCGGCGCATCCAGGCCATCCTCCCGCTGCGCGGCAAGATCCTGAACGTGGAGAAGGCCCGCTTCGACAAGATGCTCGGGTCGGCCGAGATCGCGACCATGATCACCGCGCTCGGCTGCGGCATCGGCGCCGAGGAATACAACCCCGATAAGCTGCGCTACCACCGCATCATCGTGATGACCGACGCCGACGTCGACGGCTCGCACATCCGCACGCTGCTGCTCACCTTCTTCTACCGCCAGAT
>DATIDF010000337.1:0-14106 GCA_035456445.1 Anaeromyxobacter sp.
GGAGCACGCGTCCGTCCCCGAGCGCCGAGATCTGGCGCTCATGGTCATGCTGCTCGCGGTGAACCTCGTCCCGGTGATCGGCGAGGCCGCGCGCGCCGGCCGCTGGGGCGCCGGGACCCTGGGCTTCGCGACAGCGGGCGCGCTCGTCACGGGCCGGGAGCTGTGGCTCGAGGTGCGCGAGGTCGTTCGCGCCCGGAGGTGCGCGTCGCATCGACGATCCTGACCGCGCTCGCCGGCCCGCTCACGGTCGGCCTCGCGCCCTGACTCGTGTTCGCTCCTCTTCGCGGAGGAGCCGCGCCCGCGCTAGTTCTGCGGGGTGGATCTTCGGGCTCCCCGCGTGAACGCCCTCCCGCTCAACCTGGCGCTTGACGGGCTCGGCGACAGATGGCTTGGGTTCGGGGGTGACGGGAGCGCGGCCATGACGCAGCAGCCCGAGCGGCCGGATCCGGACGCGCTCCTCGCGCGCATGACGGCCGAGGCCCGACGCGAGGCCCGCACCCGCTTCAAGATCTTCTTCGGCTTCGCTCCCGGCGTGGGGAAGACGTACCGCATGCTCCAGGTCGCGCGCGACCTCGTGGCGGAGGGCGTCGATGTGGTGATCGGCGCGATCGAGACGCACGGCCGCTACGACACGGCGGGGCTCATGCTCGGCCTCGAGGTGCTGCCGCGTCGGACGCTGCCGTACCGCGGCCGGGTCCTCGAGGAGTTCGACCTCGACGCCGCGCTCGCCCGCCGCCCGCGGATCCTCCTCCTCGACGAGCTCGCGCACTCGAACGCCCCCGGCTCGCGCCACAAGAAGCGCTGGCAGGACGTCGTCGAGCTGCTCGACGCCGGCATCGAGGTCTACACGACCCTGAACGTCCAGCACGTCGAGAGCCTGAACGACGTGGTGGAGCAGATCACGCACGTCCAGGTGCGCGAGACCGTCCCCGACTCGATCCTGGAGCGCGCGGACGAGATCGAGATCGTGGACATCGCGCCCGAGGAGCTCCTGCAGCGCCTGCGCGAGGGGAAGGTGTACCTGCCCGAGCAGGCGGAGCGCGCCCGGGAACACTTCTTCAAGCGCGGGAACCTGCTCGCGCTCCGCGAGCTCGCCCTCCGCCGCATGGCGGAGCGCGTGGACGCGGACGTGCTCGCGTACCGCGCGGAGCACGGCGTGGACGTGCCGTGGGCCACCGCGGAGCGGGTGCTCGTGTGCGTCGGGCCGGCGCCCGACTCCGCGCGCCTCGTCCGGGCGGCGCGCCGGATCGCGGCCGGCCTGCGCGCGCCGTGGGTCGCCGCGTCGGTGCAGGCCTCCGGGAGGCCGCCCCTCGCCGACGAGGACCGGGAGCAGCTCGAGTCCCACCTCCGCCTCGCCGAGTCCCTCGGCGCCGAGGTGGTCCGGCTCACCGGCCTGCGCATCCCGGACGCCGTTCTCGACTTCGCGCGGCGGAGGAACGTCACGCGGATCGTGCTCGGCAAGCCCCAGCATTCGCGCTGGCGCGACCGGCTGCGCGGCTCGCTCGTCGACGAGATCATCCGGGGCAGCGGCGAGATCGAGGTGAACGTCCTCGCGGGGGGGGTCGAGGAGGACCGCGAGCGCGCGGTCGTGGCGGGGCGCCGGCCCGCCCGCAGCGCCGGGTACCTGCGCGCGATCGGCGTCATCACGCTGACCTCGGCCGTCGCCGCCGCCGTCCGGGCGCTGCTCCGGGTTCCCGACGTCGAGATGCTGTTCCTGCTCGGGGTCATGATCGTGGCGCTGACCACGGGCCGTCGCGCCTCCGTCCTGGCGGCGACGCTGGCGGTGATCTCGTACGACTTCTTCTTCGTGCCGCCCGCGTACACGCTGGACGTCTCCGACGCGCGCTATCTCCTCACGTTCGCGATGATGCTGGGCGTGAGCGTCGTGATCAGCACCCTCACGCTGCGGCTCCGCGAGCAGCAGCGGGGGGCGGTGGGACGCGAGCGCCGCACCGCGGCGCTGTACGGGTTCAGCCGCGAGCTCGGCGCGGCCCTCGACGACGAGGGTGTGGCGGCCGTGTGCGTGAAGGCGGTCGCGGAGGCGTTCGACGCGGAGGTGGTGTTCCTGCGCGTGCGCGGCGACGAGGACCTCGCCGCCCTGGCGGCCGCGCCTCGCGGCGCGACGCTCGGTCCCTCCGAGCGCGCGGTCGCGCAGTGGGTCGCCGAGCACGGTCAGGCGGCGGGGCGCGGCACCGACACGCTCCCCGGCGAGGCGGTGATCTGCGCCCCCGTCCGCGCGTGGGGTGACGTCCTCGCGGTGCTCGCCGTGCGGATCGGGGACGAGCGCGGGCTCGGGGCCGAGCAGCGCACGCTGCTCGAGGCGCTGGGGCGCCAGGCGGCGCTGGCGCTCGATCGCGTGCGGCTCGCCGCCGAGGCGCGGCAGGCGGCGCTGCGCGCGAAGACCGAGGAGCTGCGCAGCGGGCTCCTCTCCGCGGTCTCGCACGATCTCCGGACCCCCCTCGCCGCCATCACCGGGGCCGCCACGACGCTGCGCGCCGACGCCGAGCTGGATCCCGCCACGCGCCGGGATCTCACCGAGGCGATCTGCGAGGAGGCCGAGCGACTCGAGCGGCTCGTCTCGAACCTCCTCGACATGACTCGCCTCGACTCGGGCGCCGTGGAGCCGAAGCGCGAGTGGGTACCGCTCGTCGAGGTGGTGGGCGGCGCGCTCACCCGGCTCGAGCGCCGCCTCGCGGGGAGGCGCGTCGCGACCTACCTGCCCGACGACCTCCCACTCGTCTCGCTCGACCCCGTCCTCGTGGAGCAGCTCTTCGTGAACCTTTTCGAGAACGCCGCGAAGTACACCCCGCCCGGCTCGGAGCTCGAGGTCCGCGCGCGGCGTGAGGGAGGCACGCTCGTCGTCGACGTGGCGGACCGGGGCCCGGGCATCCCGCCGGGCGACGAGGAGCGGATCTTCGAGCGGTTCCACCGCGGCGCCCACGCTGGCGTCCGCGGCGTCGGCCTCGGCCTGCCGATCTCACGCGCCATCGCCCAGGCGCATGGGGGACGGCTCGTCGCCGCGAACCGTCCTGGGGGCGGCGCCGTGTTCCGCCTGACGCTGCCGCTGCCGACCGAGCCGCCGCGACCCGCCGAGCCGGCGGGAGGTGGCCTCTCGTGAACGCGGCCGGACCGCTCGTGCTCGTGGTCGACGACGAGGCCCAGGTGCGCCGGTTCCTGCGCGCCGCCCTCGTCTCCCGAGGCTACCGGCTCGTCGAGGCCGAGTCGGTGCGAGAGGCCGAGCAGCTCGCCACGAGCCACAACCCCGACGTCTACCTCCTCGACCTGACGCTGCCCGACGGCGACGGCGTGGACCTGGCGCGGCGCCTCCGCGAGTGGACGGCGGCGCCCATCATCGTCCTGTCGGCGCGCGGCCGCGAGGAGGACAAGGTGAACGCGCTCGACGCGGGGGCTGACGACTACCTCACGAAGCCGTTCGGCGTGAACGAGCTGTTGGCGAGGCTCCGGGTCGCGCTGCGCCACGCGCAGGCGAGCCCGGAGCAGCCTTCGGTCCTCGACGCGGGGCCGCTCCGGATCGATCTTCCGCGTCGCGAGGTGACGGTGGACGGTCGCGAGGTGCGGCTCACGCCGACCGAGTTCCGGCTGCTCGCGCTGCTCGCGCGCCACGCCGGGAAGGTGCTGACGCACCGGCAGATCCTCCGGGAGGTCTGGGGCCCGAACGCGACGGAGGCGCACTACGTCCGCGTCCACATGGCCGAGCTCCGCAAGAAGATCGAGGCGGACCCGGCCCGCCCGCGGCTGCTCGTCACGGAGCCCGGCGTCGGCTATCGACTGCGGGAGCGGGTCGAGGGGGGCTGAGGGCCCGCAAACGGCCGCGTGCGCGAAGCCTATCCCGGGCCGTGAGGCTTCCGGTCGGTGATGACCGGTGGTGATGACGATGGATGTCATCCGCTTCAGCGATGGGAGCCGCGTCCGCGCGACCGGGGTCGCGGCCGCGTTCCTGACGCAGGGTGACGCCTACTCGCGGCCCTGGCCGCTGAGGCGTTCGACGGGGTGGGCGACCGCGCCCGTGGCCAGTAGATCGATCCGACCACATGCACGCTTGCGGTCCATGGAAGGAGTCGCGCCATGTCCCCGAAGGTCGAGCGATCGCCTCTCCCCCACTCCTACCGCTCGTTCTGGAGCCTCCTGCTGCTCTGTCCGCTCGCCGTCTCGAGCGCCGTCGCCGCGCCCGCCTCGGACGCCTGCTCGATTGTGACGAAGGCCGACGTCGAGGCGGCGCTCGGGAAACCAGTCGGCGCGGGCGAGCCGATGAAGGGCCCATCCGCGGACATCAGCACCTGCGACTACCGGACTTCGGACGGCAGCGCCTCTGTGAAGGTCCGGCTCAGCCCGAAGCTCGGGGCGAGCGAGCACGCGGCGTTCCCGTTCAAGGATCCGCGACCGGTGCCCGGCCTTGGCGAAGACGCGAAGTTCGCGCCGAACGCGGCCACCGACGAGGACACCGCCAGGTTCGACCTCGGCTCCGCGCTCTCCGTGCGCAAGGGCAAGGCTGCGATCTCGATCTTCTACATGGGAGGGGGAGATCGGCTCGCGATCTCGCGCGCGATCGCGGAGAAGGCGCTCGCACGGCTATGAGCGATGGGATGCGACCCTCCGCGCCTGCGGGGGGCCTGAGCGGCCCCGGCTCGGCCCTCCTCCCCTTCGCCGCTGACCCCGACAGCCGAAGGGAAGGTTAGATACCTTCGCGGTGTGTGAAGGCGGGCCATGCGCCCCCCGAGCGTGGGTCCGCTCCGGCCTGGTCAGTCGCGGCGGCGGCGCTGAGAATCGTGCGCACGCGGGCCGGGGGCGCGCTGTCCGCCGGGAGCGGCACCCTGCGGTGCGCTCTGCGGCACTGACGGCGCGGTCGTCCCTCTGGGCCCAAGCGGCGGCCGGACCACGCGGATCACTTCCGGCGCCGGCGCGGCGCGACGCCCGTCAGGCCCGCGCCCGGGCGGACGCGGCTGGCGTGGTCCCGGCTGCGGTCCCGGCTGGCGCGGTCCCGACTGCGGTCCCGGCTGGCGTGATCCCGACTGGCGCGGTCCCGACTGCGGTCCCGGCTGGCGTGGTCCCGACTGGCGCGGTCCGGGCTGCGGTCCCGGCTGGCGCGGTCCCGGCTGACGCGGTCCCGACTGACGCGGTCCAGGCTGACGCGGTCCCGGCTGGTGCGGTCCAGGCTGACCCGACCCAGCGTGCGACCCCGCGCGCGCAGCCTCTCGCGCCTCGCGCGGCGCCGCAGTGGCGGGTCGATCGCGCCGGTCCGGTCGGCCGCGGTCCCGGCCCGCAGCCCCCTCGTGCGGCCGGGGGTGGTGGTGGTCGGCGTGTTCCTGCCCGTGCGCGCGACCCTGAGCGTGCCCGCGGCCCCCATCGCCGCTGCGTCGCGGCGGCTCGACAGTCCGGCCCGTCGGGACGAACTCCGGCGAGAGCTCGCGGCGCACGTACGCGCGCCAGATCTCCCGTCCGTCGTTCACCGCCGCGCCGAGCGCCGGGTCGAGCCCGGCGAAGAAGCGGCGCAGGTTCTCGAGGTCACGGTGGAAGAACGACTCCGCCTGGCTGTTGTGCGCCGCGCCCACGACCTGCGGGAAGTCGATCACGACCGGACCGTTCCACCCGACGAGGACGTTGTACGGCGAGAGGTCGCCGTGGATGAGGTCGCACGAGAGCATCCGGACCATCTGCCCGCGGAGATCGGCGTAGAGCGCGGCCGCCTGCTCTCGCGCGACGCTCGCGTCCACGAGCCGCGGCGCGGGGTGACCGTGGGCGTCCACGACGAGCTCCATGAGCAGGACGCCCTCGTAGAACATCACCGGCTTCGGCACACGTACGCCTGCGGCGTGGAGCGCGTAGAGGGCGTCGGCCTCCTTCGCCTTCCACGCCTCCTCGGCGGCGGCGTGGCCGAAGCGGCTGCCTCGATCCATCGCGCGCTGCGTGCGCGTGTCGCGGACCTGCCGCCCTTCCCGGTAGCCGGCGTTGTTCCGGAAGCTGCGCGCCTCGCGCGCCTTGTACACCTTCGCAGCGACGATCTCGCCGCCGTGGCGGACGAGCCAGAGGTCTGCCTCCTTGCCGCTCTTGAGGCGCGCGCAGACCTCTTCCACGACGCCGTCCGCGAGGAGCGGTGCGAGGGGATCGTTCATGCTCGGCTGGTGAGAACGGACCGGGGCACGACGCTATTTCTTGGGATCGCCACCCGGACGGCCGCCCGGAGCACGGCTCCCGGGAGCGCCTCCGCCGCCCGGCCGCCTCCCGCCGCCACCGGGGCGCCCGCGCCCACCGCGCTCGTTCTTGCGATCCTCGCGGAGCGAGTCCATCGAGAACCCGCCGGTGGCCCCGGCCTTGGTGCCTCCGCCGCCGCCCCGGCCGCCTCCTCCGCCGCCGCGCCCGCCGCCGCGTCCACCCCGGCGCCCGCCGCGATCGTCCTTGGGCCCGCCCGCGACCTGCTTCATGCTCTGCGGGAAGAAGTCCACGACGTACTGGTGTCCGCCGATCGCCTTCGCGCCCGGGATCTGCTCCTCGGGGCCGAACACGCGGACCAGGCGGACGTCCTCGGGGCGGCGCCCGACCGCCTCGACCGCGGCGCGCAGCATCGAGAGCCGCTCGCCAGAGAGGCCCGTCGCCTTGGCGACCGCCGCGTCGAGCGCGGCGCTGACCGCATCGCTGCCAGTAGCTTCGGCCGGCGGCGGCGCATCCGTCGTCCCGGCGGGAGCCTCCTGGGAAGCGGCCAGGGATGCCTCCGTCGTCTCGGCGGGAGCAGCGGCGCTCTCGGCCGCCGGGCTCGCGCCCTCAGCCTCGACCGGCGCCGGCGCCTCGGGAGCGGTTGCGGCGGGCTTCTCCTCCGCCGGGAGCGACCGCTTTGCCTCGGCGACCGCGGCCGCCGCCACTCGGATCAGGGAGCCGCTGAGCTCGGTGAGAGTCTTCATTAGGGCGTAGCCATACACCGTCATGGCGCGCGCGGCAAAGGGCCGCCGTAGGCGCCGGCGATCGTCAGCCCCCTGCCCGCGCCGGCGGCGATCTGGTGGCCGTCCGG
Source organism: Anaeromyxobacter sp. (assembly GCA_035456445.1). Classification (GTDB taxonomy): domain Bacteria; phylum Myxococcota; class Myxococcia; order Myxococcales; family Anaeromyxobacteraceae; genus Anaeromyxobacter. The sequence goes on from DATIDF010000337.1 coordinate 7,022, forward strand.
GCTGGGTCGGGAGCGCCGGGGACGGCCGCCCCTGCAAGCCCGGCGGACGCGCCCGGCGACGCATCACTCCGCGACGGTCTTCGATTAGGATTGACCGCCCTGAGGGGCTCCCCCTGGAGGAGGCGCCGGCCGCCGAGCGGATGAGCGCACGATGGAGCCGGCAGCAGGCGCCACCTCGCCGCGGAGATCGCCATGCGCACGAACCTTCGGAGCGTCTCGCCGATCCTCGCGGCGACGCTCCTCCTCGCGTGCGACCCGTTCAACACCGGCTTCGAGTCGATCGAGGGCGTCAGGTGGTACCGCGCGCGGACGCCCACCGCGGCGGCCGCACCCGAGGGGGCCATCCGGGTGATGACCTACAACGTGAAGTTCGGTGGCGCGCGCCTGCGCTTCTTCTGGGAGTGCGACGGCTCGCGCTCGCTCATGACCGAGGGCGAGGTGCGCGCGAACCTCGACGCGGTCGCGGCGCGGATCCGCGCGGCCGCGCCGGACATCGTCCTGCTCCAGGAGGTGGACACCGACCGCTCGAAGCGCGTCGCCTACCTGGACGAGGTGCAGTACCTGCTCGATCGGAGCGGTCTCGACCACGCCGTGTACGCCTCTCAGTGGAAGGCGGACTACATCCCGTCCGACGGGCTCGGGCCGATCGACTCCGGCAACGCGATCCTGTCGCGCTGGCCGATCGCAGAGGCCGTGCGGCACGCCCTCCCGCTGCGGACCGACGACAGCGCGCTCGAGGGCTACTTCTACCTGAAGCGGAATGCCATCGAGGCGCGGATCGACGTCCCGTCCGCGGGGCCGCTGTGGATAGTCGCGACGCACGCGGAGGCGTTCTCCGAGGACGGCACGAAACGGAAGCACCTCGAGCGGCTCAAGGCGATCATGGACGTCCACGCCGCCGCGGGAGAGCGCGTCGTCGGCGGCGGCGATCTCAACTCCATCCCGCCGACCTCGCCGGTGCGCGTGGGCTTCCCCGACGTGGAGGGCTGCGAGGGCGCCGAGTACGAGGGCGACGACTTCACGGGCGAGGAGGCCTGGCTCGACCCGCTGTACGCGGCCTACCACCCCGACGTCACTCCTGCCGCCTTCGGCGCCGATCCCGGCCCCTGGTTCACCTTCGTCGGAGACGAGCGGTTCCCCCTGAACCGCAAGCTCGACCACCTGTTCACGAACGGCACCTGGCTCCGCGCGGAGGTGCTGCAGGACGCGATCCTCGTCTCGGATCACGTCCCGCTCGTCGCCGACCTGGAGGTCCCGTGAGGCGCGTCGCCCTGGCGCTCCTCCTCGCGGCGCCGTGCGTCGCGGCCGGCGAGACGGCGAGCTGGTCGGCAGGGACCGCCCTCGTTCTCCCGCACGGCCGTGCCGAGGTCGGCGTCTTCGCGCCGCTCCGCTACGGGGTCCGGAACCGGCTCGAGCTCTCCGTTCACCCGGTGTGGTTCGCGGTCTCGCCCAACGCCGGCGTGAAGATCGCCTGGGGTGCGCCGGGAGGCATCGCCGTCGCCTCGCAGCACGGCCTCCTCTACCCGACCCCGCTCATGCGGCTGCTCTCACGCGAGGGCGCGGGCGGAATCATCCCCTCCGACGTCCGCTACCCACACGTCCTCGCGAGCGCGCACCATCTCCTCGCCACCGCGCCTATCGGCGATCACCTCCTCACGCTCCGCGCGGGCGGGCGCGTTGCGTGGAACCTCACCTCGTTCGACGGGCCGCGCTTCTGGAGCGAGGTCGAGTGGCACCTCGTGTGGCCTCGCGCGGCGGCGTGGTTCACGGGGTGGAGCGCCGACCTCGGGCTCGCACTGGAGGGCCCGGTTGCGCGGAGGTTCCGTTACCGGGTGGAGCTGGATCGGTTCTTCATGCCCGGACTGCGGGGCGACTGGGCGTGGGAGTGGGCCGGGATCGCGGAGTGGCGCCCCTCGGAGCGCTTCCGCGCCCGCGCCGGAGCGAAGTGGTCGTACGCGGAGTTCCCGTACGGCACGCGACTGTCGGTCCCCCTGCCGATCGTCGACGCGAGCTGGGCCTGGGGTGGGTGATCGGATCCATTCGAAGGTTCCGTGTCGCGCGATCGACGGAGGACGCCCTGGGGCGCGAGACCGTGCCGTCCCGGACTGCGAGAGCCGTAACGCGGGCCGCGGGCGCCGGCGTCACGGGCACGCGGCTCACCGCAGGCTCTGCTTCCTCGGCTTGGCCCGGGTCTTCATCGCATCCATCAGCGCCTTCTTGGCGCTGAGGATGTGTCGCTCGACGAAGGCGCCCGCCTCCTTGGCCCGGCCTGCCCGGTAAAGCTCCAAGAGCTGCCGGTGTTCCGCCTGAGCCTGCGCGAAGTCGCGGGTCAGGCTGAGCTGTATCCGCAAGTAACGCTCGGTCAGCGTGTTGATGTTCTGCACCAGGGCCAGCGTTCGCTCGCGGCCGGACGGGAGGTAGAGGCAGCGGTGGAACTCGAAGTTCAGCACGCCCCAGGCGTGGATCACCTCTCCGGCGAAGGCGGCGTCCAGCCGTGACAGCGCCTGCTCGGCGTGGGCGGCGTCCTCGGGGCGCATGTTGGGGATGGCGCGGACGATGAGGTCCTTCTCCAGCATCGCCCTCAGGTCGTACAGCTCGTTGATCTGGGAAAGCGAGGGCGCCACGACGACGGCCCCGCGGTGCGCTTGGAGGGTGACCAGTCCCTCACCCTCGAGGAGCCGCAGCGCCTCCCGGACCGGCACCCGGCTCACGCCATACCGCTCGGCCAGAGCCTCCTGGCGCAGGACAGCTCCGTCCCCGAATTCGCCCCCCAGGATCCGTTCCCGCAGTTCGTGGGCGAGATCGAGCGGGAGGCTCTGCCGCCGCAGCCCCTTCACCTTGGTCGCCTCGCTGTGAAGAGGCGCCTGCGTGCTCGTGACTCGCTTGCTCATCTCGCGCTCCGGCCAAGCCGATCGCCCATTCCAGGCGATGCCGATCACCTGCTCCGGCCAAGGCGATCGCCCGGGGCGTGACCTCGCCGGGTAGCTCTACTTCGCCGCCTTCTGGCCCTTCGTCAACTCGCCCTTCACCTTCGTCGAATGCCTCTCCCGGGCGACCCGCCGCGACCTCCTTGACAGTGGATAATGGATACAATATCCACCGGCGAATTGCCGCACCTTCATCCCTCCCCCCCGGAGAGCACATGAGAAGAGTCACCGTAGCGCTGGTGCTTGGCCTCCTGTCCTTCAGCACCGCGCTCGCCGCGGACACCGTGAAGATCGGCCTCATGGCCCCCATGACCGGCTCATGGGCGAGCGAAGGTGAGGAGATGAAGCGCAACGTCGAGCTGCTCGCCGCCGAGCAGAACGCGCGCGGTGGGCTGCTGGGCAAGCAGATCGAGGTCGTGATCGAGGACGACGGCGGCGACCCGCGGACCGCCGCCCTCGCCGCGCAGCGGCTCTCCACCAAGGGCGTCGTGGCCGTCATCGGCACCTACGGCTCGGCGGTGACCGAGGCGACCCAGGCGATCCTCGACGAGGCCGGCCTCATCCAGGTAGCGAACGGCTCCACCGCCGTCCGGCTCACCGAGAAGGGGCTCAAGTACTTCTTCCGGACCTGCCCGCGCGACGACGAGCAGGGGCGCGTCGGGGCCGCGATCCTCGAGAAGACCAAGGCGAAGAAGGTCGCGCTCCTCCACGACAACTCGGCGTACTCGAAGGGGCTCGCGGACGAGATCGCCACGATCCTCAAGTCGCGCAACATCCCGATCGCCTTCTTCGACGCCCTGACGCCGAGGGAGCAGGACTACTCGGCGATCCTCACGAAGCTCAAGGCGGCGGGGCCGGACGTGGTCTTCTTCACGGGCTACTACCCGGAGGCCGGGCTGCTCCTCAAGCAGAAGAAGCAGATGGGCTGGAAGGTGCCCTTCATCGGCGGTGACGCCATCAACAACCCGGACCTGGTCAAGATCGCCGGGAAGGACGCCGCCGCCGGCTTCCAGTTCCTCTCGCCCCCCGTCCCCAAGGACCTCGACACGCCCGAGGCCAAGGCCTACGTCGCGAGCTACCAGAAGAAGTACGGCGAGGCGCCCAACTCCATCTATGGCGTCCTCGCGGGTGACGGCTTCCGCGTCGTCGTGAAGGCCATCGAGGCGACCAAGTCCACCGACGGCGGGAAGCTGCGCGGCTATCTCACCACCGGGCTCAAGGACTTCCCGGGCTTCACCGGCAAGATCGCCTTCAACGACAAGGGCGACCGGGTCGGCGAGCTGTACCGCGTCTACGCGGTGGATGCCTCCGGTAACTTCGTCCTGCAGAAGTAGCGAGAGAGCACCGTGGCGTGGGGCCCGTGGCCGCGGGCCCCACCCACCTTCCGGAGCCGGACCGATCCCATGGAGCAATTCTTCCAGCAGGTGACGAACGGGCTCGCGGTCGGGAGCATCTACGCCCTGATCGCGCTCGGCTACACGATGGTCTACGGCGTGCTCCGGCTCATCAACTTCGCGCACGGCGATCTCTTCACCTACGGCGGCTACCTGGGGATGACGCTCCTCACCTCCCTCCTCCTCCAGGATCGGCTCGGCCTCGCGCTCGGGCTCGTCCTGCTCGCGGTCATGGTGATGGGGCTCGTCGCGGTCATCGGGGTGATCCTGGAGCGCGCGGCCTACCGGCCGCTCAGGGAGTCCCCCCGGCTCTCGGCGGTGGTCTCCGCGCTGGGCGCCTCGATCTTCCTCCAGAACGCCCTCATGCTCATCTACGGCGCCCGGTACCAGGTCTACCCGGACATCCTCCCGCAGACGCAGGTGTCGATCCTCGGCCAGCAGGTGCCGGTGATGCGCATCGCGGTCGTGCTGGTCTCGCTCACGATCATGGCGGCGCTCTACCTGTTCGTGCAGAAGACGAAGGTCGGCACCGCCATCCGCGCGGCCGCCATCGACCAGGGCGCCGCGCGGCTCATGGGCATCGACGTGAACAAGGTGATCACGATCGTGTTCGTGATCGGGCCCGCCCTCGGCGGCGGCGCCGGCCTCCTCGTCGGGCTCTACTACGGCCAGATCAGCTTCACGATGGGCTGGCTCTACGGGATGAAGGCGTTCACCGCCGCCATCCTGGGCGGCATCGGCAACATCCCCGGCGCGATGGTGGGCGGGCTCCTGCTCGGCGTCGTCGAGGCGCTCGGCGCGACCTACCTGTCCATCGCCTGGAAGGACGCCATCGCGTTCTTCGTGCTCATCCTCATCCTCATCGTCCGGCCCTCGGGCCTCCTGGGCGAGCGCGTAGCGGAGAAGGTTTGATGATGACGCCGGCCTGGAGCAGGAAGCGCGCCCTCGTGGCCGGGTACGTCCTCGCGGCCGCCGGCATCGCGGCGGCCCCCCTCTTCCTCGACGCGTACTGGCTCGACGTGCTGAACAGCGTCGGGCTCTACGTCCTCCTCGCCCTGAGCCTGAACCTCATCCTGGGCGACGCCGGGCTCTTCAACATGGGCCACGCCGCCTTCTACGCGATGGGCGCCTACACCACCGCGATCCTCAACACGCGGTTCCAGATCCCCATCCTCTGGACGCTCCCGGCGAGCGCCGTGGTGGCGGCGATCTTCGCGGTCCTCGTGGCCCGCCCCGTCGTTCACCTGCGCGGCGACTACCTGCTCGTCGTGACCATCGGGCTCGGCGAGATCGTGCGGATCGCGCTCGTGAACGACGTCTTCGGCCTCACCGGTGGGTCGAACGGGATCTTCGGCATCTCCCGGCCGAGCCTGTTCGGTCTGCGGATCCGCCGGCCGCACGAGTTCCTCTACCTGATCTGGGGCTTCGTGGCGGTGACGGTGCTCCTGTTCCACCGCCTCGAGCAGTCGCGCTTCGGCCGCGCCCTCAACTACCTCCGCGAGGATCCCGTCGCCGCGGAGGGCAGCGGCGTGAACACGGCCCGCTACCGCCTGCTCGCCTTCGCGCTGGGGGCCGCCTGGGCCGGGATGACCGGGACGCTCTACGCGGCGAAGATGACGATCATCTCCCCCGAGTCGTTCGGCTTCTGGGAGTCGGTCGTCCTCTTCCTGATGGTGATCCTGGGCGGCTCCGGCTCGATCCCGGGCGTCATCCTGGGCGCCTCGCTCGTGGTGCTCCTCCCGGAGCTGTTCCGCGGCTTCGCCAGCGCGCGCATGCTGGTCTTCGGCCTGGTGATGATGGTGATGATGGTGGTCCGCCCGCAGGGCCTCCTCCCGCTCCGGCTCCTCCGCTTCAAGGAATCCGACGTACGGCGGGCAGGAGCGGATTCCGACGTCCGCCGGGCGGGAGCGTCGTCGTGAGCGCGCTCCTCGAGGTCCGCAACGTCACGAAGAGCTTCGGCGGCCTGACCGCCGTGGGGAACGTCTCCTTCGACGTCGCGGCAGGCTCGGTCGTCGGCCTCATCGGGCCGAACGGCGCGGGCAAGACCACCACCTTCAACCTCATCACCGGGAACTACCGCGTCGATCGCGGGACCATCCGGTTCGAGGGCCGGCCCCTCGAGCGGATGCGGACGCACCGGATCGTGCAGGCGGGGATCGCCCGCACGTTCCAGAACGTCCGCCTCTTCCAGCAGCTCTCCGCCGTCGAGAACGTGCTCGCCGGGAGGCACTGCCGCACCCGGAGCGGCCTCGTCGGCGCGCTCTTCCGGCCGCCCTGGCAGGTCCGCGAGGAGCGCGAGGCGGCGGCCCGGGCGGTGGACGAGCTCGCCTTCGTGGGGCTGCGCGACCGGGCCATGGAGCTCGCGACGAACCTGGCGTACGGCGACCAGCGGCGCCTCGAGATCGCGCGGGCGCTGGCGGCGGACCCGAAGCTCCTCATCCTCGACGAGCCGGCCGGAGGCATGAACGAGCAGGAGACCGAGGAGCTCATCGGCCTCATCGGCAGGATCCGGGCGCGCGGCATCACCATCCTCCTCATCGAGCACGACATGAGCCTCGTGATGCGGGCCTGCGAGCACATCGTCGTGCTGGAGTACGGGGAGAAGATCGCCGAGGGACCCCCTGCCTCGATCCAGGCGAACCCACGGGTGATCGAGGCGTACCTGGGCACGGAGGAGGTCGCGTGACGTCGCCGCTCCTCGAGACGCGCGGCCTGCGGGTGAAGTACGGCAACGTCGAGGCCCTGCACGGCATCGACATCACCG
>DATIDF010000338.1:0-24528 GCA_035456445.1 Anaeromyxobacter sp.
CCGGTCACCCTGGGAGGATGGCCGGCCGTGGCAGAGTGGCGCGCGGTACAGGATTCGAACCTGTGGCCTTCGGCTCCGGAGGCCGACGCTCTATCCAGCTGAGCTAACCGCGCTTGCGAGCCGCCGTATCTAGTGCAGGCACGGCGTAAAGGCAAGGCAGTTCGCGGCCGTCCGCGATTTCGGCGGTGCGCGGCGCGGGCGACCTCCGCCGGATGCCTTCGGGGGGAGGCGCCCCCTCGCTGCGGCGAAATGTCGCGGTTCAGCCTTGAACGGCAGGCACCCACATGCTAGCTAGGCCTTCCCGTGCAAGACATTCATTCGCTCGAGCAACTCCTGAAGGCGATCGCGGTGGCCGCCGCGGCGATCTCGGCCGCCATCATCGGCTGGTATCTCGTGAAGCGTCCCCCCCTCGGGCGATTCACGAAGGTTTTGCTGCTCTTCGGGCTGGGCGTCATGCCGATCGGCGTCGCGCTCACCGGGAACGTGGCCGGCTTCGAGTACACGCTGAAGCGTGAGTTCTGCAGCTCGTGCCACGTGATGCTCCCGTACACGGAGGACGCGGCCGATCCGAAGTCGAACAGCCTCGCCGCGATCCACAGCCGGAACGCGAGCTTCGGCGGCGAGAGCTGCTACACCTGCCACGCCGACTACAAGATCTTCGGCGCGATGACGACGAAGGTGAACGGGCTCAAGCACCTGTTCTACTACATCACCGAGTACAGCGACTCCGGCCCGTACGGCGAGAAGGGCCCGCGCATCCACCTGTACAAGGCGTTCAAGAACGGGAGCTGCACTCGCTGCCACTCCACCACGGCGCCGAACTGGCTCGCGCGCGAGGAGCACAACGGAATGGTCGAGGACCTCCGCAAGGACGAGGCGAGCTGCATCGACTGCCACGGCGGCGCCCAGGTCCACCCGCGCTCGTTCAACCACGGCGGCAACGGCCGCCCGCCCGCGACGGCGGCGGCCAACGAGAGGAAGGAGTAGGCCGTGATCGGACTCTCCCAGATCACCGTTCGTCGTCTCGTCTTCATCTCCGCGATCCTGACGCTCGCCGCGCTCGCGCTCATGGTTGCGGGCCTGTTCTGGCCGGCGCCCCTCCTGCTCGTGCTCGCCATGAGCCTCGGCCAGCTCTTCGGGACCACCTCGCTCGCGCTCTACCTCCTCGCCATCGCCCTCGATCTGCAGGGGGTCGGAGAGGACGAGGCGCTCGGACCCCTCGGCTCCGATCGGACGGACTGAAGCGAGCCGCCCCCTGCACCACTGAGCCTCGAACTTCGGCCGCTCGCGCTCTGGCGTGAGCGGCCGTCGTCCTTCGACTTCGCGCCGCCTTTGGCGGCGCTACGCTCAGGATGAGCGGCCTCGCCAGCTCGCCTGGGGACGGGTCGTCGACCCCGACCGCGACCTCGACCTCGAGCCCGAGCCCCATCACCAGAAAGACCACGGCCGCCCGCGCTGCGAGCGCGAGCGGCCGTGTCACCGCCAACCTTCAGCGGCGCTATCCGATGATGACGCAGATGCAGTTCATCCCCGTGGTGGGATTGCAGACCTCGGACGTCTTCGCCTGGTTCACGCACACGCCGTTGCAGCAGCCCGGGGTCGGCGCGCAGGGCTGGTTGAGCGGCGCGCAGACCGCGGGCTTCACGCAGACGCAGCTCGCGCCGTCCGTGCAGGGCTGAGCCGTATTGGAGGCCAGCGCACAGACATCATCCGTCGCGCAGCAGCCCGCCGCCGTGGTGCAAGACTGGCCGGTGTTCCCGCACGTCGGTGCCTCGCAGGCCCCGATGGTGGTGTTGCACGAGAGCCCCTCGCAGCACGGCGTCGTCGCCGAGCACGGCATCGCGATGCCGGGGCAGAGCGGGGGCGGCACGGCGCAGACGCCCTCGACGCACCCCTCGCCGGGCGCATTGCAGCAGTCGCCGTCCGCGACGCAGGTCTGGCCGGTGTCCGCGCACGACCCGCCGGCCGACGTGCACTGGCCGCTCGTGGCGCCCGGCTCGATGTGGCAAGAGAGGCCGAAGCAGCAGTCGCCGTCGACGGTGCAACTCGACGTCTCGCCCTGGCACGGTGCGCGGCAGACACCCTGATCACAGCTGCCGCCGCAGCATTGACCGTCGACGGTGCACGCGTTCCCGTTCGGCACGCAGGTGTTGCAGGTGCCGGCTCCGGTGGTGTCGGTGATGCACGCGCCTGGCCCGGCGCAGCAGGGGTCCGTCGTGGCGCTGCACCCGCCGCCGTCGGGGACGCACTGCGATCCGGGATCGGTCGGGAGGGCGCAGATCCACCCGATCTCCGTCACGTTCGTGCAGCTCGTGCCCTCGCAGCAGCTGGTGTCGCCCGCGTCGATGCACCGGGTGCCCTGTGGCTTGCAGGCGTTGGTGTCGGCGCAGCGGAGCACGCCCTGCGCGTCAGGGACGCACGGCGCATACCCGCAGCACTGATCGCGGAACTGGCAGATGTTGCCGTTCCCGTCGGGTCCGGGCTCGCTCGGGATGCAGCACATGGGATCGTTGCCGTCCCAGCCGGTCGGGCAGGTGCCGGAGCAGCCGCCACCGTCGCAGCTCGTCGGCGGCCCGCCGAAGCAGCGGAGCACGCCGTTCATGTCGGACTTGCAGACGTCCTTCTTGCCGTAGCAGCAGTTCTGCGAGGCGATGTCGCCGCAGATGTTGCCCGGCGGGTTGCAGGAGCCGCCGTGGTCGCAGGTGTGGTCGTCCGGTTCGCAGTGGATGTCCTGCGAGTCCGCGACGAGGTGGTTGATGTTGCAGCACGCGTCGTCGGAGTCGCAGTAGTTGCCCGTCATCCTGCAGCCGCCCGCCGGCTGGCACACCTTCGTGCCGCTGCCGAGGTCGACGCACTTGCGCGTGCAGCAGTTCGAGTCGTTGTCGCAGGGCACACCGTCCTGTGTGCAGCCGCCCGCCGCGTCCATGCAGCGGCCCGGCGTGGCGGAGCCAGCGTCGACGCTGCACAGGCCCGAGCAGCAGTCCGCGGGCCGCGTGCAGATGTCGCCGGGGGCATGGCAGGTGTATGCCGGGGCGCAGGTGCCGTCCTGGCAGTTGCGCGAGCAGCACTCGAACGCGCCAGCGCAAGATTCACCCAGTGTCGAGCACGTGAAGCCGCCACTCTCCGGGAGCTTCTGGCAGGTGAGGGGCGTCCCGGCCGCGTATTCGGAGCAGCACTGGGACGCGTCCGCCACGGCGGTGCCGGCAGGCTTGCAGATCGTCTGGGAGCACGCGCCGCCCGTGCATGTCAGCGAGCAGCACTCGCCGTCATTGGCGCAGCCCTGGCCAGCAGGCTTGCAGAAATCGGCGGTTGCGCACGTGCCTCCGACGCAATTGCCGGAGCAGCACGCCGCGTCCGCCGTGCACGCGGCGCCCTCTGCGGTGCAGGTCGACGGGGCCTCCGCGCATTTGCTGTTCGTGCACGTCCCAGTGCAGCACTCCGTCGCCGAGGCGCACGTGGCGCCGAGCACGGTGCACTGGCCGGCGGGCTCGACGCACTGGCCGGATGCGCACTGGTCGGTACAGCATTCCGACGGCGTCGAGCACGTCTGGCCGACCGGCTTGCACGTGCTCGGCTCGACGCATGCGCCGCCAGAGCACGCGCCCGTGCAGCATTCGGCCGGTGACGCGCAGGCTTGGCCCGCGACCGTGCACGAGCCCTCGGGCGCGCAGACGCCCGCGAAGCACGTGGTCCCCGCGCAGCACTCGGAAGCCGCTGTGCAGGCGGCGTCGAGTCCCTTGCACGCGGGACCATCGCCCCCGCTACCCGAGCTGCAAGCTACGATGATCGAAGAAAGGGCAGCGACGAGCAGCCCGAGCCGAGCGTGGCTTCGCATGCAGGCCTCCTGTACGTCCAGGCGAGCAAGCTGCCACAGGTTCGGCGAGATTTCCATTTGGTTGCGGGTACTTCCGTGTGCGGCCGGGTAGGCACTGGGTGCGCGCCACGCCATTCCGGAGGGGGGGTGGGTTTCTTGACCCCCCGCACGCCGGGCTGGTACTGAGTGGAGCGCTTTCGGAAGGTGGCCGACCCACCTCCGCGCGAAGGTGGGGGCACATGGCAATCCGGGCGATCGCGGTCGAGGACGACGAGGCGGTCTCGAAGCTCATCGCGCAGGTCCTCACGTCGCACGGCTTCGAGGTCTGCGGCACGGCGGCGACGGGGGAGGACGGGGTGACGCTCGCCCGCCGCGAGAAGCCGGATGTCGCGCTCGTGGATCTCGGGCTCCCAAAGATGAGCGGTGAGGACGTGATCGCGACGATCCGTCACGAGCTGCCGAAGACCGCATGCATCGCGCTCACCGCCGTCGACATCCCTGCGCGCGTGCTCGCGGCGATGCGTGCCGGGGCCTCGGGCTACATCTTGAAGCCGTTCCACGCGGCCGAGCTCACCCGCGCCGTCGAGGACGTGCTCACCGGGGACGCCGCGCCGATCAGCCCGCGCGCCGCGAAGGTGCTCTTGTCCGAGCTGCGCGGCGATCCGCCCGACCAGAAGGCGAAGGATGGTCCGGCGCTGTCGAAGCGCGAGCTCGAGGTGCTCCAGCTCCTCGTGCACGGCCACACGTACGCGGACGTCGCTCAGGCGCTCGGCATCGCCGAGGGCACGGTCCAGACCTACGTGAAGCGGATCTACGAGAAGATGGACGTCTCCACGAAGGCCGAGGCGGCGCTCCTCGCCGTGGCGCGCGGCCTCGTGAGGCCGTGACTCGGTCGTCGCGCCTCGCGCTGCTCGCGTCTCGTCCGCCTGGCTCGGTCCGGGGATTGAATTCACGGCCTCTCGGGCGCTCGCCGTTCAGTTCGTCCCGCTCGAGCGCGATGAAGAAGCCGTCGGCGGGGGTTAAGTAGGGCGTCCTCTAAGGGGAAGGAAACGGCGGTGGCGCGCGGGATGGCCCGGCGCGCCTTGACTTCGCCTGATCGACCCCTATAATGAGGCCCCTTTTTTGGTCTCGGGAAGCGTCGTAAATGCGCGTCAACATTGATGAAATCAAGGAGGCCGGACTCCGGCGGAGCTGGGACGTGGCCCGCGAGCAGGTCGACGAGATGGTCGCCGGCGACCGCGCGGGCTATCGCGCGCGAGGCCCTGCGCACGCGGAGGCGAAGCTCGAGCGGCTCGAACGGCGCATCCGCGTCGAGGGGCACGCGAAGGCCGAGCTCACCGCGGCGTGCGGCCGCTGTCTCGGCCCCGTCTCGCTGGACGTTCCGGTCGACTTCGATCTGACGCTCGTCCCTGCCGGCGAGTACGGCGACGAGGGGCGCGACGCGAAGGACGCGAACACCGGTCCGAGCGCCGGGAGCTTCGCCCTGGACAACGCGGAGGAGGAGACGTACTCGGGCAAGGTCATCGACCTCGATCCCATCCTCCGCGAGCAGCTCGTCCTCGCCCTGCCGGGTTATCCGGTCTGCGCCGAGAGCTGCAAGGGACTCTGCCCCGTGTGCGGGGCCAACCTGAACGATCGCGAGTGCGGCTGCGATCGCCACGTGCCGGATCCGCGCTGGGCGGGTCTCAAGAACGTGAAGCTGCAGTAGCGGCCGCACCAGAAGACAAAGGAGCACGCCGTGGGTGTCCCGAAGAAGCGTACGAGCAGCATGCGCCGCGACCGCCGCCGCGCCTCGAACTTCAAGATCAAGGCGGCGAACGTGACGAAGTGCCCGAAGTGCAAGGAGCCGGTGATCTCGCACCGCGCCTGCCCGTCCTGCGGGACGTACAAGGGCGAGCAGATCACCGAGGCGACGTAAGCCCCGATGGTCGAGAAGATCGCGCCCGTCGCCGTGGATGCGATGGGGGGCGACCACGCCCCGGGCGCGATCGTGCAAGGTGCCATTAACGCAGCGCGTAAGGGGCTGCCGGTCATCCTGGTCGGCCACGAGGCGCGCGTGCGTGACGAGCTCGCGCGGCATCGCGCCGGGCAGGCGCTGCCGATCGAGGTGCACCACGCCGACGAGGTCGTCGAGATGGACGACCACCCCGGCCAGGCGATGCGCCGCAAGCGCGACAACTCCATCCGCGTCTGCTTCGAGCTCGTGAAGTCGGGCCGGGCGAGCGCGATGGTGTCGGCGGGCAACTCCGGGGCCGTGATGGCGGGCGCGATCCTCGTGCTCGGCCGACCGGCGGGCGTCGAGCGGCCGGCGATCATCTCGGTGCTGCCTGCGCTGAAGGGCGCCTCGATCCTGCTCGACATGGGCGCGGTGGTGGACTGCCGGCCCATTCACCTCGTCCAGTTCGCGCTCATGGGCGAGGTCTACGCCCGGCGCGTGGTCGGCGTCGCGCGCCCGAAGATCGCGATCCTCGCCAACGGCGAGGAGGAGTCGAAGGGCACCGACCTCACCCGCGCAGCTGCGGCCGCGCTCCGGCGCGCGCCGATCCAGTTCGCGGGCTACTGCGAGGGGCGCGACCTCCTGACCGGGGAGATCGACGTCATCGTCACCGACGGCTTCACGGGCAACGTCGCCCTGAAGACGATGGAGGGGACCGCCAAGGTCGTCGGTGAGTACCTGAAGCGCGCGCTGCGCTCGACGACCGTCTCCACGATCGGCGGCCTCCTTTCGAAGGCCGCGCTCGACGGGATGAAGAAGCGCCTCGACTGGCGCGAGGTCGGCGGCGCGCCGCTCGTGGGCGTGAACGGCGTCGGGTTCATCTCCCACGGTCGCTCCGACGCGGTCGCCATCGAGAACGCCATCCGCCGCGCGCGCGACGCGGCCCGCACCCACTTCGTCGACGAGATCGCCACCGCGGTCGCGCCGTCGGAGGCGCTCCTCGAGAGCGCCGACGCCGCCGCCCGCGACGCGAAGCCGTCCCACCCCCCGCGCCGCGCCTCGTCGCCCGACGCCTGATACGAGAGGAAGAGATGCGCTCCATCATCGCCGGTACCGGGTCCTACGCGCCCGAGAAAGTCCTCACGAACCGCGAGCTCGAGAAGATGGTCGAGACGAGCGACGAGTGGATCGTCGAGCGGACCGGCATCCGGGAGCGGCGCGTCGCGGCGCCGGAGGAGGCCTCTAGCGACCTCGCGGTGAAGGCGTCGATCCGCGCGCTGGAGATGGCGGCCCTCGACCCCAAGGACGTCGAGGCGATCGTGGTCGGTACCATCACGCCCGACTACCCGTTCCCGTCCGCCGGGGCGGTGCTGCAGGGCCGGCTGGGGAACAAGAAGGCGTTCGCGTTCGACGTATCGGCCGCGTGCGCCGGCTCCCTGTACGCGCTCGCGGTCGCCGACCGGTTCGTCGCGAGCGGCGCGGTGAAGAACGCGCTCGTCGTCGGTGTGGACACGCTCACGCGGCTCACCGACTGGACCGATCGCAACACCTGCATCCTGTTCGGCGACGGCGCGGGCGCGATGGTGCTCCGGCCCTCGGACGACCCGCGGCGCGGGGTGCTCACGACCCGCCTGCACACCGACGGCTCGCTCGTCCCGATCCTGTACCAGCCGGGGGGCGGGTCGCGCGAGCCGATCTCGGAGAAGGTCGTCCGTGAGAAGTCGCACTACGTGAAGATGAACGGCCGCGAGGTGTACAAGGTCGCGGTGCGCTCGCTCGAGGAGAGCTGCCGCGAGGTGCTCGCCGCCGAGCAGCTCACGACCGAAGACGTGACCTACGTCATCGCGCACCAGGCGAACAAGCGGATCCTGGACGCCACGCTCGACCGGCTCGACATCCCGGCCTCGAAGTGCTGGATGAACCTCGAGAAGTACGGCAACACCTCGGCGGCGAGCGTCCCGATGACGCTCGACGAGGCGAACCGGGCCGGCTGGTTCAAACCGGGCGACGTGATCCTGATGATGGCGATCGGTGGCGGCATGGCGTGGGGCGCCAGCGTCGTGCGCTGGTAGGGGACGGCACGGAGATGGGCAAGCTCGCGTTCGTCTTTCCCGGCCAGGGGTCGCAGGTCGTGGGCATGGGCAAGGACCTCCACGACCGGTTCCCGGAGGCGCGCGCCGTGTTCGCGGCGGTGGACGCCGCCCTCGGCGAGCGGCTCTCTGCGCTGTGCTTCGAGGGACCCGAGGATCGGCTCCGGCTCACCGCGAACACCCAGCCGTCGATCCTGACGGTATCCGCGGCCGCCGCCGCGGTCCTCTCCGCCCGCGGGATCGCGCCCGACCTGGTCGCGGGCCACTCGCTCGGCGAGTACTCCGCGCTGGTGGCGGCGGGCGCGTGCGCCGCCGCGGCCGCCGCGAGGGCGGTCCGGGCGCGCGGGACGTTCATGCAGGAGGCGGTCCCGGCCGGGCAGGGTGCGATGAGCGCCGTACTCGGTCTCGATCCGGCCAAGGTCCGGGAGATCTGCGCCGCCGTCGCCTCCGAGACCGGCTCGGTCGTCTCCCCCGCGAACTACAACGAGCCGGCGCAGACGGTGATCGCCGGCGCCGCCGGCGCCGTGGAGCAGGCCGGGGCGCGCCTCAAGGAGGCGGGCGCGAAGCGCGTGCTGCCGCTCCCCGTGTCCGCCCCCTTCCACTCCGCGCTCATGGAGCCGGTGAAGGCGCGGCTCGAGCCCGTGCTGCGGGCGATCGCCTGGGCGGCGCCGCGCTGCCCGGTGGTCACGAACGTCGAGGCGAGGCCGAACGCGGACGCCGCGAGGATCGTCCCGCTCCTCGTCGAGCAGGTGACCGCGCCGGTCCGCTGGATCGAGTGCGTCGAGGAGCTCGTCCGGCAGGGCGTCACCCGTGTCGTCGAGGTCGGTCCGGGCAAGGTGCTCTCCGGCCTCGCGAGGCGGATCGACAAGAGCGTCGAGGTCTGGAACGTCGAGGACGGGGCGTCGCTCGAGAAGACGCTCGCCGCGCTCGCGGCGTGAGAGGAGAGGGGATGTTCGACTTCCACGGGAAGACCGCGCTCGTGACGGGCGCCTCGCGCGGCATCGGCCGGGCGATCGCGATCGCGCTCGCGAAGGGCGGCGCGAGCGTCGCGCTCAACTACGCCGGCAACGAGGCCGCTGCGGCGGAGGCCCTCGCGCTCGTGCAGCGGGCGGGCGCGCCGAAGGCGAAGCTGTACCGGTTCGACGTCGCCGACCCGGCCGCGTGCAACGAGGCGGTCGAGCGGATCGTCGCGGAGCTCGGCGGGCTGCACGTGCTCGTGAACAACGCCGGCATCGCGGTGGATCAGCTCGTCATGCGCGTGAAGGACGAGGACTGGAATCGCCAGCTGCAGGTGAACCTGACGGGCGCGTTCAACCTCACGCGCGCGGTCACCCGGCCGATGATGAAGGCGCGCGGCGGCGCGATCGTGAACCTCACCTCGGTGGTCGGCGAGATGGGCAACGCCGGCCAGGCGGCCTACGCCACGACGAAGGCCGGGCTCATCGGGCTCACGAAGTCCGTCGCCCGCGAGCTCGCCTCACGCAACGTCCGCGTGAACGCGGTGGCGCCGGGGTACATCGACACGGACATGACGGCGGCGCTGCCGGAGGCCGCGAAGACGAAGATGCAGGAGCTGATCCCGCTCGCGCGGCTCGGGACCGCGGAGGACGTCGCGAACGCGGTCGCGTTCCTCGCGAGCGATCTGGCGTCGTACGTGACCGGCGAGGTGCTGCGGGTCAACGGCGGGATGTACATGTAGCCGCGCCGGCTCGGCGCGGCTTTCACGGGCTTCACTCACAGGAGGAGCGGAACATGACCACGGCGAACGTCGAGCAGAAGGTTAGGAACATCATCGCGGACCAGCTGGGCGTCGGTGAGGACGAGATCAAGATCACCTCGAGCTTCATCGAGGACCTCGGCGCCGACTCGCTCGACATCGTCGAGCTCGTGATGGCGATGGAGGAGGAGTTCGAGGTCGAGATCCCGGACGAGGAGGCGGAGAACATCAAGACCGTCCAGGATGCGGTGAACTACATCACGACGCACAAGAAGTAGACGGCACACCGAGGACCCCGGGCCGTTCGTGCCCGGGGCGCCGCTTCGTTATTTACTAGAGGTGAATTGCATGACCAGGCGCCGTGTGGTCGTCACCGGTCTCGGCCTCGTCTCCCCCGTCGGGATCGGGGTGGAGGAGTCCTGGGCCGCGCTCGTCGCGGGGAAGAGCGGCATCGGGCCGATCACCCTGTTCGACGCGTCCACCTTCCCCACCCGCATCGCGGGCGAGGTGAAGGGCTTCGACCCGACGAAGTTCATGGACCGCAAGGAGGTGCGGCGGAACGACCGCTTCATCCAGTTCGCGCTCGCCGCCGCCGAGATGGCGATGAAGGACTCCGGCCTCGACATGGCGAAGGAGAACCCCGAGCGGTTCGGGGCCATCGTCGGCGCCGGCATCGGCGGCCTCGGCACGATCGAGGAGGAGCACAAGGTCTTCCTCGAGAAGGGCGTCCGGAAGATCGGCCCGTTCTTCATCCCGAGCCTCATCATCAACCTCGCGCCGGGGCAGATCAGCCTGAAGTACGGGATGAAGGGCCCGAACTTCTCGCCCGTCTCCGCCTGCGCGACCGGCAACCACTCGATCGGCGACGCGACGCTCTACATCGAGCGCGGCCTCGCGGACGTGATGATCACCGGCGGCTGCGAGGCGACCATCAGCCCGCTCGGCATCGGCGGCTTCTGCGCGGCGCGCGCGCTCTCGGAGCGGAACGACGCGCCGGAGAAGGCGAGCCGGCCGTTCGACAAGGGCCGCGACGGCTTCGTCGCCGGCGAGGGCTCGGGGCTCCTCATCCTCGAGGAGTACGAGCGCGCGAAGCGCCGCGGCGCGAAGATCTACGCCGAGGTGGTGGGCTACGGCGCGAGCGCGGACGCGAACCACATCACCTCGCCCGCGCCGGAGGGCGAGGGCGGCCAGCGCGCGATGCGCATGGCGCTCGGCGACGCGGGCATCGCACCCGACCAGGTCGGCTACGTGAACACGCACGGCACCTCCACGCCGCAGGGCGACGTGGCCGAGTGCCAGGCGATCTCGAAGGTCTTCGGCGAGCACGCGAAGAAGGGGCTCATGGTGTCGTCGACGAAGTCGATGACGGGCCACCTCCTCGGCGCCGCCGGCGGGCTCGAGGCGGTGGTGTCCGTGCTCGCCATCTCGCGCGGCGTCCTCCCCCCGACCATCAACGTCGACGAGCAGGATCCGCAGTGCCCGCTCGACGTCATCCCGAACCACGCCCGCGAGGTCCGCGTCGACTACGCCATGTCGAACTCGTTCGGCTTCGGCGGCACGAACGCGGTGCTGCTCTTCAAGCGGGTGTGACAGCCAGGGATGGCGTGAGCCCGTGAACGAGCCCGCGCCCGAGCCCGCGCCCGAGGTGAAGCCGGGCTCGGGCGCGGACTCGGGCTCGGGCTCGGGGGTCGGTTCAGCGACTCGCCGCCGATGACGGTCGCGTCCGGGCAGGCAGCCGCCCGTCCGCCGCGAGCCCCAGACGAGAGGGGCGACGCGGGGCGGCCGGGTGTGGAACAATGCCGCCCCTTCCGGAGGACTCCATGTCGGAACGAGTGATCGCGGGCTCGGATCACGCGGGGCTCTCGCTCCGCGCCGAGGCCGTGAAGGTGGCCCGCGAGGCCGGGTTCGAGATCGAGGATCTCGGCCCCTTCTCCGGCGACAGCGTGGACTACCCGGACTACGCGCGGCGCGTCGCCGAGGAGGTCGCCTCCGGACGCGCGCGGCTCGGCATCCTGGTCTGCGGGACCGGCATCGGCATGTCGATCGCCGCGAACAAGGTGAAGGGCGCCCGTGCGGCCCACTGCGCGTCGGAGTACGAGGCGCGCATGGCCCGGCTCCACAACGACGCGAACGTGCTCTGCGTCGGCGAGCGGGTCGTCGGGCTCGGGCTCGGCGCGGCCATCGTGAAGGCGTTCCTGGAGACGCGCTTCGAGGGCGGGCGCCACGAACGGCGCGTCCAGAAGCTGAAGGACATGGAAAAGTAGGCGACGGGGCGGTATGAACGCCGCTCGCCGCGAGGAGACATTCGATGATGCCGACGAAGCCCCTGGCCGAGGCCGACCCTCAGATCGCGCAGCTCATCCGCGAGGAGACCCGCCGCCAGGCAGAGGGGCTCGAGCTCATCGCGAGCGAGAACTTCGTCTCGCCCGCGGTGATGGAGGCGATGGGCTCGACGCTCACGAACAAGTACGCCGAGGGCTATCCCGGGAAGCGCTACTACGGCGGCTGCGAGGTGGTCGACAAGGTCGAGCAGCTCGCCATCGACCGCGCGAAGCAGCTCTTCGGCGCCGAGCATGCGAACGTCCAGCCTCACTCGGGCTCGCAGGCCAACATGGCCGCGTACTTCGCGCTCGCCGTGCCGGGCGACACGCTCCTCGCGATGAGCCTCAACTTCGGCGGGCACCTCACGCACGGCTCGCCGGTGAACTTCTCCGGCAAGCTCTTCAAGATCGTGCCGTACGGGCTCAGGCAGGGCGACGAGACCATCGACATGGACGAGGTCCTGCGCCTCGCCCGCGAGCACAAGCCGAAGATCATCGTCGTCGGCGCGAGCGCCTACCCGCGCACGCTGCACTTCGACCGCTTCGCGGAGATCGCGCGCGAGGTCGGCGCGGCGATGGTGGTGGACATGGCCCACATCGCCGGGCTCGTCGCGGCGGGGCTCCACCCGAACCCCGTGCCGTACTCCGAGATCGTCACCAGCACGACGCACAAGACGCTCCGCGGCCCGCGCGGCGGGCTCATCCTCACGCGCGAGGCGCACGCGAAGACGCTCAACTCGCAGATCTTTCCGGGGATCCAGGGCGGGCCGCTCGAGCACGTCATCGCGGCGAAGGCGGTCGCGTTCCACGAGGCGCTCCAGCCGAGCTTCAAGGAGTACCAGCGGCGCATCGTCGACAACGCGCAGGCGCTCGCTGAGGGGCTCAAGAAGGCGGGCCTGCGGCTCGTCTCCGGCGGCACGGACAACCATCTCATGCTCGTCGACCTCCGCCCGAAGAAGCTCACGGGCAAGATCGGCGAGGAGGCGCTCGGCAAGGCCGGGATCACGGTGAACAAGAACATGATCCCGTGGGATCCCGAGAAGCCGATGACGACGTCGGGTATCCGCGTCGGCACGCCCGCGCTGACGACGCGCGGGATGGGCACGCGGGAGATGGCGATGGTCGCGGCGCTCATCGGGCGCGTGCTCGATGCGCCCACGGACGACAAGGTGCTCGCCGCGGTGCGCGGCGAGGTGCGCGAGCTCTGCGCGCAGTTCCCCATGTACCAGGACCGATCGTAGGACCCTGAGGCTCGGGCGCCCCGTCGCGGCGAGCCGCGCGCCGCCCGCTCACGACGCCATGCGCTGCCCTTGGTGCGGACACCTCGAGGATCGGGTCGTCGACTCCCGCGAGGCGCAGGACGGGCAGGCGACCCGGCGCCGGCGGGAATGCCTGGGGTGCGCCCGGCGGTTCACGACCTACGAGCGCATCGAGGAGATCCTGCCGCACGTCGTGAAGAAGGACGGCCGGCGGGAGCCGTTCGATCGCAAGAAGATCATCGAGGGCGTCGCGCGGGCCTGCCAGAAGCGGCCGGTCTCCGCGGAGCAGATCGAGGCGCTCGTCGCGGGCGTGGAGCGCCAGGTCCAGGAGCTCGGCGAGCGGGAGATCCGCACCGTCGCGATCGGCGAGGCGGTGATGCAGCGCCTGCGGCGGCTGGACGAGGTCGCGTACGTGCGGTTCGCGTCGGTGTACCGCGCGTTCCGCGACGTCGGGGAGTTCATGACGGAGCTCGAGGGGCTCGGCCGCAAGGAGCCGGACTCCAAGCCGGGAGGAGAGGGGACGCGATGAGCCGGGTCGGGGTCCCCGGTCGCCGGGCGGCGGCCCGCCGCGCCCGCGGCGCCGTGGCTCGTGCGACGGTCCTCGAGGGCGCCGCGGCGGAGCCGTTCATGCGCGCGGCGGTGCGCGAGGCGGCGAAGGGGCTCGGACGGACGAGCCCGAACCCCGCCGTGGGCGCCGTGCTCGTGAAGAACGGGAGGGTGATCGCCCGCGGCCATCACTCCCGCGCGGGCGGGCCTCACGCCGAGGTGGTCGCGCTCCGCGCGGCCGGCGCGCGCGCGCGCGGCGCCGACCTCTACACGACGCTCGAGCCTTGCGACCACTTCGGCCGCACCCCGCCGTGCTCGGTGGCGGTGCTCGAGGCCGGCGTCCGGCGCGTCATCGTCGGATCGGCGGATCCCAACCCGCTCGTGAACGGGCGGGGCATCGCCCGCCTCCGCGAGGCCGGGGTCGAGGTCGTGACCGGAGTCCTGCGCGACGCGTGCGACGAGCTCAACGCCCACTGGTTCACGTTCATCACCGAGCGGCGTCCGCACGTGACGCTCAAGGCGGCGGTCACGCTCGACGGCCGCATCGCGACGCGCACCGGCGATGCGCGCTGGGTCACGGGCGAGCCGGCGCGGCGCTGGGTCCACCGGCTGCGCGATCGGGTCGACGCCGTGCTCGTCGGGAGCGGCACCGCTCGCGCGGACGATCCACGCCTCACGACCCGCCTCCCGGGCGGTCGCGGCCGGGATCCGATCCGCGTGGTCCTCGACACGGACCTCTCGCTCCCCCGCGACCTGAAGCTGTTCCGGCAGCGCTCCGCCGCGCCCACCCTCGTGGCTCACGCGTCCGCGCGCACCCGGGTGCTCGGCCCGAGGGTGGAGCTCGTCCGCTGCAAGCGCGGGGCGGGCGGGATCGACCTCCGGGATCTCCTCGCCCGGCTCGCCGCCCGAGGTGTGACCCACCTGCTCGTCGAGGGCGGCGCGCGGGTCCACGCGCGGTTCCTCGAGGAGGGGCTCGTGGACCGCGTCGCCATCCTCGTCGCCCCGAAGATCGCCGGCGGCGACGGCATCCCGCTCGTCGCCGGTCGCGGGCCGGCGCGGATGGCGGACGCGCTGGCCCTCACCGACGTCAGGGTCGAGCGCGTCGGGGACGACGTGCTCGTGACCGGCATCCCTGCCCGCCGCGGCCCGCGTGGCCTGTTGGCGAAGAACCCCCGCCGGGGCTAGGATTCGCGCGAATGTTCACCGGTCTCGTCGCGGACTTGGGCGTCGTGGAGTCCGTCGTGCCACGGCAGGGCGGCGCTCGCCTGACCGTCCGCCCGCATGCGCTCCCCGTCGATGGGCTCGTCCTGGGCGAGAGCATCGCCTGCTCGGGCGCGTGCCTCACCGTGGTCGAGCGCGGCGGCGGGCGCGTGTCCTTCGACGCCGTCCCCGAGACGCTCGCCCGGACGACGGTCGGCGCCTGGCGCCCGGGGACGAAGGTGAACCTGGAGCGGGCCCTCGCGGTCGGCGAGCGGCTCGGGGGCCACCTCGTCCAGGGGCACGTCGACGCGGTCGGCGAGATCCTGCAGCGGCGCCCTGAGGGGCAGGGGGCGAGGCTCACCGTCTCGCTCCCCGCGGCCATCGCGCCGCTCGTGGCGGAGAAGGGCTCGATCGCGGTGGACGGGGTGTCGCTCACGGTCGCGGCGGTGGCGCGCGACCGTTTCGAGATCGCGCTCATCCCGGAGACGCTCGCGCGCACCACGCTAGGCGAGGCGGGGCCGGGGACGAAGGTGAATCTCGAGGCGGACGTCATCGCGCGCCACGTCGCGCGGCTGCGCGAGTTCGAGGGGCCGAGCGCGGCCGACCTCACGCGCTGGGGCTACGGAACGGGGAGCGGACAGTGAAGGATCACGCGTCGCACGCCGTCGAGCGCGTGGAGCGGGCGATCGCCCATATCCGCGCCGGCAAGATGGTGATCCTCACCGACGACGAGGATCGCGAGAACGAGGGTGACCTCTGCATGGCGGCGGAGAAGGTCACCCCCGCCGCCGTGAACTTCATGGCGAAGTACGGGCGGGGCCTCATCTGCCTCTCGCTCACCGAGGAGAAGGTCCGCACCCTCCGGCTGCCGCTCATGGTGGACGAGAGCGCGAACTCCTCCTCGTACGGCACGGCCTTCACCGTGTCGATCGAGGCCAAGGAGGGCGTGACCACCGGGATCAGCGCGAAGGACCGTGCCCACACGATCCTGACCGCGGTCCGGGACGACGCCCGGCCCGAGGACCTCGCCCGCCCCGGGCACGTCTTCCCGCTCCGCGCGCGCAAGGGCGGCGTCCTCGTGCGCGCCGGCCAGACCGAGGGCTCGGTCGACCTCGCGCGGCTCGCCGGGATGAAGCCCGCGGGAGTCATCTGCGAGGTGATGAACGACGACGGGACGATGGCGCGGATGCCCGAGCTGGAGCGGCTCTCCGCCGAGCACGACCTCCCCGTCGTCTCGGTCGCGGACCTCATCTCCTACCGGATGCTGAAGGACACGCTCGTCCACCGCTCCGCGGACGCCCCGCTGCCGACGGAGTACGGCGAGTTCCGCGCGGTGGCGTACGAGAACGAGGTCGACCGGCACCAGCACGTCGCGCTCGTGAAGGGGAAGTGGCGCGACGGCGAGCCGGTGCTCGTGCGCGTCCACTCGAAGTGCCTGACCGGGGACGTGTTCGGGAGCGAGCGCTGCGACTGCGGCCCGCAGCTCCACGCCGCCCTCGCCCAGATCGAGCGCGCCGGAAAGGGCGTCCTGCTCTACCTTGACCAGGAGGGGCGAGGGATCGGGCTCGCGAACAAGCTCAAGGCGTACAACCTCCAGGATCAGGGCTACGACACGGCCGAGGCGAACGTCCGGCTCGGCTTCAAGCCGGACCTGCGCGACTACGGCATCGGCGCGCAGATCCTCCGCGAGCTCGGCGTCCGGAAGATGAGGCTGCTCACGAACAACCCGAAGAAGATCATCGGGCTCGAGGGGTACGGGCTCGAGGTCGTCGAGCGCGTGCCGATCGAGATGCCCGCCACACGCCGCAACCGCGCGTACCTCATCACCAAGCGGGACAAGATGGGCCACCTCCTCACCCTCGCGCCCCCGGCGGCGCAGGCGCGGCGGACGGCGTCCCGCGCGAAAGGAAGGAAGCGATGAACTTCTACGAGGGCTCGCTGGTCGCGACTGGGCTCAAGGTCGGGCTGGTCGTCGCGCGCTTCAACTCGCTCGTCACCGAGCAGCTCCTGCTCGGCGCCGCCGACGCGCTCCGGCGTCACGGCGTGAAGGACGCGGACATCGACGTGTTCCGCTGCCCCGGGACGTTCGAGCTGTCGGCCTTGCTCCGGCGCGTCGCGCGGAGCGGCCGCTACGACGCGGTCGTCGCGCTCGGCGCCGTCATCCGGGGCGGCACGCCCCACTTCGAGTACGTGGCCAGCGAGGCCACGAAGGGCGTCGCGCAGATCGCGCTCGAGGCGGACTGCGCCGTGTCGATGGGGATCCTGACCTGCGACACCCTGGAGCAGGCGCTCGAGCGCGCCGGCGTGAAGGCCGGCAACAAGGGCGCCGAGGCGGCGGTCGCCGCGATCGAGCAGGCGAACGTGCTCCGCGAGGCCGGCAAGGTGCCCTCGCCCCGCCGGGCGGAGTGATCGTGTCGCTCAAGCGGACGAGGGCGCGCGAGCGTGCGCTCCAGGCGCTCTACCAGATCGACGTCGCGGCCGAGGGCATCGACGACGCGCTCGCGCGGTTCTGGAAGAGCTTCGAGCCGGTCGAGCGCGAGGTGATGGAGCTCGCCGAGAGCTTCGTGCGCGGCGTCGCCGCTCATCGCCGGACCCTCGACGACGCGATCGAGCGCGTCTCGACCAACTGGCGGCTCGACCGGATGGCGAAGGTCGATCGGAACGTGCTCCGGCTCGCGGTGTACGAGCTCCTGGAGACGGACGTGCCGATCAAGGTGGCGATCAACGAGGCGATCGAGCTCGGGAAGAAGTACGGCTCGGAGAGCTCGGGCGCGTTCGTGAACGGCGTCCTCGACAAGGTCGCCGCCGGGCTCCCGCCCGAGCGGCGCCGCACGGACCGTTAGGAAAGGGAGCCGCGTGGCGCTCAAGATCGAGGTGGCGGACCTGGGGCTTCCGGCGATCGACACGCTCGACGTGGACGCGATCGGGGTCTTCGTCGGGCCGGAGCGGCCGCTGCAGGGCCTCGCCGGCTTCGTCGACTGGCGCATGTGCGGCGCCATCTCGCGGGCGATGCGCAGCGGCCTGTTCCACGGCGCGCGCGAGGAGGCCCTCCTCCTGCCCACCGGCGGGCGCATGGCGCCCGGACGGCTGTTCTGCTTCGGGCTCCCGGAGGCACCGCTCGCGCCGGAGGCGTTCCTCCCCGCGGCGCGCGCGGGGCTCGAGGCGCTCGCGCGCGCCGGCAGCGAGGCCTTCGCGATCGCGATGCCGCCGCTCGCCGGCGGCGACGCCGCGCTCGCGGCGCGGCTGTGGGTGGAGGCGAGCCTCACGCGTCCGGTGCGCCGGCAGGTGGTCCTCGGCGACGCCCGCCAGCTCCAGCGTGAGCTCGCGAACGCGCGCAACACGCTCGCGGTGGAGGTCGACGTCATCGCGCCGCCCACCCGCGTGGAGATGCCGCGCGCCCGCGCGCTGCCGCACGTCGGAGGCGTGCTGCGGGCCCAGAAGAGCAGCTGAAGCCGGGCGCCGGGTGTCGGCGGCGAGTGCGTGGCCTCCATACGGGACGGACCCCCCGTCGCGGAGGTTGAACCTCGCGCGAGGAGGCGGTGACATCACGCGGGGTGGTGAGCGCGGGCGGCCGGCCGCGGCCGTTCCGAGGCTCTCACATATCCATGCGCGCGCGCGTGAGCCGGATCGCGGCGGGGCTCGTCCCGCCGCTGTTGCTCGGGGCGGCGGCCTGGTCGCTGCGCGCCGAGCTGCACGGGTTCCACTTCGCGGACGTCGAGCGTGGGCTGTCCGCGCTGCCCGCGTCCGCCGTGGCTGCGGCCGCCGCGATCACGCTCGCCGACTACCTGCTGCTCGGCGCCTACGACCTGCTCGCGCTTCGCTATGCGGGCCGCCGGCTGCCCTATGGTCGCGTCGCCTTCACCTCGTTCATCGCCTACGCGTTCGGCAACAACGTCGGGTTCGCGCTCCTGTCCTCGAGCTCGGTGCGGTTTCGCCTCTACTCGCAGTGGGGGCTCTCCCCGGCGGAGATCGCGAAGGTGGTGGGCTTCACCGCCGCCCAGCTCTGGGCGGGCCTCTTCCCGCTCCTCGGGCTCGCCCTCGTCCTGGGCGCGCCGGTGCCGCTCCCGGTCGGGGTCGCGCGAGCGCTCGGCGTCGCGGCCCTCGGAATTACCGCGGCGTACCTCGTCCTCGCCGCGCGCGGCCGCGAGTACCGGCTCCGCGGTACCACCGTGCGCCTCCCCTCGCTCCCGCTCGCCGCCGCCCAGGTGGGCGTGTCCGCGGCGGACTGGGTGCTCGCCGCGCTCGTCCTCCACCTGCTCCTGCCGGCCGCGTCGCCCCTCTCGCTCGCCGGGCTCGTCGGCCTGTTCGTCGCCGCCCAGGTCGCCGGGCTCGCCTCCCAGCTCCCCGGAGGCGTGGGCGTGTTCGACGCGATCGTGCTCGCCGCGCTCACCCCCGCCGTGCCCGCGCCGCAGGTGCTGTCGAGCCTCGTCGCGTACCGGCTCGTCTACTACCTTGCGCCGTTCGTGGTCGCGTTCGCCCTGCTCGCGTTGAACGAGATCGTCGCCCGTCGCGAGCGGCTCGGGCGCGTGCTTCGCGGCGCGCACGCGTCCTTCGCACCGGTGGTCCCCTGGCTCGCGGCGGCGGGGAGCATGATCGCCGGCGCCGTGCTGCTCGTCTCCGGCGCGACGCCCGCCGCGGCCGGGAGGCTCCACCTCCTCAGGCACGCCGTGCCGCTCGCGCTCCTCGAGGCGTCGCACCTCGTCGGCAGCCTGGTGGGGACGGGGCTCCTGCTCCTCGCGCGCGCGCTGGCGCGGCGGCTCGACGGGGCGTGGGTCCTCGGGATCGCGCTGCTCGCGACGGGCGCCGTCGCCTCGCTCGCGAAGGGGCTCGACTGGGAGGAGGCGTCGCTCCTCGCGGCCCTCCTCCTCGCGCTCCTGCCGTTCCGCCGGCAGTTCTACCGCCGCAGCGCGCTCTTCGACGAGCCCCTCTCCGCGCCCTGGATCGCGGCCGTGCTCGCCGTGATCGCGGCGTCGATCTGGATCGGGCTCTTCGCGTACCGTCACGTCGAGTACTCGCGCGACCTCTGGTTCGACTTCGCGTTCCACGCCGATGCGCCGCGCTTCCTGCGCGCGTCGGTCGTCGGGGTCTGCGCGGTCGTGCTCTACGGCATCGTGCGCCTCGTGCACCCGGCGCCGCCGGAGCCGGCGCTCCCGGGCGAGGCGGAGCTCGCGCGCGTCCGGCCCATCGTGGCGCACGCGGAGGACTCCACGGCGCACCTCGCGCTGCTCGGCGACAAGCCGATCCTCTTCGGGGACGACGGCGCCTCGTTCCTCATGTACGGCGTCGAGGGACGGACCTGGGTGTCGATGGGCGATCCGGTGGGCTCGCCGCGCGCCGCGACCGAGCTCGCATGGCGCTTCCGCGAGCTCTCCGACCGCCACGGGGGCCGGGCCTGCTTCTACCAGGTCGGCCCGGCGGCGCTGCCGCGGTATCTCGATCTGGGCCTCGCGATCTTCCGGCTCGGCGAGGAGGCCATCGTGCCGCTCGGCACGTTCTCGCTGGACGGCGCCGAGCGGCGGCCGTTGCGCCAGGCGTTCCATCGCGCGGAGCGGGACGGGCTCTCGTTCGAGGTCGTGCCCGCCGAGGGCGTCGCCGCGCTCCTCCCCGAGCTTCGCCGGATCTCCGATGGGTGGCTCGCCGATCGCAAGACGCGCGAGAAGGGGTTCTCGCTGGGCTTCTTCGACGAGCGCTACCTGCGCGAGGGGCCGGTCGTGCTGGTGCGGCACGACGGCCGGCCCGTCGCGTTCGCGAACGTGTGGGCGGCGGCGTGCCGGGCGGAGCTATCGGTGGACCTCATGCGCCACGTCGAGGACGCGCCACGCGCCACCATGGACTTCCTGTTCGTGTCCCTCCTGCGCTGGGGACGCGCGGAGGGGTACGCGAGCTTCAACCTCGGGATGGCGCCGTTCTCGGGGATGGAGGACCGGGCGCTCGCGCCGCTCTGGACGCGCCTCGGCGCGCGGCTCTACCGGCACGGAGAGTACTTCTACAATTTCCAGGGGCTGCGCCAGTACAAGGAGAAGTTCGCGCCGGAGTGGCGCCCGCGCTTCCTCGCCGCTCCCGGGGCGTTCCACCTCCCGATCGTGCTCACGAACGTGGCGGCGCTCGTATCGCGCGGCCTGAGGGGCGTGGTGAGCCGATGATCGCGCTCGTGCTCGCCGTTCTACTCTCGACGTCCAGCGCGACGGCGGCCGCGCCGCGAACCCTGGAGTTGCCGGGCGTGGGGATCGTGGAGGTGGACGCGCCGGAGGGCGTCCCGCGGCGCGTGGCCGTGCTGCTCTCGGGGGAGGGCGGCCTCCGCGACGACGGGCGCTCGCTCGCGGCGGCGCTCTCCGCGCGAGGGACGCTGGTCCTGTCGCTCGACACGCGGACCTATCTCGCGCGCCGCCTGGGAGCGCACTGCGCGTACCCCGCGGGCGACCTCGAGTCGCTCGCCCAGCGCGCCGAGAAGGCGCTCGGCCTCCCGGAGTACCGTCGCCCGTTCCTCGTCGGGCACGCGCTGGGAGCCGCCGCGGTGTGGGCCGCGCTCGCGCAGGCACCGGAGGGCACGTTCGCAGGCGGCGTGGAGCTCGCGCCCTGCCCGGGGCGGCCGCTGGGCATTCCGCTCTGCGCGGGGGCGGGCCCCGAGCCCCGGCGTACGGCCCGTGGAGACGTGCCGGCCGACGGCGCGCGCGCGAGCGCCCCGCTCGCGATCGTCTCTGGCGCCGAGGACCGCGCCTGCCCGGCGAGCGACGCGGTCGCCTTCGGGCGTGGCCGCGACGTGGGGGTGACGGTCCTGCCCGGGATCGGACACGCGCTCGACCCCGCGGACAGGTGGGCGGATGCGACCGTCGCGGCGATCGAGCGCATCGAGGCGATCGCTCCCGCGCCGTCCACGCCCGTCGCGAGCGGGCAGGTGGGGGCGGCCGCCCCGTCGTCTGCGGCGCCCGACGTGGAGGGGCTGCCACTCGTGGAGGTCCCCTCCGCGAAGGCTGGGGCGCGCCTCGCCGTGCTGCTCACCGGCGACGGCGGCTGGGTCGGCCTCGACAAGGAAGTCTCGCGGGCGCTGTCTGACGCGGGCGTCGCGGTGGTGGGGCTCGACTCGCTTCGCTACTTCTGGCGGCGGCGCACGCCCGAGGAGACGGCCGCGGACGTCGCGCGCGTGTTCGCGCACTACCGGGCCGCCTGGGGACGGCGCGAGCTCATCCTCCTCGGCTACTCGCGCGGCGCCGACATCGTGCCGTTCGTCGCCACGCGGCTCCCGCCCGACCAGCGCGCCGCGCTCGCGCTGGTCGCGATGCTCGGGCCCGGCACCTTCGCCGAGTTCGAGGTGCACATGATCGATCTCTTCTCGTCGAGGCGTAGGAGCGCGGCCACGTCCACGGAGGCCGCGGTGCGCGGCTCCGGTGGCGCGCTCCGCTTCCTGTGCGTGCAGGGCGATGACGAGAAGGACAGCCTCTGCCCGCACCTCGCAGACCTCCCGTGGGTGGAGCGCGTGGTCCTGCCGGGCGGGCACCACTTCGATCGGGACTACGCGAAGCTCGCCCGAATCGTGAACGACGCGGCGGGCGCGCCGTCCTCCCGACCGCGCGGGGCCGTGCCCGGCGGTTCGGGGTCGCCGTGACGCCGCAGCGCCGGGCTGGCGCGTGGCGGCGCGAGGAGGAGGACGTGGGATCGATCGGGCGCGCGCGGATCCGGGCGTTCGTCGCGCTCGTCGCGATTGTAGCGACGGCGCCGGCGCGCGCCGCGCCCGAGCGGGCGGGGCCCCCGCCCCGCGAGGTCTTCCGCGTGGACCTGGTGATCGACGGCGCGGTCATCGCCGCCGCCGGCCTCGGGAACCTCGTGCCCTGGCTCCTCGAGGACCAGCTCATCGCCGTCCGCTGTCCATGCGATCCGGCCGAGGTGAACCGGCTCGACCGCTGGGCGATCGGGCTCCACAGCGACGCTGCGGCTCACGCGAGCCAGGCGACGGTCTATCTCGCGATGATCGTCCCGCCGCTCGCGGACTGGGCGGTGCTCGGGTGGAGCCGCCCGCTCCTGCAGGACGCGGTGGTGTTCGCGGAGACCCTCGCGGTGAACGGCGCCTTGACCACGCTCGCGAAGTTCACGCTCCAGCGGCCGATCCCGCGTGCCTACGAGGGCGACCCGGCGTATCTCCGCGAGCCCGGGTCCTACCGCGCATTCTGGTCTGGCCACACGAGCACGACCGTGGCGGCGCTCACCGACGCCGCCTGGACCATCCGCCTGCGCTACGGGGAGCGCCGCTGGCCGTGGCTCGTCGCGGCCGTGGCCGGGGCGAGCGTGGGGGTCGAGCGGGTGTGGGGCGGCCATCACTTCCCGAGCGACGTCGTCGTCGGGTTCGTCGCCGGGGCGGTGGTCGGCACCGCCGTGCCGCTGCTTCACGCACGGCGCGACCAAGCCCCGATCGCGCTCGCGCCGCTCGGCCGGGGCCTCGCGCTCGTCGGAAGATTCTGAACGGCCGACGGCGGCCACGCCGTCCGACCACGGGGCAGTGAGCGGCGAGCGACCCGAGTGCCCGGCGGGGGGTTCGCCGCCCGGGCCCCGACCCGGCCCCCGTGCCGATGTTAGGGTTCTCCGCGGCGGCGGTCGAAGGGCCGCGGAGGGCTTCCGCATGAAGGCCGGCCTCGTCGGTTACGCGCAGTCGGGCAAGACCACCCTGTTCGACGCCCTCACCGGTCAGCACAAACACGGCACCGCAGGTCGCGGGGTGAACCTCGGCGCGATCAAGGTGCCGGACGCGCGCATCGACGCGCTCTCCGCGATCTTCAAGCCGAAGTTGACCACGTACGCCGAGATGCAGTTCGTCGACGTGCCGGGGCCAGGCAAGAAGGGCTCCGGCCTCGATGCCGATTCGCTGCGCGCGCTCGCCGAAGTGGACGCGTTCTGCCTCGTCGTCCGCGGGTTCCCCGGATTCGACGGCTCTCCCGCCGACCCGGAACGCGAACTGCGCGACTTCGACGCCGAGGTCGTGCTCCACGACCTCGGCATCGTCGAGAAGCGGCTCGAGCGACTCGCCCGCGAGCACAAGCAGGGCGCGGCCGAGCACCATGAGCTCGAGCGGCTCCACGCGCACCTCGACCCGGGGTTGCCGCTCCGGACGATGAAGTGGAGCGACGCGGAGGAGAAGGAGCTCGCGCACTTCTCCTTCCTCTCGCGCCGGCCGATGCTCGTCGTCGTGAACGTCGCCGAGGCCCAAGCGGCGGCGCCGCCCCCGCCGGAGATCCTCTCCGCCGCGAAGGAGCGCAGCTGCGAGGTGCTGTCACTCTGCGCCACCATCGAGGCGGAGATCGCGGACCTTCCGGCGTCCGACCAGCCCGAGTTCCTCGCCTCCCTCGGCCTGACGGAGCCCGTGCGCGCGCGCTTCATCCGCGCCGCCTACCACCTGCTCGACCTCGTGTCCTTCTTCACGGTGGGAGAGGACGAGGTGCGTGCCTGGCCGATCCGTCGCGGCGACAAGGCCCCGCGTGCCGCCGGCCGGATCCACTCCGACCTCGAGCGCGGCTTCATTCGCGCCGAGGTGATGCACTACCAGGACTTCATGTCCGCCGGGAGCGAGGCGAAGGCGCGCCACGAGGGGAAGCTCCGGCTCGAGGGCAAGGAGTACGTCGTCCACGACGGCGACATCATGACCATCCGGTTCGCGGT
>DATIDF010000339.1:0-3005 GCA_035456445.1 Anaeromyxobacter sp.
GATCTTGCGCTTCTGCTGCGGCCCGACACGCACGAGCGTGCCCGGCGCGAGCGGAAATTCCTCGTCGCCCGCGTGCAAGGTCGCGCTGCCGGAGAGGAGGACGTAGACCTCCTCCTGGCCGTCCTTCAGATGGTCGTGCTCGGGGTAGCGCGTGGTGCCCGGGTCGAGCTCGATCACGTTCATTCCCCACGCGGTGATGCCGAGCGTCCTGCCCGCGGGGCGGAAGCGGATCCCGGGGATCGCGCGCGGCCCCGCGTAGGCGTCGATCTCGTCGACTCGCTTCAGGTTCACGTCCGCCATCGGCTTCCCCCTCCGTCGCGCGCGGCTTTCGGCAGCGCACGCGAGCGTGCGTCGGAGCCGTTCCATAGCTTCGGTCGCCGGCGGTGGCGTCGCTCGCGCGGGTCGGGACTCAACCCCGCAGCCGCTTCAGCGCTTCGCGGAGCAGCTCGTCGAGCCGCTTCCCCTCGGCCCCGTCGCGGAGCGCGTCCGCCGCGGCGTCGGCCTGGGGCGGCTTGTAGCCGAGGTTCACGAGCGCCTGGCGGAGCTGCTCGAGCACGCCTGCGCCCGGCCGCGCCTTTCCGGGGCCGGCGGCGCGGGCCAGGAGCGCGAGCTTCTCCTTCAGCTCCACGACGAGCCGCTCCGCCGTCTTCTTCCCGATGCCGGGCACCTTGGTGAGCCGCGCCACGTCGCCGCCCGCGACCGCCTGGGCGAGCTCGCGCGCGTCGATGCCGGAGAGGATGTTCTGCGCCGCGCGCGGCCCGACGCCCTTCACGTCGATGAGCGCGCGGAACACCGCCTCCTCATCCTCGGTCGCGAACCCGAACAGCTCGATCGCGTCCTGGCGCACGTTCGTGAACGTGCGCAGCGCGACGTCGCCGCCCTGCGGCGGCAGGCTCGAGAGCGTGACGGCGGAGAGGTGGACCAGGTAGCCGACTCCGCCCACGTCGAGGACGACGTGGTCCGCGCCCTTCTCCGCGACCTTGCCGGCGAGCCGCGCGATCACGCGAGCCTCCGGTGATCGCGGCGGGCGGGGCGCAGCCGCGCGGCGGCGAGCGCGGCGCGGTCGCGTGCCGGCGTGAGGGAAGGACGCGCGCGGCCGGCGGCGGGAACCACGACGGCGACGTTCCGCAGCGCGGGGACGGCGAGCCGGCCGGCGCGCCGCGCGAGGTGGCAGACGGCGATCGCGAGCGCGTCGGCCTCGTCGGAGAGGCCGGGCGCGGCGCCGAGCAGCAGGCGTGCGGTGCGGAGCATCTGGTCCTTCGTCGCACGGCCGGAGCCGGTGAACGCGAGCTTCACCTCCGACGGTGCGTACTCGAAGATGGGGAGCCCGGCCTGCGCGGCGGCGGCGAGCGCGACGCCGCGCGCCTGGCCGAGCACGAGCGCGGATCGTGCGGACGCGCCGCAGTACACCTGCTCGATCGAGCACTCCGCCGGGCCGGCGCGGCGGATCACCTCGCCGAGGCCGTCGAGGATGCGCGCGAGCCGCTCGGCGAGCGGGCGATCCGCGCCGGGGACGAGCACGCCCGACGCGACGACGACGAGCCGCGTCCCCTCGCGCGCCACGACGCCGTAGCCGCAGCGGCGCGAGCCGGGGTCGATCCCGAGGGCGATCACTGGGGCAATGTAGCAGAGGGCGGCCGACGGTCCAGCGCGCGCCCGCCGCCGCCTCACCCGGAGCGCGAGCGCGCGGGCGGAGGCGTCGCGCCGCGGGCGAGCGACGCCGCGGCGGCGAGCACGGCGAGGACGGCGCCGGCGCGGAGGGCGAGCGCGTAGCCCTCGAGAAACGCCCCGCCGCTCGCGGACGGGCCGGCGCGCAGCGCGAACAGCGCGCCCGAGAGGGCCACGCCCGCCGCCATGCCCGCGTTGCGCGCGGTCGCGAGAAGGCCGCCGCCCGAGCCGAGCCGATCCCGCGGGAGCGCGCCCATCACGAGCGCGTTGTTCGGCGCCTGGAAGAGGCCCATGCCGGCGCCGCAGAGCGCGAGCCGAGCCGCGAAGGACCCCGTGCCTCCGTCCGCGTGCGCGAACGACAGCGCGACGAGGCCCCCCGCGACGAGCACCATCCCGAGCGCCGAGAGCCCGCGCGAGCCGAAGCGGTCCGCGATCCAGCCGGAGAGTGGCGACGCCACCGAGATCGCGACGGGGACCGCGGCCAGGACGAGCCCGAGCGTCCCGGGGCGGAGCGAGAGGACGCGCGCGAGGAAGAACGGGGTGAGGAACGTCTGCGAGAACATCGCCGCATAGGAGAGCAGCCCGGCGACGAGCCCCCAGGAGAAGACCGGGATCCGGAAGAGCGCGACGTCGAGGAGCGGCCCGCCCGCGGCCCCGCCGCCGCGCCGCAGGACGCGCAGCGCCCAGGCGGCGCCCGCGATCCCGACCGGCACGTTCACGTAGAAGATCCAGCGCCAGGAGAGATGCGAGAGGATGAGCCCGCCGAGCGGTGGACCGGCGGTGAGGCCGAGCGCGACGACCGTGCCCACCGAACCGAGCGCGCGTCCGCGCATGCCGGGCGGGAACGCTGCGGTGATGATCGCCGGGCCGATCGCCATCATCGCGCTCGCGCCGAGCGCCTGGACGACGCGAGCCGCCACGAGCCCCCCGAGGCCGCCGGCGAGGCCGCACAGCGCCGACCCCGCCGTGAAGACGGCGAGGCCGGCCGAGTAGAGGGCGCGGTGCCCGAGCCTATCGCCGAGCCGGCCGAGCGGGACGAGCGTTGCGCTGATCGCCACGAGGTACGCGTTCACGACCCACTGGAGCGGCCCGACCTCCGCGCCGAGCTCGCGCGCGAGCGTCGGCAAAGCGACGTTCACGATGTTGCCGTCGAGCGTGGCCATGACGGTGCCGACCGCGACCACGGAGAAGGCGAGCCAGCCCTGTGGCGGCGCGAGCGCGGGCGAGGTGGAGGGTCGGGGGATCACGGGGAGAGGTCGGGGTCGGGGAGAGGTCGGGGTCGGGGTCGGAGTCGGGGTCGGAGTCGGGGTCGGAGTCGGGGTCGGAGTCGGGGTCGG
>DATIDF010000340.1:0-7220 GCA_035456445.1 Anaeromyxobacter sp.
GAGTAGGGGAGTATAGGACTGCCGAGCACGGCTGCCCGGGGGCTGCGCCCCGTTCGAGACATCCACGTGAGCGCGACGTCGCCGTCCGAGGACGCGAGGAACTTCTACCAGCAGCGGCTGGCGCTCACGTTCCTGATCGGCTTCGCGCTCAGCCTCGCGTTCCTCGTGGGGAACCTCGCCGCCGTGGCGGCCGTCGAAGGCCACCTCCTCGCCGAGCTCCGCCGTCGCGCGTTCCACGTCGCCGCGACCGCCGTCCTCGGCGCCGCCGCCTGGGTCCTCAGGCGCCGCAGGCTGAGCCACCGCCAGCTCGAGGTGGTCGACATGGGCCTCGTCCTCCTCGTGACGCTGATGATCGCCATCAACGCGGGCCTCAACCTGATCCGGATCGTCTCGGTGTTCAACCTCGCCCTCGTGACCGGCCTCATCGCCGTGCTCCGGGCGGTGGTGGTGCCGAGCACTGCGGCGCGCACGCTCGCGCTCGGCCTCGCCCAGAGCGCGTTGACCTGCACGATCTTCGTCCTCTCCGCCTACCATCCGGCCTGGCCGGTGGTGCAGCGCGGCCACGCGGACTGGCCGATGCCCTACCAGCTCGCGAGCTTCGGGCTGTGGCTGGGCGCGCTCGTCGCGACGGCCACGGTCGCCTCGCGCGTCATCTACCGCCTGCGCCGCGAGGTGCGCGCCGCGCGCCAGCTCGGCCAGTACGTCCTCGGCGAGAAGCTCGGGGAGGGCGGCATGGGCGTCGTCTACCGCGCCACGCACGCGCTCTTGCGGCGCGAGACCGCGCTCAAGCTCCTTCCTCCCGACCGGGTCGACCCCGGCACCATCCGCCGCTTCGAGCGCGAGGTGGTCGAGACGGCCCGGCTGCGCCACCCGAGCACGGTGGCCATCTACGACTACGGCCGGACGCCCGACGGCGTCTTCTATTACGCCATGGAGTACCTCGACGGCCTCACCGTGGGTGAGCTGGTCGAGCGCGAGGGGCCCCTGCCGCCGGGCCGGGTGGTGTGCCTGCTCGCGCAGGTGTGCGCCTCACTGGAGGAGGCCCACTCGATGGGTCTCGTACACCGCGACATCAAGCCGGCCAACGTCATGGTCATCGGCCGCCCGGCGGCCTGGGACCTCGTCAAGGTCCTCGACTTCGGGCTCGTGAAGAGCGCGGCGCCGCTCGATGGCGGCGCCTCCCTCACCGGCGTCGACCAGGTGACGGGCACTCCACTCTACATGGCGCCCGAGACCATCGCGCAGCCGGACGCCGCCGGGCCGCGCAGCGACCTCTACGCCGTCGCCGCCGTCGGCTACTACTTGCTCACCGGTCACCACGTCTTCGAGGGCGCCTCGGCCATCGAGATCTACGCCGCCCACCTGCACACCGCGCCCTTGCCGCTGCACGAGCGTCTGGGCTGGGACCTGCCCGAGGACCTCGAGGCCCTCATCCTGCGCGGGCTCGCGAAATCGCCGGGCGACCGGCCGGCGAGCGCGGCGGCGTTCCGGGAAGCGCTCCTCCACTGCGACATCTCCCCGTGGACGGCGGAGGACGCGCGAGGGTGGTGGCGAACCCACGGTGAGCGGGCGCGCCGCGGCGAGGAGCGGCTGCACGGCCTCGTCCATGCACCCACCGTCACCGTGGTCCGCGACCGCGTCTCGCCAGGCGCGGGATGAGGTTCGCCGCGCGCGCCGTCCGTGCGGTTGCGGCCGGCCTCCTCGCGGCCACGAGCGGATCCGCCGCGGCGGGCGCCGAGGTCGCCGCGACGTCGGACGAGCCGGCGCGGCAGACCACCCGAAAGGCCGCCGGCGCGCGCTACGAGGCCGGGCGGCTCCACCGCTCGTTCTTCGGAAACGACTACCGAGACCTCTGGGTGCTGCCGGTGCCGTTCGAGATCCTCGATCTGCGCCGCTTCGCCGGCGGCCTCACTCCCATCCGGCGCGTCGGCTCGGGTCAGAGCAGCGGCCTCGCACTGCTCGGCGCCGATGGGCGCGCGTACACGTTCCGCGGTACCGAGAAGGACGCCAGCCGCGGCCTTCCGCCGGAGCTCCGGCGGACGATCGCCGGGAAGATCGCGCAGGATCAGGTCGCGGCGATGCACCCCGCCGCTGCCGTCGTGGCGGCCCCGCTGCTCGAGGCGGCCGGCGTGCTCCACGTCGAGCCTCGCCTCGTCGTCATGCCCGACGACGAGGTGCTCGGCGAGTTCCGCGGCGACTTCGCGGGCGCGCTGGGGATGATCCAGGAGTACCCTCGCCCTGCCGCAGAGGGGCGGCCGGGATTCGCCGGAGCGACCGAGATCATCGGCGGGGACGAGCTGCTGGAGAAGCTGCGCACGACGCCCGACGAGCGCGTCGACTCCCGCGCGTTCCTGCGCGCGCGGCTCGTGGATCTCCTCCTGGGCGACTGGGACAGGCACCTCGGCCAGTGGCGCTGGGCGAAGGTGCCCGGCCGTCCTGGCTGGCAGCCCATCCCGGAGGATCGCGACTTCGCCTTCTGCCGCTTCGAGGGATTCTTCCCCTTCCTCGCGCGGAACTGGATCCCGCGCTGGGTCTCGTTCGGGGAGGACTACCCCGGAATGCTCGGGCTCACGTGGCAGGCCTGGCCCCTCGACCGCGAGCTCCTGTCGGACCTGGAGAAGCCGGCGTGGGACGAGATCGCCGAGGACCTCCGGCGCCGGCTCACGGACGAGGTGATCGACGCGGCCGTCCGCCGCTTGCCGGAGGAATACCAGCGGATGGACGGTGCGCGGCTCGCGAATGACCTGCGGCGACGTCGCGACAAGATCGGGCAGGCGGCGAACCGGTTCTACCGCCACCTCTCCGAGGAGGTCCGCATCGCGGCGACCGACGGGCCGGACGTAGCGCAGGTGGTCGCGCTACCGGGCGGTGATCTCGAGGTGGAGGTGTCCCGCGCCGATCGGACCGGCCAGCCCGCTGGCGAGCCCTGGTTTCGCCGCCGCTTCCGGCACCGCGAGACCCGCGAGATCCGCATCGACCTGCGCGGCGGAGAGGACCGGTTCGTCGCGCGCGGGCGATCCGACGTGCGCGTGTGGGTCGTCGGGGGCGAGGGCGACGACGTGCTCGACGACTCGGCCGGCGGCGGGGCGCGGCTCGCGGACTGGCAGGGTCGGAACCGCGTCCTGCGCGGACCCGGCACGACGCTCGACGCGCGGCCGTACACGCCCCCTCCCCTCGAGTCGGAGGTGCCCTTCATCCCGGCCCGGGACTGGGGTCGGCAGACGACCTGGCTCCCCTGGTTCGCCTTCACCCCCGAGCTCGGCGCCTTCCTCGGCGCCGGAGTGCAGCTCGACCGGTTCGCGTTCCGGACCCATCCCTACGAGAGCCGCCAGCTCCTCCACGTCGGGTACGCGACCGGTGCCCGCGGGTTCCGGGGCCATTACCACGGCGAGCTCCGCCGCGAGAACTCCCGCGTGTTCTTCGCCCTCGCCGCGCGCGCGTCGCAGATCGAGATCCTGCGGTTCTTCGGGTTCGGGAACGAGACGCCCAAGGAGGAGAGCACGTCGTTCTACGAGGTGAAGCAGACGGTGCTCGCGCTCGCGCCGACGGTCAACGTGCCGCTGGCGTCGCGGGTGACCCTGGCCCTCGGGCCGACGCTGGAGCACTTCTCGATGCGTCGGCCCCAGGGCTCCTTCATCAACACGGCTCGGCCCTACGGCTCCGGCTCGTTCGGGCAGCTCGGAGCGCTGGCCGAGCTCGAGCTCGACACCCGCGACGTCCCCGCCGCGGCGACGCGCGGGGTGCTCATCGCGGGAGGTGGCACGTTCCACCCCGCAGCATGGGACTCGAAGGACGCCTACGGCGACGTCCACCTGAATGCGTCGACCTACCTCACCGGTTCGTTCGTCCTTCGCCCGACGCTGGCGCTCAGGGTCGGCGCGAAGCGGGTCTTCGGGACATATCCGTTCCAGTCGGCGGCGTTCGTCGGAGGCGACTCGTCGGTACGCGGGCTCAGCACCCAGCGGTTCGCAGGCGACGCGAGCGTCCACGGGAGCGCCGAGCTGAGGCTGCTCCTCGGACGCTTCTACCTCGTGCTCCCCGGCGAGTACGGCGTCTTCGCTCTCGTCGACACGGGCCGCGTCTGGCTCGAGGGCGAGAGCTCGAACCGCTGGCACACCGGCCTCGGCGGCGGCCTCTGGTTCGCCTACTTCAGGCGGCGGAACGCCGTCACCCTCGCGGCCGCCCACAGCGCGGAGGGGACGAGCGTCTACGTCGGGATGGGGTTCAGCTTCTGAACCGGGAGGCGTCCACCGGGCGCGGCAGGGGCCCAGCGACGCGCGCGCTTCGCCTCTTCGGCCGCGTGGAGTCCGGGGAGTCCGCGACGGTCCTCCTCCTGCTCGCGAACCTCTTCATCCTCCTCGTCGCCTATTACGTCCTGAAGACGGTGCGAGAGCCGCTCATCCTGGCGAGCGGCGGCGCCGAGATGAAGTCGTACGCGGCGGCGTTCCAGGCGGCGGCCCTCGTCCTGTTCGTCCCCGCGTACTCCTGGCTCGGCTCGCGGCTCGATCGCTCGCGGCTCATCGTCGCGGTCGTACTGTTCTTCCTCGTCACCGTGGAGCTCTTCTACGTGGGCTCGCTCGTCCGTGTGCCGCACCTCGGGTTCGCGTTCTTCGTGTGGGTCGGGATCTTCAGCGTCGCGAGCATCGCGCTCTTCTGGTCGTACGCGAACGACCTCCACGGACCGGAGACGGGCGAGCGGCTCTTCCCCGTGATCGCCATCGGTGCCGCGCTCGGGAGCCCCGTGGGGTCGAAAGTCGCGGAGTGGCTCTTCACGAGCGGCGTCCCGGCGTACCAGATGCTGCACGTCGGGGCCGTCCTGCTCCTCGTCCACCTCGCGCTGTACCAGGTGGTCGAACGGAGGGAGCGGCGGCGCCGGCGCGCTCCGGCGCGTCCTCCTCCGCTCGTCCACGGCCCCGGCGGGTTCGCGCTGGTCCTGCGCAGCCCCTACCTGCGGGAGATCGCGGTGCTGCTCGTTCTCCTGAACGTCGTCAACACGACCGGGGAGTACGTCCTCAGCCGATCCGTCGTGAACGAGGCGTCTCGCGCCGCCGCTGCCGACGCCTCCCTGAGCGTCTCCTCGTACATCGGAGCGTTCTACGGCCGCTATTTCTTCTGGGTGAACGTCACGGCGGTGCTCCTGCAAGCCTTCGCCGTGTCCCGGATCGTGAAGCGGCTCGGGATCGGTGGAGTGCTGCTCGCCTTGCCGCTCGTCGCCTTTGGCGCATACGGGCTCGTCGCGGCCGGCGCCGGCCTCGCGGCGATCCGCTGGGCCAAGACGGCGGAGAACGCCGTCGACTACTCGCTCATGAACACGGGCAAGCAGATGCTCTGGCTCCCGACGGCTCGGGAGGAAAAGTACAAGGCCAAGCAGGCCATCGACACGTTCTTCGTGCGCGCCGGCGACGTGCTCGCGGCGGGCGTGGTGTACGCGGGGACCACGTGGGCGGGCGCGAGCATCGCAAGCTTCGGCGCCGCGAACCTCTTCCTCGTCCTGCCCTGGGCGGCCGTGGCCCTTGCGGTCCTGAAGCGCTACCGGTCGGTGTGCGCCGCGCGCTCGCGCGGCGAGGGCTCGGATCCGTCCGCCCCGAGGTGATGCGTAGGTCGGCGGTGCCTCGATGGGTTTTCACGCACCGGGAACTGGCGGCCCCGGCGCCTTTGGTCGCTCCCGCCATCGCACGTCGCGGACTCGAAGGGCGGATGGGAGCGGAGCGCTCGAGGCTCGGGGCTCAGCGCGCCACCGCGCTTATCCACCCCGCCGCCGCCCCGCCCGCGACGAGCCACGCAGAGTTCACCCGGAAGCGGAGGAGGAGCACCGCCGCGACCGCCGCGATCGCAACGGCGGAAGCGCTCGCGAGCGCGTCGCGCCCGAGCTGAAGCGTTACGACCGCCATGAGCGCGAGCGACGCGGCGTTGACGCCGTCCAGAAACGCGCTCGCCGCGGGGGAGGCGCGCAGGCGCGGCACGAGGGGTCCGGAGATCGCGACGAGGACGAACGCGGGCAGGAAGATGCCGATCGTGGCCGCGGCGGCGCCGCCTGGGCCCGCGGCGAGGTAGCCCACGAACGTCGCGGTGGTGAACACCGGGCCGGGAGTGACCTGGCCGACGGCGATCGCATCGAGGAGCTGCGCGTCGGTGAGCCAGCCGAGCCGCTCGACGAGGTCCGCGCGGAGGAAGGCGAGCAGCACGTACCCCGAGCCATACAGGACCGAGCCAATCTTCACGAACACCGCGAACAGGCCGGCGGCGGTCGCGGGCGCGCCCGGAACGGCCGCGAAGGACAACGACCCGGCCGCCGCGCCGAGCGCCGGTCCGACGACGCACGCGGTGCCCCGCGGCCGCAGGACGCGCAGCGAGGAGAGGGCGCCCGCGCCGAGGAGGACGAGGAGCTCGTTCGCGCCGAGCAGCGTCAGGGTCACGGCCGCGGCGACGAGCGCGGCCTCCTCGAGCTTCCTGCGCGTATCGAAGGAACGGCGGAGGACCACCGTGCGCGCGAAGCGGTAGAGCGCGTCCGCGACGACGACGAGCACGACCGGCTTCACGCCCGCGAGGATCGCCTCGACGTCGGGGAGCGCGCCGAAGCGCACGTACGCCCACGCGAGCGCGCCCACCATGAGCGCGGCCGGAACGATGAAGCAGGCGCCGGCGACGAGGAGCCCCGCCCATCCCGCGCGCACGTAGCCGAGGTGGATGGCGAGCTCGGTCGAGTTCGGACCGGGGATGAGGTTCGCCGCGCCGAGGAGATCCAGGAACCGCTCGCGGCTCACCCACCCGCGGCGCCGGACGAGCTCGTCCTCCAGGAGCGCGATGTGGGCGGCCGGGCCGCCGAACGCGGTCGTCCCGAGGCGGGTGAAGACCCGGGCGACCTCGAGGAGCGCCTCGCGGCGTCCGGGGGGAGCGGCGTTCACGCGTGGAGTCTTGCGGCGGCGCGGCCCCGGGTCAAACTCGATCCATGCGCGAGTCCCTCCGCACGCGGGTCGAGCGTCTCGGCTTTAACCTGTTCCCGGCCTATCGCGGGACCGGCGGCCGGCTGACTTACCTCGCCCACGACTGGCGCGAGGTGCGGGTGGAGATCGCGCTCTCGCGCCGGACGCGCAACTACGTGGGGACGATCTTCGGCGGGTCGATGTACGCCGCCGTCGACCCCATCTACATGCTCATGCTCATCCGCTGCCTCGGCGCGGGCTACGTCGTCTGGGACAAGGCGGCGACGATCCGCTTCC
>DATIDF010000341.1:0-3039 GCA_035456445.1 Anaeromyxobacter sp.
AGCGGGCGAACACCTCCGACGCGGGCGTGACGCGCACGGCCTCGCGGCGGATGCCGAGCCTCGCCGCGCCGATCGCGCGGTCCTCCTCGAGCAGCGCCGGCGACTTCTCCGCGTCGTACTTCACGGTCGAGACGTCGTCGGCGATGAGCGTGTCGGCGAGCGCCTTCGCGTCCTTGGCGACGATCACGAACGAGAGGTCCTTCGCGGAGAGGTGGCGCTTCACCGCTGCGTTCACGTCCTCACGGGTGAGCTTCGCGAGGCCGTCGCGCATGTAGCGGGTGAACTCGGGGATCCCGTACCAGCGCGAGTCGAGCGCGTAACCCACCTGGTCGTCCTGTCGCGCCGTCATGACGAACACGTTCTTCATGAGGTACTCGCGCGTCCGCTCGAAGTCTTCCTGCGTGAGCCCCTCGTCGACGAGGCGGCGCAACTCGTGGAGGGCGATGCGGATCGCCATCTGCGCATTCGCGGGCGCGACCGGGCGGATCCAGACCTCGAAGAGCTGCGCGCGCCGCGCGACGTTGGGATCCGGGAAGAGCTGGAACATGCCGCGCGGGAACGCCTCGACGTAGGCGTAGTCGCCGTAGTTCATCCCGCGCTCCTCGCGGATCCGCTGGTACAGGTGCGAGCTCGAGGAGCGGTGCTCGCCGAGCCAGGTCTTCGCGAGCCAGAGCGCGACGAAGTCGGGGCGCCCGCGCACCACGTCGATGGGGTGGCCGAACGAGACGGCCACGGCGCGTGTGTCCTTCTCCACGATCTCCACCTCGAGGCCCTTCGGGCGGCGGGCAGCGACCTGCGTCGGCGCGAGCTTCTCGCCGGAGGGGAGCTTCGCGAGCTCGGCCTCCACCCTCGCTCGCAGCGGCGGGGGCGCGGCGCCGCCGAGCCCGACGACGACGTTGGCGCGCGTGTAGTGGGCGTGCACGAACGCCTTCACGTCTTCGAGCGTCACGGCGCGCAGCCCCTCGACCGTGCCGAGCGCCGGATGGCCGTAGGGCGTGCCCGCGAAGACGTTGGCCTGGAGCCGCTCCTTGCCGAGCTCCTCGTCGTTCGTCTCGCGGAGATCCTGGACGAGCGCGTTCAGCTGGTCGTCCTTCACGCGCCGGAAGTCCTCCTCGCGGAAGCCGGGGAGGGTGAGCTGCGGGAGGGCGACGTCCGCGAACCGCTCCCAGCCGTCCCTCGGGAAAGTCCCGGTGAGCGTCACGAGCTCCTTGTCCACCTGCGCCTCGAAGCTCGCGGCGAGCGGGTGGAGCGCGTCGCGGATCTCGTCGATCCGCAGGCGGCGGGAGCCGGCGTCCGCGAGCATCGCCGCGGCGAGCCCGGCGAGTCCTTCCTTGCCCTTCGGATCGCGCGCGCTGCCCGCCTCGAACACGAGCTTCAACGTCACGACCGGCAGCTTCGACGGGACCGCGATCACCGGCACCGCCGGGGCCTCCGCGCCGCTCGCGCCTCCCGTCGAGCCGGCGAGGGCGGTGAGCGTGGGCGCCCTCTCGATGCCGGCGGGGAGAGGATCCTTGGAGAGCGTCGTCACGACCAGCCGCTCGTCCGTGAAGTACCTGCGCGCGGCGGCGAGGAGGTCGTCCTCCGTGAGCGCGGCGTAGGTGCGGAACAGCCGGTTCACCGTCCGATGCGACCGGTCGTACATCGCGTACCGCGCGATCATCCCGGCGATCGCGTCGGTCGAGTCGAGGCCGCGCAGGAACGCGTTCCGCTGATGTGCCTTCTGCTCGGCGAGCCGTCGCGGCGGCGGAGGCTCGGCGCGGGCGCGCGCGAACGTGCGCAGGATCTCGTCGCGAACGTACACGGCGTCGGCGGAGGACTTGAGCCGCGCGTAGACCGTCACGAGCCCCGGGTCCACGTTCCCGCCGGAGTCCGCGAACAGCGCGTCGACCT
Organism: Anaeromyxobacter sp.; assembly: GCA_035456445.1. Lineage (GTDB taxonomy): Bacteria > Myxococcota > Myxococcia > Myxococcales > Anaeromyxobacteraceae > Anaeromyxobacter. The sequence continues at coordinate 1,891 of DATIDF010000341.1, forward strand.
TCTGCTCCTCGACGACGAGCCGCTCGTGGAGCTCGCTCGTCTCGCCGAAATGGAGATCGAAGAGGAGGTCCACCGCCGCCCAGTCCTTCTGCACGTCCGAGAATGCCGGCCCGTGGAACGCGACCGCGACCCACGGCAGGGTCGGCGTCGTCCATGGGACGTGTGCGTACACCGGGCCCTGCGGCGCCGGCTCGCGCGGGATCTCGACCCGGTGCGCCCCGCGCTTCCACTTCCCGAAGTACCGCTCGACGAGCGGGAGCACCTTCGCCGGATCGACGTCGCCCGCCACGACGATGGTCGCGTGCTCGGGCCGGTACCAGCGCGCGTAGAACGTCTTCGAGTACTCGTACTGGTTGGGCATGTCCTCGATGTCGGCGAGGAAGCCCATCGTCGTGTGCTTGTAGGGGTGGGCGCGGAAGCCGCTGTCGCGCTGGACCTCCTCGAGCTTGCGCAGCGGGTTCGAGGCGTTCTTGTCGTACTCGCCCAGGATCGCGCGAGACTCCGTCTTGAACGCGGCGACGGAGTAGTCGAGGTTCATGAAGCGGTCCGCCTCGAGCTCGAGGACCTTCTCGAGATCGTCCTTGGCGAACGTCAGGTGGTAGTTCGTGACGTCGTCCGAGGTGTACGCGTTCTGGCGCGCGCCGATCCGCGTGACGATCGCCTGGTAGGCGTCGGGCGGGTACGCCTTCGTCCCGCGGAACATCATGTGCTCGAAGAAATGGGCGAAGCCGGACTTCCCCGGCTCGACCTCGTTCCGCGAGCCGGTCTGGATCGGGATCTGGACCGACACGAGGTCGGGGAAGCCGGTCCGGACGACGATGACCCGGAGGCCATTCGGGAGGGTTCGCTCCACGGCCGGGAAGGCGAGGACGTCGCCCCCGGCCGGCGCGGCGAGCGCGGGCGAGGTGAGGGCGAGGGACAGGGAGAGGGCGGCAGTGCGCAGCGTCACGTTCACCTCCGGTGTCAGTGTGTGCCGACCTGCACGGGCGCGCTAGAGGTCGTGAATCAATCCCCGGACCGAGCCAGGCGGCCGAGACGCGAGCAGCGCGAGGCGCGACGACCGAACACACCCTCGAGGCGCCGCTGTGCGCGGCTCCCAGAAGAGGATGTGAGGGAGGAGCAACGAAGCGATGCGACGCGGATCGGCCG
>DATIDF010000342.1:0-16354 GCA_035456445.1 Anaeromyxobacter sp.
GATACTGGGTCAAAGTGGAGCCGAGCGCGCGATCATTTTGCGCGCAAATACCCGTTCGCCGCTGTCCATCACGCAAACTCTTGCGCTAGGCTCTCGCTCACGTTGCTCGCGCGTGGATGGCCGAGCGTCGAATGCGACAAACCGCTCCGGGCGAACAGATTTCGTCGCGCCGGTGCACCCACGAAGCGGAGGAAGAAGATGGCGGAAACGGCATCCCACCTGAAGCGCGACGGGCGTGCGTCCAAGAGCGCGCACGAAGTGATCGAGTCGAGCGACTTCAAGCGGCTCGTGAAGAAGCGCTGGAGCGTGAGCATGATCCTGCTCGCGATGCTCTTCGTGAGCTACTACGGGTTCATCCTGCTCGTCGCGACGAACAAGGCGCTCGTCAACACCAAGATCGGCGAGGTCACCACGCTCGCGATCCCGCTGGGCCTCGGGGCGATCGTGATCGCGTTCGTGCTCACCGCGATCTACGTGGCCTGGGCGAACAAGTCGTACGACCCCGAGGTCGAGCGGCTCCGCTCGCAGCTCCGGAAGTAAGTAGCCCTCTTCACCTACAGGAAATACAATGACCTCGATCGACGCGATCCAGGCCGTCCTCCTCGGGCAAGCTGCCCCCGCGGCCGCGGCGGCCGGCGAGCAGATGCAGACCTCGCTCGGCTCCCCCTCGCTGATGTCCATCTTCTTCTTCTTCATCATCGTCGCGGTGACGCTCGTCATCACCTACTTCGCGGCGCGGAAGACGAAGACCTCCTCCGAGTTCTACGCCGCCGGGCGCAGCGTCTCCGCGCTGCAGAACGGCTTCGCGCTCGCGGGCGACTACATGTCCGCGGCGTCCTTCCTCGGCATCTCCGGCATGGTCGCGCTCAAGGGCTACGACGGCATGATCTACGCGACCGGCTGGCTCGTCGGCTGGCCCGCGCTCATGTTCCTCGTGGCCGAGCCGCTGCGGAACCTCGGCAAGTTCACGTTCGCCGACGTGGTCGCGTTCCGGCTGCGCCAGAAGCCGGTGCGCATCGCCGCCGCGATCGGCGGCATCCTGACCGTGCTCTTCTACACGATCGCCCAGATGGTCGGCTCCGGCGCGCTCATCCAGCTCATGTTCGGGCTCAAGTACGAGTACGCCGAGCTCATCGTCGGCGTGGTCATGCTCGCCTACGTGCTCTTCGGCGGCATGCTCGCGACGACCTGGGTGCAGATCATCAAGGCCGGCCTGCTCCTGTTCGGCGTGACGCTCCTCACGATCCTCGTGCTCGCGAAGTTCGGCTTCAACCCCGGCAACCTGTACTCCGCCGTCGTCGCGAAGTACGGCCAGGTCGCGCTCGAGCCGGGCGGGATCGTGGCGAGCCCGATCGAGGGCATCTCGCTCGGCCTCGCGCTCATGTTCGGGCTCCTCGGCCTGCCGCACATCCTGATGCGCTTCTACACGGTGCCGGACGCGAAGGCGGCGCGTAAGTCCGTGCTCTACGCCACGGGCCTCATCGGTTACTTCTACATCATCATCCCGATCGTCGGCTTCGGCGCGTCGGTCCTCACGCCGGGCGGCCGCAGCTTCATCCTGAGCATCGACAAGGGCGGCAACATGGCCGCGCCGCTCGTCGCCGAGCTCCTCGGCGGGACGGCCTTCCTCGGCTTCATCGCCGCGGTCGCCTTCGCGACGATCCTCGCCGTGGTCGCCGGCCTCACCCTCGCCGGCGCGTCCGCCTACTCGCACGACATCTACGTGAACGTCATCAAGAACGGCAAGGCGACCGAGGAGGAGCAGGTCAAGGCGGCGAAGATCGCGACGATCGTGTTCGGCGTCTGCGCGGTCGGCCTCGGCATCCTCTTCAAGGGCCAGAACGTCGCGTTCATGGTCGGCCTCGCGTTCGCGATCGCCGCGAGCGCGAACTTCCCCGCGCTGCTCATGTCCATCATCTGGAAGCGGTTCACGACGCAGGGCGCGGTCTGGTCGATCCTCGTCGGCGCCTTCACCTCCTGCGCGATGATCGTGCTCTCCAAGACCGTGTGGGTCGACGTGTTCAAGTTCGAGCACGCGCTCTTCCCGATGAAGAACCCGGCCATCTTCTCGATGTCTGCGGCCTTCGCCGTCGGCATCCTCGTCTCGCTCCTCACGCCCGAGCGCGAGGCGCAGGAGAAGTTCGAGGACGAGAAGCTCCGCACGTACCTCGGCGTCGGCGCCGAGTAGCGTCTGGTCGTCCGAGCCGCGGCCGGCGTCCCTTCGAGGGCGTCGGCCGCGGTCTTTTCGTTCATGCCGGAGGGGCTCACCACCGGCGCGCTCCTAGAACCGGCGGTAGTCGCTGTCGCGCGAGGCGGACGCCGCGACGAGGTCGGCCGCCCCCACCGCCCTTCCGGCGTCTTCGGCGGCGGCGGCAGGCAGCGCGGGCGGGGCGCTCGCGCGACGGACGGCTGCGCGCCTCGGCTCCGCGGGCGCGGCGGGCCTCGCCGGCGCGGTCCGCGGCGCAGCGGGAGGCGGCGCCCCGAGTCCGGCGACGCGGAAGAACGCCGTGAGCTGCTGGAGCGCCTCCGCCTGGGACGCCATCTCCTCCGCGGTCGAGCTGAGCTCCTCCGCGGCCGAAGCGTTCCGCTGGGTCACCTGATCGACGACCGCCATCGCGCGCGAGACCTGCTCCACGCCCGCCGCCTGCTCCTCCGAGGCGGCCGCGACCTCCTGCACGAGCTCCGCCGTGCGCTGGATCGCCGGGACGAGCGCCGAGATGAGCGACCCGGAGCGCTCCGCGACGTCGACGCTCGTCGTGGCCATCGCCCCGATCTCCTTCGCAGCCTTCTGCGAGCGCTCCGCGAGCTTGCGCACCTCGGTCGCGACGACGGCGAACCCCTTCCCGTGATCGCCCGCGCGCGCCGCCTCGATCGCCGCGTTCAGCGCGAGCAGGTTCGTCTGATACGCGATCTCCTCGATGATCGAGATCCGCTCGGCGATCGCCCGCATCGCCTCGACCGTCTCGCGCACCGCCGTGCCGCCCTCCTCCGCGTTCTTCGCGCCGTGCTGCGCCGCCTCGCCGGTGTGCGCCGAGCTCTCGGCGTTCCGGACGATCGACGCGTTCATCTCCTCGAGCGAGCTCGTCGTCTCCTCGACGCTCGCAGCCTGCTCTCCGGTGCCCTGCGAGAGCGCCTGCGACGTCTCGGACACCTGGGCGGACGCGCCCGAGAGCGCTTCCGCGCCGGCGCGGACCTCGCCGATGACCTGCGCGAGGCGCGAGGTCATCGTCGCCATGGCGCGCTGGAGCTGACCCACCTCGTCGCGCCGATCGACGGCGATGGTGGCGGTGAGATCGCCCTCGGCGACCCGCCGCGCGACCGCCACCGCCTGCGCGAGCGGCACCGTGATGGAGCGCGTCACGAGGGCCGCGACGGAGGCGGCGAGCAGGACCGCGAGCGCCACGAGCGCGAGCATCACGTCGCGCGCCTGGCGGTGGACCGCCGCCGCGTCCTCGGCCCCGCTCGCGACCTCCCGCTCGGTCTCGGCGACGAGCCGGTCGCAGGAGGCCTCGAGGCGCTCGAGGATCGGGAAGACCTCGGCGCGCGCGGCGCGCGCCGCTTCCGCGCGCTCTCCCTTCGCGAGGAGCTCCTCGACGCCCTCGTGCAGCCTCTCGATCTGCGGCAGGACGGCTCGTAGCTCCGCGAGCTCCCGGCGCTCGGCCACGTGAAGGTCCGGCATCGCCTCGAGCGCGGCCAGCGCCTCGGCGGCCGCCACCCGGTGCTCGTCGATCGTCGCGATCGCTGCCCGTGCCTGACCATCGCCCTCCGCGGTGAGCAGGTCGCCGAGACCGATGCGGATCTCCATGGCCATGTGGCCGAGTCCGCGCGCGTACCCGGCCTTCACGTAGAGCTCCCGGGTGATGGTCTCGGTCGCGGCGCTCGTGCGGGACAGGGCGAAGAGCCCGAGCCCCCCCACGCCGAGGAGGAAGGCGCAGAGGACGGCGAACGCGGTCCCGAGCCGTGTTCCGATGCCGAGGTTCTTCACGTGAGCTCCCGCGCGGCGCGTCGTCGCCGGCCGCGGCGCACATTGCGGCGGCCGTGCCGCGAGCGCGTGAGCCAGATCGCGGAAAGAGCCCGGGATCTCAAGAGCTTCCGATGCCGCGGCATTCCGCCGCTCAGGGTGCGCCTCGCCCCCGGGTGCCCTCCCGGGGAGCGTCAAGAGGAACCCGGAGCAGTTCGGGGACGCGTTCGACCCGACCCCGTTCACCCGACCCAGAGTAATTCGCGGGACGAAGGCCCCGGCCGTGCGCGACAGCGCCCGCGAGGAAGACGATCAGCGCAGCTCGGGCACGTGCCTCGCGAGCACCTCGTGCAGCTCGACGAGATCCGGCCGGCGCGCGAACGCCTCGCGCACGTAGCGGAGCGAGGCCGGGATGGAGACGAGGAAGCCCGGGTTCCCCTTCACCCGATCGATGAAGACGAAGCGGCCGGCGTCCTTGAGCTTCCGCTGGATCGTGAGCAGGTCGAACACCTCGCGGAACGGGCCGTACTCGAGGCGCGGCCCGCCCTCGGCGGCGAGGCGGTGGAGGTAACGGCGGAGCATCGCCTCCACGAACCCGGCCTCGAGCTCGACGTAGCTGTCGCGCAGGAGCGCGACGAGGTCGTACTGGCGCGGGCCGAGGAGCGCGTCCTGGAAGTCGATCACGACCTGCTCGCCGCCGGGCAGCACCATCAGGTTCCGGGACTGATAGTCACGATGCGTGAAGCCCTTCGGCTCGGCGTCGAGCGCGCGGGCGATCCGGTCGAACTCGCGATCCACCACCGCCCGCTCCCCCGCGGAGAGCGACGCGCCCTTCCAGGCCTCGAGCAGCCACTCGCGGAAATGGTCGAGCTCCCAGCGGTAGAGGTCGTGGTCGAAGCTGCGCGTGAACGCGACCGACCCGGTCGGCCGGGCCTCCGCGGCGGCGCGCAGCCGCGCGAGCTGGTCGATGGCGCGCTCGTAGAGCGGCTCGGGCGCGTCGCCGGCGAGGAGCCGGGTCTCGAGCATCTCGTCGCCGAGGTCCTCGAGGACCATGAGCCCCTCCGCCTCGTCGAACGAGAGGATGCGTGGGACCCGGACGCCCAGCCCGGAGAGGTAGCGCTGCACGTCGACGAACGGGCTCTCGGCGGGCGCTCCCCCCTTGGTCACCTCCTCGGGCTTCGCGTCGGGCGGGAGCACCATCACGACGTGCGACGCCGGCGGGGCGCCCACACGCCAGTAGCTCCGCAGCGACGCGTGACCCGCGAGTCGGCGCACCGGCGCGCCGGCGGTGTCGCCGCCCGTCGCGCGCGCGACCGCGCCGCGCACGCGAGCTTCCGTCTGGGGATCGTTCATCCGGGTCGTGTCTCCTCGCGCTTCCGTGAACGGCTCGCCGCGTTGACGCGGCCGGAACCGCCTGCCTATAACGCGCGGTCACCGGCCGATCTGCCGCGGCGCGGCGGCCGCACGGAGCGCCCATGCCCTACCACGACGACGTCCTCTCCGCGATCGGCCACACGCCGCTCGTGCGGCTCAAGAAGCTCGTCGGCCCCGACGACGCGACCGTGCTCGTCAAGCTCGAGTACCTGACCCCGGGCGGCTCCATCAAGGACCGCATGGCGGTCCACATCATCGAGAAGGCGGAGAAGGCCGGACTGCTCCGCCGGGGCGGCACGATCGTCGAGAACACGAGCGGGAACACCGGCGTCGGGATCGCCATCGCCGCGGCGGTGAAGGGCTACCGCTGCATCTTCACGATGCCGGACAAGATGTCGAAGGAGAAGCAGGACACGCTGAAGGCGTTCGGCGCCCAGGTGATCGTGACGCCGACGAACGTGCCCGCCGACTCGCCGGACAGCTATTACTCGGTCGCGAAGCGCATCGCGGCAGAGACGCCCAACAGCTTCTACCTGAACCAGTACCACAACCCCGACAACATCGAGGCGCACTACCGGCTCACGGCGCCCGAGATCTGGGAGCAGACCGGCGGCCAGCTCGATGCGTTCGTGGCGGGGCTCGGCACCGGCGGCACGATGAGCGGGTGCGGGAAGTACTTCAAGGAGCGGAACCCGAAGATCCTGAACGTCGGCGTCGATCCGATCGGCTCCGTCTATCACTCCATGTTCAAGACCGGGAAGCTCTCGCAGCCGCACGTCTACAAGGTCGAGGGGATCGGCGAGGACATGATGTGCGGGGCGATGGACCTCTCCGTCCTCGACGACGTCCGCCAGGTGAACGATCAGCAGTCGTTCACGATGGCGCGCCGGCTCGCCCGCGAGGAGGGGATCTTCGGCGGCGGCTCTTCCGGGTCCGCGGTCCACGTGGCCGTCCAGCTCGCGCGCGAGCTCGGCAAGGGGAAGACGATCGTCGTGCCGCTCCCCGACGGCGGCCGGGCCTACATCTCCAAGATCTTCTCGGACGAGTGGATGCGGGACAACGGCTTCGCGCTCGAGGGCGCCGAGCCGGTCGCGAGCGCCACCGTGAAGGACGTGCTCGGCCGGCGTCGCGGCGAGGTGATCACCGCGCGCAAGACGGACAAGGTCGAGGTGGTCGTCAAGGCGATGAAGGAGCACGACATCTCGCAGATGCCGGTCGTCGACGAGGCGGGCCGCGCCATCGGGATGATCCACGAGTACGACCTCCTGAACTTCCTCATCGAGGGGAAGCACCGGCTGTCGGAGCAGGTGGAGCCGCTCGTCCAGCCGGTGCAGGGCGTCGTCGGCCCGGACACGCCGGTCGGCCGGCTGCGCGACATCTTCAACGACGATCACGTGGCGGTGGTGAAGGAGGGCGATCGGGTGACCGGCATCCTCACGAAGATCGACCTCATCGAGTTCCTGGGGGAGCGATTGAAGTAGTCCCCCGACCCGGCTCCGACGAGGCGTTCCTCCCGCGCCCTTCGACTTCGCTGCCTGCGGCCGCTACGCTCAGGACAGGCTCCGCGACGCCGTCGTCAGCGGCGGAGCGAAGTCGAGGCCCCGACCCCGAGGCAAACATGGACGACCGGAAGCTTTCGTTCGAGACCCTCGCGATCCACGCGGGCCAGTCCCCGGACCCGACCACGGGCGCGATCATGACGCCCGTGTACCTCACCTCGACCTACGTGCAGGAGAGCCCGGGCGTTCACAAGGGCTACGAGTACTCGCGCACGCAGAACCCCACGCGGCACGCGCTACAGGACTGCCTCGCCGCCCTCGAGGGCGCGCGCCACGGCCTCGCCTTCGCGTCGGGGCTCGCCGCGACCGACGCGATCCTTCACCTCCTCGAGGCGGGCGATCACGTCGTCGCCTCCGACGACGTGTACGGCGGGACGTTCCGCATCTTCGACAAGGTGTACCGGCGCCACGGGCTCTCGTTCTCGTACGTGGACATGAGCGACCCTGCGAACGTCGAGCGCGCGCTCACGCCGCGCACGAGGCTCGTCTGGATCGAGAGCCCGACGAACCCCATGCTGAAGATCGTCGACCTCGCCGCGGTGGCGGCGATCGCGCGATCGCACGGCGCGCGGACGGTCGTCGACAACACGTTCGCGACGCCGTACTTCCAGCGGCCGCTCGCCCACGGGATCGACGTCGTCGCCCACTCGACGACGAAGTACCTGAACGGGCACTCCGACGTGATCGGCGGCGCGGTCGTGACGAACGACCCCGAGCTGCACGACAGGATCAAGTTCCTGCAGAACGCGGTCGGGGGTGTGCCGTCGCCGCTCGACAGCTTCCTCGTGCTGCGCGGGCTGAAGACCCTTCACGTGCGCATGGAGCGCCACGCCGAGAACGCGTTCGCCGTCGCGCGCTTCCTCGAGGGCCACCCACAGGTGGAGCGCGTCACCTACCCGGGCCTCCCCTCCCACCCGCAGCACGCGCTCGCGCAGCGGCAGATGACCGGGTTCGGGGGCATGCTGACCTTCGTCATCCGCGGCGGCCTGGATGCGGCTCGCGCGTTCCTCGAGAACGTGCGGATCTTCGCGTGCGCGGAGTCGCTCGGCGGGGTCGAGAGCCTCATCGAGCACCCGGCGATAATGACGCACGCGTCGGTGCCGAGGGAGACGCGCGAGGCGCTCGGGATCGCGGACGGGCTGATCCGCGTCTCCGCTGGCATCGAGAGCGCCGACGACCTCCTCGCCGATCTCGAGCGCGGCCTCTCGGCGGCGAAGCGCGCGTAGCGCGGCGTTCGAAGGTCAGCCCTCCGTCTGTTCTCCACTCCCGGCGCGCGCGACCGCGGCCGGCGCCTCCAGCGCCACCCGCGGAAAGCGCGTCGCCACGAGGAGCGCCGTCGCGGCGATGCCGGCGACGCTCCAGAAGACGATCCCCATGGCGCCCTGCAGGGCGGCGCCCACCGCAGCGACCTCGGTCGGGGCGAGCGTCGCGCGCTCCGCGCCCAGCAGCCGCTCTGCGATCCCGGGCGCGGTGCCCGCCCGGCCGAGACCGGCGGCGAGCACGCCGCCGAGGACGCCCACCGACAGCGTGCCGCCGATGGTGCGGAAGAACATCGTGCTCGCGGTCGCGACTCCGCGGCGACTCCACGGCACGCTCGTCTGGACCGCGAGGATGAGCGGCGTGTTCGCGAGCCCGAGCCCGACCCCGTACGCGAACGTGAGCGCCTGGGGCACGAGGACGCTCGCGCCGGGCCGGAGCAGGAGCGCGAGCGCTGCGCCCGCGAGCGCGCTGGTCGTGAGGCCGCCGAGCAGGAGCCGCCGGTAGCCGAGGCGCGGCAAGAGCCGGCCTGCCACCGTGCTCGCGAGCGGCCAGCCGACCGCCATCGGGGCGATCGCCGCGCCCGCCGCGGTAGGCGACGCGCCGAGGACCCCCTGCACCCACAGCGGCACGTACGTCACCATCGCGAGCATCGCGGCGCCGAGCAGCGCGCCGGTCGCGGAGGACACCGCCATCACCCGCTGCGCGAAGAGATCGAGCGGGATGAGCGGTTCGGCAGCGCGCCGCTCGACGAGGAAGAGGGCGGCGAGCGCGATCGCGGAGACGGGCAGCGCGGCGATCGCCACCGAGCGCGAACGCGCCGCCGCGAGGAGCGCCACGACCGCGAGGGCGAGGAGCGCCGCGCCGCCGAGATCGAGCCGGTGTGGGTGCCGCTCCGGCCGCTCGTGGTAGGCGACGGCGAGCACGGCGGCGCTCGCGATCCCGAACGGAAGGTTCACCCAGAAGATCCAGCGCCACCCGAGCGTGTGGACGATGGCGCCCCCGAGCACCGGCCCCACGAGGCCGGCGATGCCCCACACCGCGCCGAAGATGCCCTGCATACGCGCGCGCTCGCGAAGCTCGAACAGGTCGCCGATGATCGTGAGCCCGACCGGCTGGATCGCGCCCGCGCCGAGCCCCTGGACGGCGCGCCAGGCGATGAGGGCGCCCATGCTCCCAGCGAAGCCACACCCGCTCGAACCCACGAGGAACAGCGCGGTCCCCGCGATGAGCACGGGCTTGCGGCCATGGAGGTCGGCGAGCTTGCCGTGGATGGGGACGGTGACGGTCGCGGTGAGCATGTACGCAGCGAAGGCCCAGGCGTAGAGCGCGAGCCCGCCGAGCTCGCTCACCACCGTCGGCATCGCGGTCGAGACGACCGTCATCTCCATCGCCGCGAGGAACATGCCGAGGAGCAGTGAGACCACGGTGAGGGGCCGGCTCGTCGCGCGCATGGGGGCGGACGGTTAACCCCGAGGGGCCGGGACGTCAACGGGCGGTGGTGGGCGCAATCCCCGCGTCCGGTCGAATGGCTCATCCCGAGCGTAGCGAAGCCGCGGGAGCGGCGGAGCGAAGTCGAGGGACGGCCTCGGCCTCGACCCCCTCGCCTGTTTCACGAATCTCCACCGAGCGTTAGATTCCCGCGCATGCTGCCCACCGCCGCGACCGTGGTCGCGCTCATGGCCCTCGCCACTCCGCCCGCCCGCCCCACGACCCCTCCTCCGCCCCGGGCGCTCCGTCCTGCCGCCGCCCGCGCCGTCGCGGCGCTCGCCGCGAAGCACGGGGACGTCGAGCGCGCCCGGGCCGAGCGTGGCGTCGCACAGGCCGCCGCGTTCTGGCGCCCGGGGGACGGCGATGCGAAGGCGTTCGAGGCGTTCTGCGGCGGGCACTTCCTGCCGCGGGGCGAGGCGCTCGACGCGACGTTCGCACGGCTCGAGGCGTCGTTCGAGGCGCTCGACGGGCACGCGCTCGAGGTTTACCGGGAGCTGTCGCGTTACGCGCAGCTCGACGAGGGACCGATGCGTCCCGTGGACGCGCTGCTCGCCGCCCACGACGCCGCCGCCCACACGATCGACGATCTGTTCGCGGAGAAGATCGCCTTCGTCGCGCTGCTGAACTTCCCGCTCACCTCGCTCGACGAGCGGCTCGCGCACGGCGAGCGCTGGTCCCGGCGTGAGTGGGCGGAGGCGCGCCTCGCGAACCGGTTCGCGAGGCGCGTGCCCGCGGCGGTGAACCAGGGCATCGCCCGGGCGTCCGCGGACGCCGACCTCTACATCGCCGACTACAACCTGTTCATGCATCACGTCCTCGCGGAGGACGGACGGCGCCTCTTCCCCCAGGGGAAGCGGCTCCTCTCGCACTGGAACCTGCGCGACGAGATCAAGGCGCAGTACGCGCAGCCGGACGGCCTCGCGCGGCAGCGCGTGATCGCAAAGTCGATGGAGCGGATCGTGAGCCAGACGATCCCGGCGGCGGTGGTGAACGACCCCAGCGTCGACTGGGACCCGTTCACGAACGAGGTCCGGCCCGCGCCCGCGGAGACGATCGAGGGCGGCGCGAGGCCGCGCGCGGCGGTGCCCGCGGCGCGCGAGCCGGACGCACGCTACGCGAAGATCCTCGCGAATTTCCGCGCGGTGAAGGCCGCCGACCCGTACTCGCCCTCGGCGCCGACGCACATCGCGCGCAAGTTCGAGCTGGAACGGGAGATCCCGGAGGCGCGCGTCGTGGCGATGCTCGAGGAGGTGCTGGGCGCGCCGGAGATCCCGCGGATCGCGAAGGTCATCGAGGAGCGGCTCGGCCGCGCGCTCGAGCCGTTCGACATCTGGTACGCGGGGTTCAAGCCGCGCGTCGAGCGCTCCGAGGCGGACCTCGATCGCCTGACGCGGAGCCGCTACCCGACCGCGGCAGCTTTCGCCAAGGAGCTGCCGGCCACGCTGCAGCGGCTCGGGTTCTCGGAGGAGAAGGCCCGCTTCCTCACGGCCCGGATCGCCGTCGATCCGGCGCGCGGCTCCGGCCACGCGCTCGAGGCGGCCCGGCGCGGCGACCAGGCCCACCTACGCACGCGCGTCGGCCCGTCCGGAATGGACTACAAGGGCTTCAACATCGCAATCCACGAGCTCGGGCACAACGTCGAGCAGGTGTTCTCGCTCTACGGCGTGGACCACACGCTGCTCCGCGGCGTGCCGAACACCGCGTTCACCGAGGCGATCGCGTTCGTGTTCCAGGCGCGCGACCTCGAGGTGCTCGGGCTCCCGCCGCCGTCCGCCGACGCGAGACGCCTCCTCGCCCTGAACGATCTCTGGGCGACGTTCGAGATCGCCGGCGTGGCGCTCGTCGACGTCGGCGTGTGGCACTGGATGTACGACCACCCGCGGGCGACGCCGGCGCAGCTGCGCGAGGCGACGCTCGGGATCGCGCGGGAGGTGTGGAACCGCTGGTACGCGCCGGTGTTCGGCGCCCGCGACGTGACGCTCCTCGCCGTCTACTCGCACATGGTCTCGAACCTGCTCTACCTGCCGGACTATCCCATCGGCCATCTCATCGCGGCGCAGCTCGAGGAGCACCTCGAGCGCCTGCCGGCGGGCACCCGGCTCGGAGAGGAGATCGAGCGGATCACGGTGCAGGGCGCGCTCGCGCCCGACGTGTGGATGAAGGGAGCGACGGGCGAGTCCGTGTCGGCGCAGCCGCTCATCCGTGCGGCCGCGCGAGCGCTCGACCGGACCTGACGACGAGCTCTCCCGAGGCCGCCCTCAGGGCCGGGCGTGTACACCGGGGCTGCGGGCCATCCAGGCGCGCGCCGCCTCGGGGGTTCCCACGAACAGGCGGTCAGCGCCAGGCGCGTCGTCATATACGAACACGCAGCCCAGGACGCAGAAGGTCGCCTCGAACTCGTCCCAGCCGACCTCGCGCGCCGTGCAGGGCACGCCGGGCAGCGCGATGTCGAGCCGCCCGTTCGCCTCGTCGCGGCACGGGCGTCCACCCTTCGCCTCGGACCACCGCCGGATCTGCACGACATCCTGCGTGGCGCGCAACATGGGCCCTCCTCGGTCGGCTCGCCGGGAAGGGATAACGTAACGAGCGCGCGCCGCCGCCGCCCTCCGCGTCGCCCACGAGGCGCGCTGATGCGCATCGTCCGTTCATGGCGAACAACGAGTGGACCGACGAGGCGGCGGCGGCAGCCGCGCGGGCGGCGCAGCGGCGTGAGGCCGGGGGGGCGAGCGTGCCCGCGGGAGGGGTGCACGCTCCCGCGGACGTGAGCATCCCCGGCACCCCGGAGCATGAGGGACGAACGCCCGGGCGCGAGGAGGGGACAGGCTCGAACGCGCCCCCGCGCCCCGGAGTGGTGCCTGGCCGGCGAGGCGACGAGCCCGACATCTCGCCACCGCGGGGCACCTCCGCGGAGGAGGTGCCGGAGCTCCATGGCGAGCCCCCCGACCATCCGATCCTCTACGGCGAGGACCCGGGGGACATCGGACAATGACCCGGCGGCCGGGCGCCTCACGTTCTCGAGCCCACCGGGGCCGCGTTGGGCGCGCTCAGGAGGGCATCCAGACCGCGGTGCGGCGCGGCAAGCGCCGTGGTTAGGATCTCGCAGGTCGCGCGGGAGGGTCCGATGGGCTGGCGCAGTCGAGGACGCCGCGGGTTCAGCGGCGCGTGGGTGATGGGGGGGCTCGGCGTGGTCGCGGCCGGCGCCGGGGCCGCGTGGATGATCGACCCGCGCCGACGAGGCGAGCTCGCGCAGCGCGCGGGACGTGCGCTGCACGAGGCGGAGGGGTTCCTCGAGAGCGGCGCGCGCGACCTCGGGCACCGCGCTGCGGGGGCGGCGCACGAGGCACGGGCACGCCTCACGCCGGAGCGTCCCGGCGACGAGGTGCTCGCGGAGCGCGTCCGAGCGCGGCTCGGGCACCTGACGTCTCACGCCCACGCCATCCGCGTGAGCGCGCGCGACGGCGCGATCGAGCTGGCGGGACCGGTGCTCCGCGCCGAGCACCACCAGATCCTCTCCGCCGTGCGCGCGGTGCGCGGCGTGCGGCGGGTGCAGGACCGGCTCGAGCCGCACGAGACCGCGGACGTGCGCGCGCTCGAGGGTGCCGGACCGCGTCGGCGGCCTCGCGGCGTCGTCCTGCCGATCTCCTCACCGGGCTACCGGCTCGCGGCCGGCGCCGCGGGCGCGTTCCTCGTCGCCCGCGCGCTCTTCCGTGGCGGACTCCTGCGCATCCCAGCGGGGCTCGCGGGTGCGTCGCTGCTCGGTCGCGTGCTCGGCGACACGGGCGAGGCTCGCCGAGCCGATCTCCGCGAGGCCGCGGCGCTGGTCGGGCGCGGCGCCAGGCCGTCGCTCCTCCGCGGAGAGGGGCGCGCGGGCGCGGCGCGCTCGCGGCCGAGGCGCGTCCCGCAGGTCCAGGAGGTGAAGAGCCCCGCCGAGCTCGAGCCGGGGATCGCCTCGGCGCGGCCCGATCCGCTGCGACGCGGGCGCGTCGATCGCCGCGACCTTCACGGCTCGCCGACGCGGACGGGCGGCGATCGGGACGACGAGGACCGGCCCGAGCACGGCGAGGAGGTCGTGCACGTGGCGCCACACGAGGGGTTCTCGGCCCCGCCGGCCGGCGCGGGCGTGCGCGAGCAGGATCTCGGCGCCGTGCTGCCACACGAGGACGAGGAGCGGTAAGAGCCCAGCGCGCACGGGCGGGAGCGCGAGGATCAGACCCGGAGCGCAGAGCGCCGCGCGCGTCAGCGCGGGGCGTGCAGCGGCCGCGGTCCCGCGTCCGACGTGCGCGACGGGAGCGCCCCGACGCGACGCCGCCCGGCGAACGGCGCCGCCGCGAGCCCGACCGCCGCCGCGAGCGCGCCGAGGAGCGTGAGCGGGGGTAGACCGCCCGGCCAGCGCGCCGGCTCGAGCCACCCGTGCGCCCCGAGCGCCGCGCAATGCACCCCCACGAGCGCTATGGCGCCGTGCGCCGCCCACCGCGCCGAGCGCGGCGAGAGCATGGCGGGCCGCGCGAGCTTCAGCCACGCGAGAACGACGAGCGCGGCGACGCCGCAGATCACGGCGAGCTCGGCCGACCCGCCCAGCCGGCCGCCAGGCACGTGGAGCTTCGGGAGATAGGCGGGGCTCAGCAGCACGACCGACGCGAGCCCGTGCAGCGCCGCTGCGAACAGGCCCGCGGCGCGCGCCACGCGCCGCCAGGGAGCGCGGGAGCGGGCCGCCGCGGCCACGAGCAGGATGGCGAAGAGCGCGACCGCCTTGTTCGTCACGTAGAGCGGCACGTTCGCGAGCGGCTCGCCCTTCAGGACGACGTAGCGGAGGAACGCGTACGCGAAGCAGAGGGCGAACGCGAGCGCACCCGCGGGGAGGAGCGCGCTGCCAGAGGCCCTCGCGACCGCCGTCGCGGGGGGCGCGAGGGCGACACCGCGGCGCGCGGCGGAGCGCGGCCGCATGCGGGCCGTGGGGCGGAGGGCGCAGCGGCCGCGTGGGGATGGCGCGCTCATCGGCGGCGTCTCCGCGCAGCGAACAGCACGGCCGCGAGCAGCGAGGTGAGCGCCCCAGCGCCGCCGCCGCCTAGCCCGCAGCCGGCGGCGACGGACGCCACGCGTGGCGTGGGCGACGGGATCTGGGTCCCCGTGCCGTCCGGCGACCCAGCGGGATCGGCTGGAGCCTCCCCGGGCTCGGCGGGCGCCTCCGCGAGGGGCGAGGGGTGCGTGAGCGTGAGCGTGTCGAAGACGTTGCCGTCGGGATCGCGCGCCTCGAGCGTGAACGTGTTCGGGGCCACGTCCACCTCGACGAAGTGGTGCGTCGAGCGCGCGAATGCGGTGAATGCGCTCGCGCCCACGGAGTACACGGGCGCTCCCGCACCGCCGGTCACGATGTACGTGACACCGCCCTGCTGGGCACGCTGGCCGGCCACCATCGGGTGGCTCCGCTCATAGTGATGATCGTGGCCGTTGAAGACCACGTCCACACCGTACCTCTCGAAGATCGGCCCCCACCGTTCGCGCAGGCCCGCCTCGCTGCCGTGGCTGCCGGAGGAGTACGGGGGCCGGTGGAACGCGACGACGGTCCAGCGGACTGCGGGATCGCTCGCCGCGCGCGCGAGGTCCGCCTCGAGCCACGAGTCCTGCGCGTCGCCCGCGGAGCCGGCGGGCTCGGTGGACAGGACGACGAAGTGGGTGTTGCCGTAGTCGAACGAGGAGTACGCCTCGTCGTCATAGCCGGCCACGCTCGGCGCGTGACGCGGGAGCGCGAGCTGCTTGAAGAAGAGGCCGCCCCCCACGTCGTGGTTGCCGGCCGCCGACACGAACGGCGTGACCGAGATGAGCGGCTCCATCGTGTCGAACCACTGGTCCCAGAAGGATTGAGTGCCGCCGGTATCGACGAGGTCGCCCGAGTCGAGTGAGAAGGCGGGCTGCGATCTTTCGACGGCCGCGCGCACGCTCGCGCGGGCGGCGTCGTCGCTGCGGCTGTCTCCGTACGCCGCGAACCGGAAGCTCGCGCCCGCGCCCCGCGCAGGGCCGGTCGTGAAGGTGCGGTCCAACGACCAGTCCCCCGGCGCTCCGCACCGGTAGTGATAGGTCGTGCTCGGCGCGAGCCCCGTGACCTGCGCCTCGTGCAGGTACGAGCCCTGATACGCGACCGACGCCGCCGCCTGCACCTGGCCGTAGTTCCCGTCCTTCCCGTACTCGACGGCGCCCGTCGCCGCCGTGGAGCGCCACGTCACCGTCATCGTGGTGTCCGTTGGCCCCTGCCAGCCGAGGTGCACCTGCGACGGCGCCGCGAGCGCGGGACCGGCGGCGAATGTAGTCAGGAGAAGGAGCAGGCGCGTGTTCATCCGACCTCCGTGCCGGGTGGCGGGGCCCCGCCCGATCACCCGTGCGCGGGGTCAACGCGGCCGCCTCCTCGAAACATCCCGGAGCCGGAGAATCGGGACGCGCGGCTGCCGCCCGCGCCCAAGCGGGTCGGCGCAGTGTGGGTAAAGAGCTCCTGACGTAGTTCGCGACGATCGGCGCTCGCGCGCCGGCAGCCGGGGCGGCGCCAGCGAACCGTCGCCGCCCGCTCCGCTCAGGCCCGGCCCTCCGCGCCGGTGCCTTCGCTCACCTCCGTCGAGCCCTCATCCACGTGGCGGGTCCGCTCGAGCGACCACCCCGCGCCGAGCCCCAGGACGAACCAGCCGAGGACGAGCGCGCCGATCGCGAAGATCGTGTCGCCGGG
>DATIDF010000343.1:0-4869 GCA_035456445.1 Anaeromyxobacter sp.
GAGCGGCTCGAGGAGAACGTCCGCGAGCTGGCCCAGGCCCTGACCGACCCGCTCATCCTGCCGCTCGACGTGACCGACGACTCGCAGATCGCGAGCGTGTTCGACGCGATCGACCGCGAGTTCGGCGGCCTCGACTTCCTGGTGCACGGCGCCGCCTACGCGCCGCGTGAGGAGCTGTCGGCGCCGTTCCTGGAAACGACGCGCGAGGGGTTCCGCATCTCGCTGGACATCAGCGCCTACTCGCTGGTGGCGCTGGCGCGCGGCGCCGCGCCGCTCATGGAACGGCGCGGAGGCGGCAGCATCGTGACGCTCACCTACTTGGGGAGCGAGCGCGTCTTTCCGAACTACAACGTGATGGGCGTCGCGAAGGCGGCGCTGGAGGCCTCGATGCGCTACCTCGCCGAGGACCTCGGCCAGGAGGGCATCCGGGTCAACGCGATCAGCGCCGGCCCGATCAAGACGCTCGCTGCCGCGGGCATCAAGGGGATGCGCTCGATGCTCGGCGAGAACGCGGTGAAGACGCCGCTGCGCCGCAACGTCGAGCAGGACGACTGCGCGAACGCCGCGCTCTACCTCTGCTCGGACCTCGCGCGGAACGTGACGGGCGAGGTGCTGCACGTCGACGCCGGCCAGAACATCCTCGGCGTCGTGTCGATGGAGTAGCGGCTCGGTCCGTGAGCGAGCCCGAGCCCGGACTCGGGGCTGAATCGACCGCTGGTCGGATGAAGCGGGACGCTCAGAGGAACCTGCCCCGCCGCGGCTTCTCGCCCACGAACGGGTTCGAGCGCCGCTCCTCGCCGATGACGCCCGCCGGCCCGTGGCCCGGGTGGAACCGTACGTCGTCGCCGAGCGGAAAGAGCTTCTCCTGGATCGACGCGTGGAGCGCGTCGAAGTCGCCGCCCGGGAGGTCGGTCCGTCCGACCGAGCCCGCGAACAGGGTGTCGCCGGTGAAGAGCAGCCGCTGCTCGGGGAAGAAGAGGCAGATCGAGCCGGGGCTGTGCCCAGGCGTGTGCAGGACGCGTCCCTCGAAGGCGCCGACGCGGAAGGTCTCCCCGTCCGCCGGCCGGTGATCGACGACGGGCGCGACCACGGGCTCGAATCCGAACATCTCCGCCTGTCGCGGGAGCGCCTCGAGCCAGCCCTCGTCGCCCGCGTGCAGCGACAGGGGGGCGCCGGTCTCCTCCTTGGCCTCCGCGGCGCCCGCGACGTGATCGATGTGACCGTGGGTGCAGACGATCCGCGTCACCCGCGCTCCGGGCGGGACGAGCGCGAGGACGCGAGGGATCTCGCCGCCCGGGTCGACCAGCATCGCCTCGCCCGTGCGATCGCAGGCGACGACGTAGGTGTTCGCCGCGAAGGGCCCGACGACGGCGTTCCTGACTACGAGCACGGATGGGACTCCCTCGTCCGCTCATGCTGAGCCTGTCGAAGCATCGTGCTGACCCTTCGACAGGCTCAGGGGAAGCACGAGCATTGGCTGCACCTCCCCGCGCACGAAGGGCCGGAGAAGTCCTGGCTCCCCCGGCCCCCGGCCTCGAATCAGGGCCCGCCCGCCGCCGCGGCGCGCGGGGCGTGTGTCAGCGCGGAGCGTGCGTCAGGCCGAGAACGACGACCCGCAGCCGCAGGTGGTGCGCGCGTTCGGGTTGTTGAACTTGAACCCGGCGCCCTGCAGGCCGACGACGTAGTCGATCGTGACGCCCTGGAGGTACATGGAGCTCATCGGATCGACGTAGAGCTTCACGCCATCCTGCTCGAACGCGACGTCGCCCTCCCGGGGCTCCTTCTCGAAGTCCATCGAGTACTGGAACCCGGCGCAGCCACCGCCCATGACGCCGACGCGAATGCCGTACTCGTGGAGGCCTTCGCGCTCCATCGCGTCCTTGACCATCTCGATCGCCTTGGCGGTGAGGCTGACGGGATTGTCCATCCCGGCGTCGGCGGGGATGACGGGGGTCTGCGTGATGGCATCCATGGGTCGAAGATCTCCGTGGCGGGGATGGTCGCCCGCCCGCTTGACGTGACGCAAAGAGTTTAACAGCGGGGGTGGGGCGCTTCAATGCGGGGTGCGAACTACCGACGCGACCGGCGTCATACGCGCCCCGACAGGTGGCGACCGCCATCCAAAGGGAGCACCGCGCCCGTCACGAACGGCGCCTCCGCGAGGAAACGCACGGCCGACGCGACGTCCGACGGGGTACCCGCCCGCCCGAGCGGGATGCGCGCGGTGAGCGTCCGCCGGAGCTTCGCGGAATAGCTCTCGGGCCAGAGAACCGTCCCGGGCGCGACCGCGTTCACCCGGATCTCGGGCGCCAGCTCGAGCGCCAGGCACTCGGTCAGGCGCACGAGCGCCGCCTTCGAGGCTGAATAGGCGGCGAAGCCGCGCCACGGCACGAGTCCGCCGCCCACGTCGGCGATGTTCACGATCGCGCCGCGCGCCCGGCGCAGCAGCGGGGCGAGGGCGCGCGCGAGCAGGAGCGGCGCGCGGGCGTTGAGATCCATCTGCGAGTCGAACGCGGCGGCGTCGGTCTCCTCGAGCGGGAGCGCGTCGAACGCCGCGGCGCTGTTCACGAGCAGATCGAGCCGCCGGTGGGCGCGCTTGAACGCGGCCGCGAGCGTGGCTGGGCCGTCCGGCGCGGCGAGGTCCGCCTGGAGCGCGCCGGGCAGGCCGCGGGGCGGGTGGGAGCGGTAGTGCGCGACGACGGTGAACCCGTGGCGCGCGAGGTCGCGCGCGATCGCGTTCCCCACCCGCACGCCGGCGCCGGTGACGAGCGCGACGCGCCGCTCGCCGCGCCTCATGCCGCGCCCCCACGCAGCGGGTCCCACGCCGTCTCCTCCCGCTGCGCGCGCTGGTTCGCCACCCGCGCCGCGACGAACAGGAAGTCGGAGAGCCGGTTCAGGTACGCGAGCGTCTCGGGCACGACCTCCACGTCGGCTGCGAGCGCGACGACCCGCCTCTCGGCGCGGCGGCAGACGCAGCGCGCGAGGTGGAGCGCCGCCGCGGTGCGCGTGCCGCCGGGGAGCACGAACTGGCGCAGCGGCGGGAGCGCCGCGTCCCACGCGTCGATGGCCGCCTCGAGCCGCGCCGTCCACCCGGCGTCGATGGACGGGATGGCGGAGCGCGCCTTCGCCTCGTGCGGCGTCGCGAGCTCGGCACCCACGCAGAACAGCTCGTGCTGCACGCGCGCGAGGTGAAGGTCGATCTCGGGATCCTCGACGATGGCGCGCACCGAGCCGATCGTGGCGTTCAGCTCGTCCACCTCGCCGTAGGCGTCGACCCGCGCGTCGCTCTTCCGCACGCGCGGCCCCCCGAACAGGCCCGTGTCTCCGCGATCGCCGCTCTTCGTGTAGATCTTCACGCTGATTTGCCTATCAGAGGCACGACACGGGCCGCAACGCCCGGCGAGGAGCGGATGGAGCCCATCTTCGAGTCGGACGCGCTCGTGGAGATCGGACGCGCGGCGGCGGGGCGCGCGTGGGCGGCGGGGCTCACGGTCCACAGGCCGGACGGGAGCGTCGTGCCCATCCCGCTCGTCGCCGAGCCCGAGGTGCTGTCGCGCGACGCGCTCGCCGGCGTCGCGCGCGAAGCGCAGGCGATCCTGTCGGGCGCGGTGAAGCTCGCGCGCCACCTCCTGCTCCACGGTGATGCGCGCGATCGCGCCGCCCTCGTCGAGCCGTTCGCCGGGCTCGAGGCGGAGGCGATGGCGAGGCTCTTCACGGAGGCGCCGAACCCGGCCCTGCACGCGCGCGTCGACTTCCTCGTGCCTGAGGGCGGCGGGGCGCCGCGCGCGCTCGAGCTCAACGCGACCATCCCTGCCATGTCGGGCTACGCGGATCTCGCCGCCCACACCTGGATCCGCGCCGCCGCCGCCGCGAGGGGGAAGCCGCCGCGCGAGGCCGAGGCGCTCGTCGCCCGCTGTGGGAGCCACATGGAGCGGCTCCGCGAGGTGCTCGTCGCGTACTACCGCGCGCGCGGCGGCACGCGCGAGCGGCCGTCGATCGCGCTGGTCGCCCGCCCCGGCGACGCGCAGATCGGCGAGCTCCGGCGCCTCGCGGCGCACTTCCGGCAGATGGGGCACGCGGCGGAGAACCTCGTGCCCGCCGAGTGCGAGCCCGAGCGCTGGGACGTGCTGTACCGCCATGTGTGGGCCCACCGCGTCGATCCCGCGGCCCCGTTCGCGCGCGCGCTCCTCGCCCCGTCGCGGTACGTCCTCGCGAACCCGGTGAACGGCCTGCTCGAGGCGAAGGCGCTCTTCGCGCGCCTCTCGGAGTGCGCCGAGGACCCGGCGCTCGCGGGGCGCGCCGGGCTCGACGCCGAGGAGCGCGCCGCGGCCTCCCGGCTGCCGGTGACGCGGCGGCTCACCGAGGCGCTCGCGCCGCGGCTCGTCGCCGAGCCGGCACGCTGGGTGCTGAAGCGGAGCTGGGACTATGGCGGCAAGAGCGTCCACCTCGGCGCCGAGGCGCCGCGCGAGGAGTGGCCGCGGATCGTCGAGGCGGCGCTCGCCGACGCGCGCGGGGGCGGGTTCATCGCGCAGGAGCGGATCTTCGCGGCGCGCCGGCCGGCGACGCGCGTGACGCCCGAGGGCGTGGAGCGCGGGAGCCTCTACCGCGACCTCTCGACGTACTGCGGCCTCGGGGCGGCGCGGGCGGACGGCTCGGTCGTCCGCGCCGCCGCCTCGCCGATCGTCAACATCCTCGGCGGCGGTGGCCTCGCGCCGGTCGTGCCGGCGGACGTGCACGAGGCGCTGCGATGATCGTCGGCGAGACGAAGCTGACGCGCGTGCTCGTCGGGCGGCTCGAGGCGGGCGAGTGGCTGCACGACGCGCTCCTCGAGATCGCGCGCCTCGAGCGCGTCGACGCCGCGATGGTGCG
>DATIDF010000344.1:0-3135 GCA_035456445.1 Anaeromyxobacter sp.
TCGAGCGCGTCCACCGCTTCGAGCGTGGCGGCGGTGAGCGTCTCGAGCGTGGGACTCCCCGGCCGCGCGCCGTAGCCCGGATACTCGAGGAGCGCGACGTCCAGGCCGAGCGGCGCGAGCGCGTCCACGTAATAGGTCCGGTCGAGCGCGCTCCCCGCGTTCCCGTGCACGATGAGCGCACGCGCCAGCGGCGTAGCGGGTGAGCGCGCGCGCCAGCCGCGCAGCGCTCCCCCTGCGTCGCGCCACGGCCGGAGCTCGAGGCCCTCCGCGCGCGCGAGGGCCCGCTCCTCGCTCGTCCGATCCGGGAAGTACAGCAGCCGCCGTTGCAGCGCGAACGCCGCGACGAGCACCGCGACGGCGAGCGCGGCGACGACGACGAGCGCTCCGGCGAGTGCGCGCACGCACCGGATGCTAGCACCCCGAGGGCTCGCAACTCGCGCGGCGTCTCACCAGTACCGCTCCACGTGCACCTCGCCCGGCTGCCGCGGCGCGTGCTCCCGGTAGCCCTCGCGCTCGAGGAGCAGCGTCATGTCGTCGATCATGGCCGGGTTCCCGCACAGGAAAACGTGCGTGTCGGCGGGCGTCGGCCGGAACCCCCAGGCCCGCGCGAGCGCGCCGTCCGTCCATAGCGCCTGCACGTAGCCCGTGGCGCCTCCCCACGGCGCGGGCTCCGCGTCCGGCCGGCTCACGGTCGGCAGGTAGACGAAGTTCGGGCAGAGCCGCTGCATGGTGATGAGCTCGGCGGAGTAGCCGAGGTCCCACGAGTGCCGCGCGCCGGCGAGCACCGCTAGGCGCTGCGGCCCGCCGCAGGCGAGCTCGGTGCGGAGCATGCTCATGTACGGCGCGAGCCCGGTGCCGGTCCCGATGAGCACGACGTGCCGCTCGGGCGGCACCTCGCGCAGAGTGAACATCCCGGACGGCTTCGGGCCGAGCCAGAGCCGGTCGCCGGGCGCGAGCGCGAACAGGCGCGGCGTGAGCTCGCCCGAGCGCACCAGCGTCACGTAGATCTCGAGCTGACCGCGGTCGAGGGACGACGATGCGATGGAGTAGGCGCGGCGGATGAGGCGGTCCGGATCGTCGAGCGGCGGCTCGGGGTCGGAGAGCGCGACGCGCGGGGCATGGCCGGGCAGGCCGAGGACCGCGAACTGCCCCGGCTGGAACGGCGGGTACGTCCAGCCGTCCGGCGCGACCCGCAGGATGACGAGCCCCGGCGCGACCTCGATCCGGTGCGTGAGCACCGCGTTCAGCTCCGCGCGAGCCACGTCCCTGGCATAGCGGCTGCCGCGGGGCGGCGCCGCGCCCATGCCCGTCGAGGAACGCGAGCGGCCGGCGCCGTCACGGGTTACCGTACGCCCCGTGCGTCGCACCCTCCGCGCCATCCCCACGCTCCTCCGCGTCGGCCTCGCCGAGGCGGTCGCCTACCGGGCGGAGATGCTGGTGTGGCTGCTCTCCACGACGATGCCGCTCGTGATGCTGGCGCTCATGAGCGCCGTCGCGCGCGAGGCGCCCGTCGGCCGCTTCGGGCAGGCGGAGTTCGCCGCCTACTACCTCGCGGCGCTCGTGGTGCGGCTGAACGCCGGCGCGTGGGTGATCTGGGAGGTGAACTTCGAGATCCGCCAGGGGACGCTCGCGTTCCGGCTGCTCCGGCCCATCCACCCGCTCGTCAGCTACGCCTGCGCCAACGTGGGCGCGATGCCGCTCCGGCTGATCGCGTCGGTGCCCGTGATCATCCTCGCGCTCGCGACGCTCGGCGTCGGCCGCTTCACGCACGATCCGCTCTTGCTCGCGCTCTTCCCGCTCACCGTCGTCGGCGCCTGGCTCATCACCTTCCTCGCCATGGCGGTCATCGGTGCGCTCGCCTTCGCGATCGACTCGTCCTCGTCGGTGTTCGAGCTGTGGCTCGGCCTCTATGGCGTGTTCTCGGGCTACCTCATCCCGCTCGAGCTCTTCCCTCGCTGGCTCGAGGTCACGGCGAAGCTCCTGCCGTTCCGCTTCATGCTGTCCTTCCCGGTCGAGATGATCATCGGCCTGACCCCCCGCCCCGCGGCGCTCCGCGAGCTCGCCCTCCAGTGGACGTACGTGGTCGTGCTCGCTCTCGCCGCGCGGATCACCTGGCGCGCCGGCCTGCGCCGCTTCGCGGCGTTCGGAGGGTAGGGTGCGCCGCTACCTCACGCTCCTCGGGATCCAGGTCCGCGCCTCGCTCGCGGTGGCGATGCAGTACCGGGTGGACTTCCTCGTCCAGGGCGGGCTCGCGCTCTTCTGGACCTCCTGGTCGCTCGTCCCGATCCTCGTCGTCTACGGCCAGCGCACGTCGATCGCGGGCTGGTCGTTCGAGGAGGCGCTCGTCGTCATCGGCTGGTTCACCGTGATGAAGGGCGTGCTCGAGGGGGCGGTGAACCCGTCCCTCACCGCCGTCGTCGAGCACATCCGCAAGGGCACGCTCGACTTCGTCCTGCTCAAGCCCGCCGACGCGCAGTTCCTGGTCTCGACCGCGAAGTTCGCGCCCTGGCGCACGCTCGACGTCGTGGGCGGGCTCGCCATCTTCGCCGTCGCGTTCCACCGGATGGGCCGCTGGCCCTCGCCGGGCGCGATCCTCGGGGCGCTCGTGATGCTCGTCTGCGCCACGCTCATCCTCTACGCGCTCTGGATCCTCGTCGTCTCGTCCGCGTTCTTCGTCGTGAAGGTGGACAACCTCTCCTTCCTGCTCCTCTCGATCTTCGACGCCGCCCGCTGGCCCGCCGACGTGTTCCGCGGGATCCTGCGCGTCGTGTTCACCGTGGTGGTCCCGCTCGCGCTCATGACCACCTACCCGGCGCGCGCCCTGCTCGGCACGCTCGCGCCGGCGCACGGCGCGCTCGTCCTCCTCGGCGCGCTCGCGTTCTCGGCGGTCGCGCGCTTCGTCTGGCTGCGCTCGATCGGGCACTACACGTCGGCGTCGTCGTGAGCCGCGCTCAGCGGCCGAGGCCGCGGGTGAGCGCGAAGAAGCCGATCCCGAGGAGCGCGGCCCCGGCGAGGAACAGCACGGCGAGCTGCGTGCGCGGAACGCCGGGCACGAGCACCGCCTGACGCGGGTCGGCCGGGTCGAGCCAGACCGTCACCACGCGTCCGGCGGGGAACCGCTCCACCCACTCGCGG
>DATIDF010000345.1:0-11193 GCA_035456445.1 Anaeromyxobacter sp.
AGGTCCTGAAGCTGGTCGCGGAGGGCCGGTCCAACAAGGAGGTCGCGGACGTGCTCGGCATCAGCGTGAAGACCGCCATGAGCCACCGCGAGCACGTGATGGAAAAGCTCGGCGTGCACAACCGGACCGAGCTCGTCCGGTTCGCGATCAAGAAGGGCGTCATCCGCGTGGATGAGTGAGGGAGCTCTCGCGCGTAGGCGTCAGCTTCCCTGAGCCGGCGTTCGCGGTTCTCCGCACGGTGACGGCTAGACTCCGCTCACCATGAGCGATCGCCAGCGCTGCCGCTCGCCCTTCGACAGTGAGCGACCGGGCGCATGGGTGACACTTCAGACCGGGAGCATGGGTAACACCTTCATGCTGCCGTGACTGCGGCCTCTAACTCTCGTTGCTTCACTGCGTAGGGGGTGAAGCGCCTCGTTCGGAGATCGATGTACCCCACTGGCAGCTCCCCAATCCAGAGCTGGCGGTTGGAGTCGTCTAGTGGCGTGAGGCCGACGTTTTCGCCCGCCAGCACGGCGGTCAAGTAGTACCGCTGGCCCTCGTACGAGAAGTTTCCGTTCCAGGCCACGCGCCGCACTTCGTGGGTAGTAGGGTACTCGAGGGCGGGAAGCTTCTTCGGCATCGCGCGCGGTGATCGGCGGTACACGTCGGCTGGACGCTGCTGTTGGAGCGCCTCGTGCGGCCGGTCTTCGTTGTACTCGCGCCGGAAATCGTCGAACGCGGTCTGCTGGGCGGAGAAGGAACGGGTCGGGGGTCGCGTCGTCTCGGCTTTGAGCGTGCGGTGCATGCGTTCGTGCCGTCCGTTCTGCTGCGGGCGGCCGCGCTCGATGCGTTCCGGGCGGATGCCCAGCTTGAGCCACCACAGCGACAGCGCGCTCAGCCCAAGGCAGCCACGATTTGCAGCGAACGGCGTCCCGTTGTCGCTTCGGATCGCTCTCGGGAGCCCGAACTCACGGAATGCTGCGTCCAAGACAACTTCAACCGGCCCCGAATCGATGCCGGGAAGCGCGACGCACCGAAGCAGGTACCGGCTGAAGTTGTCCTGCACGGTGAGTGGATAGCAGTAGGCACGGTTGCTCAGCCGGAAATGCCCTTTGAAGTCGATGCTCCACGTGTCGTTCGGTGCAGTAACAGGCTGCAGCGGTGGTGATTTCCACAGGCGAGGGCGCCGGGCGGGCCTGCGCCTCGGCTCGACCAAGCCGTGGCGCTTCAGGATGTCGCCGGCGGTGCTCGCTGCTGGCGCGACCAGGTCCGGGAAGCGGCCCCGCAACAGCGCGACGAGCTTCTTCGGACCCCAGCTCGGATGCTTTCGCTTGAGCGCGACGAGCTGCCGCTCGACCTGCGCTGTGGTTCGATGCGGAAACGTCTTTGCGATACGAGGCAGGTCATCGAGCCCTCCCGGGCCAAGAGCCTCGAACCGCTCCTTCCACTTGTAGCCAGTCTTCCGGCTGATCCCGAACCGCTGGCAGAGCTCCGCCATCGACTCTTCGCCGCGAAGCAACGAAGCAATGAACTCGTGCCGCTGTAGCACTGGGTGCGTCTCCATCCAGGGCATCGGACCTCCGATGCCCTAGCCGACTGTCACCCATGCTCCCGGTCTAGTTTGTTACCCATGCTCCCGGTTCGTACACAGGCTCACCACGAGCGGTCGATGAGAGCCGCTCGCCCTGAGCCTGTCGAGGGGGAGCGGTCGCGGCCGACGCGACGGCGACCCTGACCCCGACGGACCAAGTGGCCGGTCATCCCGAGCGTAGCGACGCCGGAGGCGGCGCGAAGTCGAGGGACGCGGCGTCAGCCGCGGAGCGAAGTCGAAGGGCCCCGACCTCGACCCCCAGTCGATCCCGACCGCGCCGTCGTCATGTCACCGACCCGAGCTCCCCGAGGAAGCTCCTGCCAGTCTCGTGTCGCACGCCGAAGAGCTCGGCGACGGTCGCGCCCAGATCCGCGAACGACCCGCGCGTCCCGAGCGCGCCGCCGCCGCGCCCCGGGGCGTGGACGACGAGTGGGACGTACTCGCGCGAGTGATCGGTCGACGGGGTGGTCGGGTCGCAGCCATGGTCGGCGGTGACGGCCGCGAGCTCGCCCGTGTGGAGCTTGCCGAGGATCCGCGGCAGCGCGCGATCCATCTCCTCGAGCGCGCGGGCGTAGCCCTGCGGATCGTTCCGGTGCCCGTAGAGCATGTCGAAGTCCACGAGGTTCACGAACACGAGCCCGTGGTCCACCCGGTCGAGGAGCGCCTCGGTCTTCGCGAGCCCGTCTGCGTTCCCCGCGGTGTGCACCTCGTCGGTGATGCCCTTGCGGTCGAAGATGTCCGGGATCTTGCCGACCCCGAACACCGGCACGCGCGCGTCGACGAGCTTCTCGAGCACGGTCGGGCCGGGCGTCGCGATCGAGAAGTCCTTGCGGTTGTAGGTCCGCACGTACTTGCCCGGGGTTCCGACGAACGGCCGCGCGATGACTCGCGCGACCCGGTACGGATCGAGGATGCGGCGCGCGGCGCGGCACCAGTCGTAGAGCGTCTCGAGCGCCACCGTCTCCTCGTGCGCCGCGATCTGGAACACCGAGTCCGCCGAGGTGTAGACGATGGGCTTCCCCGTCCGCTGGTGCTCCTCGCCGAGCTCCTGGATGATCACCGTGCCGCTCGCCGCGGTGTTCCCGAGGACCCCGGGCACGCCCGTCTCCCGCACGAACCGATCGAGGATCTCCGGCGGGAAGCCCTGCGGGAAGAGCGCGAGCGGCTCCGAGAGGACGATGCCCATCATCTCCCAGTGACCGGTGATCGTGTCCTTTCCCTTGGAGCGCTCCGCCATGCGCCCGTGGAACGCGGCGGGCGACGGATCCGGCGGCACGCCGAGGATGGAGGTGAGGTGCCCGAGGCCCATGCGACCGAGCACGGGGAGCGACAGGCCGCCGACGGCGCGGCTCGTGTTGCCCAGGGTGTCGGAGCCCTCGTCGCCGTACGCGCGCGCGTCGGGGAGGGCGCCGCAGCCCACGCTGTCGGCGACGAGGATGACGAAGCGGCGGCGGTCCATCCCCGAATCCTAACCGGTCCCGCGCGCCCGCGAGGGGCGAACCGACCGGCGCGGACCGCGAGGATCAGAAGGACCCGAGGACGATGTCGACGCAGGCCGACGCGCCGACGCGGCTCGCCCCGGCGCGGATCATCGCGAGCGCCTGGGCGGCAGTCTTCACCCCGCCGGACGCCTTCACGCCGAGCGCGTCGCCGACCACCATCCGCAGGAGCGCCACGTCCTCGACGGTGGCGCCGCCGCCGCCGAAGCCGGTCGAGGTCTTCACGTATGCCGCGCCGGCAGCGCGCGACAGCGCCGCGGCGACGACCTTCTGATCGCGCGTGAGCCTGGCGGTCTCGAGGATCACCTTCACCGGGACCTTCGCCGCCGCGACGACGTCGCGGAGGTCCTCGAGGACGGCCTCGTAGCGGCCGGCGAGCAGCGCCGGCAGCGGGAGCACGACGTCGATCTCCGCCGCCCCCGCCGCGACCGCCGCCGCGGCCTCCGCGGCGCGAGCCGCGGGCGTCCCCTCGCCGCGCGGGAAATCCACCACCGCGATCGTCAGGGCCGCCGTGTCGGCGAGGAGCTGCCGCACCTCCGGGACGTGCTCCGCGTGCACACAGACCCCGGCGAAGCCGTACGCCCGCGCCTCGGCGCACACGCGCGCGACGTCGGCCGCGGACGCGCCGGGCGAGAGCAGGGTGTGGTCCAGGTACGGCGCGAGGTCGCGCGGCGTCCGGATGCGGACAGGGTCGACGGTCCTCATCGCTCCTCACCCGCGCCGGCGAGCTTCACGAGCTCAGCCGCCACCTCGGCGCCGCCGCAGCCGTCGTCTCCGTCCTCCTCGTCGGCGTCGAGCCACGGATCCTTTCCGGTCGCCGCGGCGAGCTGCTGCTGCAGGTCGCGATCGAGCAGGTGCGACGGGACGACGTGGCCGAGCGCGTTGAGGAGGTTGCCCTTCACCGCGGGGTGCTCGGCGGCGAGCTCCGCGAGGAGCGCCTTCACCCGCTTGCGGCGAAGGTTCGGCTGGGAGCCGCACAGGTCGCACGGGACGATGGGGAACCGCAGCGCCGCGGCGAACGCCGCGATGTCCTCCTCGGCGGCGTAGCAGAGCGGACGGATGACCACGTTCCGCCCGTCGTCGGAGCGGAGCTTCGCGGGCATGCTCTTCAGCGCCCCGGAATACAGCGCGGAGAGGAGCAGCGTCTCCACTAGGTCGTCACGGTGATGCCCGAGCGCGATCTTGGTGCACCCCATCTCGGCGGCGGCGTTGTAGAGGACGCCGCGGCGGAGCCGCGAGCACACCGGGCAGGTGGTCTTTCCCTCCGGGACGAGCCGGCGCACGACCGAGTAGGTGTCGCGGCGGAGCATCCGATAGGGAACGCCCACCGCCTGGAAGTGGCGCTCGACGGTCTCGGCGGGGTAGCCAGGCTGCCCCTGGTCGAGGTTCACCGCCACGAGCTCGAAGTCGATGGGCGCGCGCTCGCGCAGCCGCATGAGCACGTGCAGGAGCGTGTACGAGTCCTTGCCGCCGGAGACCGCGACCATGATCTTGTCGCGGTCCTCGACGAGCGCGAAGTCGCGGATCGCCTCCGAGGCCGCGCGCAACAACCTCTTCTCGAGCTTCGACGTCTCGTGCATCGGCGGCACTCTATAGCAGCGGCGCGTCCCCCCGCGCACCCGGCGGGCGGGCCGAGTTTTTCCTTTGACGGCGGCGGCGCCCCTGCGATAAAGGCGCGGGTTCCGTCGGGAAACACGAGGGGAGCATGCCTGCGAAGGACCTGGGCACCAAGCACACCTGCTTCAAGTGCGGCGCGAAGTTCTACGATCTCAAGAAGCCGGAGCCGCTGTGCCCCAAGTGCGGGGCCGATCAGCGCGCCAGCCCGGCTCTGAAGGCGCCCGCCCACGCGGAGAGGCGCCAGCGGGCGCCCGCCCGTCCGGTCGAGCCGGAGGAGGTCGAGGCGGAGACCGAGCTCGACGAGGAGCTCGAGGAAGCCGATGCGGAGGACGACGCCGCCGACGAGGCGGACGAGCCGTAGCCGCGGTCCCCCGCACCTCGAGGCCGAGCCGCACCGCCCGTGAGGGCGCCACCTAGGGGTACGCGAGGTCCAGCGTCGCCGGGCCGCTCGCCGGCACGACCACCGTCGCGATCTTCTCGCCCAGCCGCTCGTGCCACGCGATCGCCGTATGGCGGCCTGGCGGCACGCCAGGGATTTCGAAGCGCCCCTCCGAGTCGCTCACCGCCGAAAAGGGCGTGTCCACGACGAGGATCCACGCGCTCATCCACGCATGGACGTCGCAGCCCACCTTCACCGGGCCGAGGCGCGTGAGCGGCCGCTCGATGCGCTGTCCTGGCGTCGCCATCGGGACGTTGAACGCGGTCGCCACGCCGGTCCAGCCATGCACGTTGTGCAGGATGGGATCCCCGTTGAGGAGCGCGAGCGTCGAGCCGGCCGGCGCCGCCTGGACGTGCGGGACGAACCGGCACCCGCGCTGATCGAGCTTGATCGCGCGCGGCTCGGCCCTGACCCCCGGCGCGACGATCCGGACGACCACGTTCGCGAGCCCGCCCTTCGACACGAGCATCGACTCGTCCTCGGCCGCCTCGCCACAGGCGGCGCGGTCCTTCGTCACCCGCTGCGGGATCGACGCGGCGAGCGCGCCCCCGTAATGGATCCGCCCGCGGACCTCGTCCGCGCCGGAGCGCGCCGGCGCGACCAGGACGAGGGCGAGGGCGGCGGCGAGACGGAGGGGTCGGCAGGGACTCATCGTGGATCCTCGGTCGAGGGTGCGCGCACCGAATAGCCTCCCCGGCGGCGGACGGCAACGCGCGCCTCGGGGATCGACCTGCACCCGGCCGGACCCCCGAACGCGACGTTGACCCCCGGGCGAGCCGTCGCTAGTTCCCAACTCGTCTGCTCCTCCCGCAGACGACCGGGACCTCCGTGACGATCGCCTCCGCCCCCGCCCGCGCACGCACCTCCCCGCTGAACTCCGCGAAGGACCTCCTCCTCCTCGCCAAGCCGCGCCTCTCCGGGCTCGTCGTCGTGACGAGCGCAGGCGGCCTCGCGCTCGCGCCCGGCGACATCGGCCCCGCCCGCGCGACCCTGACGGTCCTCGCGACCGCAGCGGTGGTCGGCGCGGCGAACGCGCTCAACTGCTGGCTCGAGCGGGACATCGACGCCCTCATGCGGCGAACGCGCGATCGTCCCCTGCCCGCCGGCCGCGTCGACCCGTTCACCGCACTCGCGCTCGGGATCATGGTCCCGGTGTTCGCGCTCCCGGTGCTCGCGCTCGTCGCGAATCCGCTCACCGCGGCGCTCGCGTTCGTCGCGCTCGTCACCTACGTCGCGATCTACACGCCGATGAAGCAGCGCTCGACCCTCGCGCTCCTCGTCGGCGCCGTCCCCGGAGCGATCCCGCCGCTCATGGGCTGGACGGCGGTGACCGGCCGCCTCGACGCGGGCGGGCTCGCGCTGTTCGCGCTCCTGTTCGCCTGGCAGCTCCCGCACTTCCTCGCCGTCTCCCTCTACTTGCGCGAGGACTACGCGCGCGGCGGCCTGCGCGTCTTCTCCCTCGTGCACGGGGAGCGCGCCACGCGAGCGTGGATCGCGGTGACCGCGATCTTGCTCGTGCCGGTGTCGCTCCTGCTCGTCCCGCTCGGCGTGGCGGGGCGGCTCTACGGCGCGTTCGCCGCCGTGCTCGGCCTCGCGCTCGCCGCCTACGCGCTCGCCGCCGTCGGGCGCGAGGGCGGGCGCTGGGCGCGGAACTTCTTCCTCGCCACGATCCTCTACCTGACCCTCCTCTTCATCGCGCTCTTCCTCGGCGCGCGCTAGCGCATGCGCGCGCCGGCCGCCGTGACGAGCGCCGCGGTGCCCCGCCTCGCGGTCGAGGGCGTCGCGGTGCGCCGCGGCGACCGCGACGTGCTGCGCGGCGTCTCGCTCGCGATCCGTCCTGGGGAGATCTTCGGGCTCCTCGGGCCGAACGGCGCGGGCAAGTCGACGCTGTTCGCCATCCTCGCCGGCCTGCTCCGTCCCGACGCCGGGCGCTTCCTCCTCGACGGTCGCGAGATCGCCGCGGGCGCGCGGCGGCTCCGCATCGCCGCGGGGATCGTCTTCCAGGAGCCGGGCCTCGACGGGAAGCTGTCGTCGGCGGAGAACCTCCGGCTCGGCGCCGCGCTCCACTGCGTGCGTCGCCGCGAGGTGCCGGGGCGGGTCGCGGCGCTGCTCCGCGAGGCCGGGCTCGAGGATCGCGCCCGCGAGCCCGTCGATCGGCTCTCCGGAGGGATGCGGCGGCGGCTCGAGCTCGCCCGCGCTTGGATCCACGCGCCGCCCCTGCTCGTCATGGACGAGCCCACGAGCGGGCTCGACGCGGCCGCGTTCCGGGCGTTCTGGACGCGCGTCGCCGCGCTGCGCCGGGAGGCGGGGACGACCGTCGTCCTCACGACGCACCGCCCGGACGAGGCCGAGCGCTGCGACCGCCTGGCGGTGCTCGCGCGCGGCGAGATCGTCGCGTGCGACACGCCCGAGGTGCTCCGCGCCCGCGTTGCGGGCGACGTGGTCGTCGTCGAGGCGGACGACCCGGAGGCGGTCGCCGCGGAGATCGCGCGCCGCCTCGGCCTCCCCGCGCGCGTCCGCCCGGACGGAGTGCACGTCGAGCGCGAGGCGGCGCACACGCTCGTGCCCCGCATCGTCGAGGCGTTCCCTCCAGGCCGGCTGCGCAGCGTCTCCTTGCGACGCCCGACCCTCGCGGACGCGTACCTCGCGATCACCGGCGAGGCGCTGGAGGACAGGGTTCCCGAAGGAGAGAGCGAGGAGGGCGGGGGGAGGAAGGTGAAGCTGGCGGCCACCTCGACCCCGACCGCGACCGGTTCTGGCGAGGCCGTTCATCCCGAGCGTAGCGTCTCCGCGTCGGCGGAGACGCGGAATCGAGGGACGACCCCGACCTCGACGGATCAAGTGGCCGGTCATCCCGAGCGTAGCGTCTCCGCGTCAGCGGAGACGCGGAGTCGAGGGACGACCCCGGCCCCGACCTCGACGGATCAAGGGGCCGGTCATCCCGAGCGTAGCGTCTCCGCGTCAGCGGAGACGCGGAGTCGAGGGACGACCCCTGCCCCGACCCCGCTCGTGGTTCGACAGGCTCACCACGAGCGGTCGATGAGAGCCGCTCGCCCTGAGCCTGTCGAAGGGCGAGCGGCCGTGGCCGCAGCGACCGCGCCCCCGCCCCGGGCCCCCGCCGTCCCCCTCCGCCAGGCCCTCGCCTACGACCTCGCCACCATCGCCGTCCTCGCGCGTCGCGATCTCGTCCGCTTCTTCCGTCAGCCCTCCCGACTCATCGGCGCGCTGGGGCAGCCGGTCATCTTCTGGCTCGTGATCGGCTCGGGGTTCGGGGAGACGTTCCGCATGCCCGGCGCGGACGTCCCGTACCTCGCCTACTTCTTCCCAGGGGTCGTCCTCATGGTCGTGCTGTTCGCATCGATCTTCACGACCGCCTCGGTCATCGAGGACCGGCACCGCGGGTTCCTGCAGTCGGTGCTCGCCGCACCCGGCTCGCGCGGCGCCCTCGTCGTCGGGAAGACGCTCGGCTCGGCGGCGGTCGCGCTCACGCAGGCGCTCCTGTTCCTGGCGCTCGCGCCGCTCGCCGGCTTCCCCTACCCGAGCGTGCACTGGCCGCTGCTCCTCGCGGCGCTCTCGCTCGCCGCGATCGCGCTCGCCGGGCTCGGGTTCGCGGTCGCCTGGGGCATCGACAACGTCCAGGGATACCACGCGATCCAGATGACCCTGCTCGTGCCGCTCTGGGTGGTCTCCGGCGCGATGTTCCCTGCCCCGTCCGGCGACGGCGCGCTCGCGGCGGTGATGCGCGCGAACCCCGTCGCCTACGCGGTGTCCGCCGCGCGCCGCGCCCTCGGCGGCCCCGCCGCGCCGGGCGCGATGGCCGGCTCCGCCGCCCGCGATCTCGTCGTGTGCGCGATCTTCGCCGCCGGCGCGCTCGCGCTCGGCGCTCTCGCCACGCGGAGGTCGCCGCGGTCATGAGCCTCGGCGAGGCGCTCCCCACCGTGAACGCGACGCTGAACGGCCTCGCGTTCGTCTTGCTCCTCCTCGGCTTCCTCGCGATCCGCAGGGGCGACCGGCGCCGCCACCACGCGCTCATGCTCTCCGCGTGCGGCGCGTCCGCGCTCTTCCTCGTGAGCTATCTCACCCGTATCGCCCTGACCGGGACACATCGCTTCCCGGGCGAGGGCGCGCTGCGGACCGTCTACCTCGCGGTGCTGGCGAGCCACACGATCCTCGCCGCGCTGGCCGCGCCGCTCGTCCTGAGGACGCTGTTCCTCGCGCTCCGCGACCGCTTCCCCGCCCACCGCCGGATCGCGCGCGCCACGCTCCCGATCTGGATGTACGTGTCGGTGACGGGCGTGGTCGTGTACGTGATGCTGTACCATCTGGCCCCTGCTGTGCGGTAGGCAGAGCGCGCCCTCGCCGAGCCCGCAGAGCGCGGCACGGCGTTCGTGACGCCACTTCAGGCGGCGGACCGGCGTCGCGTCTCTCGCATCCGGGCCGCGACCACGACACCCGACGCGCAGGTGACCGCGGCAACGAGCCAGATGGCGGCATCGGTACCGAGTGCATCCGCCGTGATGCCGGCGAGCAGCGCGCCGACCGCGTAGCCGAGATCGCGCCACAGCCGATACACGCCGACGGACGACGCGCGCCACGACGGGTGCGCGACGTCGCCGATGGCGGCGAGGAGCGTCGGGTACACCATCGCCGTCCCGAGGCCGAGGAGCACGCCAGCGGCGGCGAACCCCGTGAAGCTCGACGAGAGCACGACTACCGCGATGCCGACCCCCTGTACCCACATGCCGCCCGCGATGAGCCACTTGCGGCCGATCCGGTCGGAGAGCGCGCCCGTGACGAGCTGCCCCGCGCCCCAGACCCCCGGGTAGATCGCCGCGAGCCATCCGATCTGCTGGAGGGACATGCCCGATGCCGCGAAGAAGAGCGGGAACAGGCCCCATGCCATCCCGTCATTCAGGTTGTTCACGAGGCCGGCCTGGCTCACGGACGAGAGCTCTCGGTCGCTGAACGACGTCCGGATGAACACCTGACGTTGCGACGGTTCGGCGTCATCGGGCGCATGGTTGCGTGCCTCGTGCCTCGCGTGCCCGTGCGTCTCACGGACGACGATCGCCGACAGGCCGAGGCCGAGCACCACGAAGGCGACGCCCAGGTAGAAAGGCTCGGGGCGCAGCCCGTACGCCGCGGCGATGTGCCCGGTCGCGAGTGCCGAGAGCGCCACCGCGAGGTATCCCGCGAACTCATTCAGCCCCATCGCGAGCCCGCGCCGCTCGGGACCAGCAAGATCGATCTTCATGATGACCGTCGTGGACCAGGTGAGCCCCTGGCTTACTCCGAGGAGCACGTTCGCGAAGAGCACCCAGCTCCACGTCGGCGCCCACATGAGGAGAAAGGGCACCGGGGTTGCGACGAGCCACCCGGCCACGAGGACGGCCTTGCGCCCCACCGCGTCCGAGAACCGGCCGGCGAGGTAGTTCGTGAGCGCCTTCGTCACCCCGAACACCACGATGAAAGACAGCACGGCGGCCCGGGCAGCGAGCTGAAAGTCCTGCTCGGCGATCGCCGGGAGGATGCTGCGCTCCAGCCCGACCATGGCGCCCACGAACGCGTTCACGACCACCAGCAGGCTGAACTGCGCGATGTTCGGTCCGAGCCCGAGGCGCACCTCCGCCCGCGGCACGGCGCCGGTCCGAGCCGGCGGCGAGGCGACCTGCATCATGGGGCTCGTCCCTGGTTGAACCGAAGGATCGCCTCCATGCCGGCGGGCTTTGCAGGGATCCCCTCGCCGATGATTTTCACGAACTGGTCCTCCGGAAGCGATAGCGCCTGATTCCAGCGCTTCTCGAACGCCAGGGTGCTAGAGGGTTTGCCGCTCATCCCGGCTCCACACGCCGAACCCGCGAAGTGCGCCGGGAGGACCTCGAGCGTCTCTGGGAGCGAGAGCAGCTTCTCGTGCACGTTGCGGTACAGCTCGGCCGCGCTCTCCCGCGTTCGCCCGGGCAGGTCAGGGCGCCCCACCGCGCCCACGAAGAGCGTGTCTCCGGTGAGGACGAACCAGGGGTCCGCCCCGCGACGGAGGTCGGTGACGACGAGGCAGATGCTCTCCG
>DATIDF010000346.1:0-16528 GCA_035456445.1 Anaeromyxobacter sp.
CGTGGTGGCGGGGATGATCGACGCGCACACCCACCTCGCCCTCGGCGCGTTGCAGCGGCTCGCCGGCCTCCCCGGACGGCCGCCCCCGACGATCTCCGACCTGCGCGCCGGCTTCCGGCTCCGGATCGAGCGCCGCGCCACGCCGGAGCGCGTCGCGGCGCTCGCGCGGGCCGGGGCGCTCGCCGCGCTGCGCTCGGGCGTGACCTGCGTGTTCGATCACCTGCGCGCGGCGCCCGGGTCGGCGCCCGAGGCGCTCGAGGCGGTCGCGGGGGCCTGCGCGATCGGCCCGCGCGCGGTGATCGCCTACGGCGCGCGGGGGGCCGGAGGCTCCCAGGAGGTGCGCGCGTCGGCGGAGTTCGCGGATCGCCACTCCGGCGACGCGCGGCTCCGGGGCGCGGTCGGGATCGCCGGCCTCTTCGACACGGCCGACGACACGCTCGCCGCCGCAGCGGCGCATGCGTCGCACGCCGGCGTCCACGCGTGCGTCGGCGAGGACGAGAGCGATCTCGCGCACGCGTTCGCGCGCTTCGGCCGGCGCCCGCTCGAGGTGCTCGCCGCGCACGGCCTGCTCGGGCCCCGGACGCTGATCGCGCACGGCGGTACGACGGTGCACGCGGAGGCCGTGCTGCTCGCCGACGCCGGGGGCGCGCTCGCGGTGACGCCGCGCGCCGCGATGTTCTTCGGCGCGGTCGTCCCACCGCTCCTCGACTTCGCGACCGTCGGCGTCCGGATCGCGTTCGGCACGGACGGCCTCTTCCCGGACGTCGCCGGCGAGGCGCTCCACG
Source organism: Anaeromyxobacter sp. (assembly GCA_035456445.1). Lineage (GTDB taxonomy): Bacteria > Myxococcota > Myxococcia > Myxococcales > Anaeromyxobacteraceae > Anaeromyxobacter. The sequence continues at coordinate 786 of DATIDF010000346.1, forward strand.
CCGCGACGATGCTCCGCCACGCTCAGCGGAGCGCGAGCGCGGCGGGCGGTCTCGTCGGCCGGGTCGCCTGGCCGGCCGCGGCGCGGCTCGCGTCGGAGTGGTTCGGCGAGGCGCTCGGGCGGCTCGAGGCCGGCGCGCTCGCCGACGTCGTCGTGCTCGACTGGAGACCCGCGGTGCCGCTCCCCGACCTCCCCGAGGGAGACCTCGCGCTCCTGTGGGCGGGCGCGCCCGCGGCGTGGGTCATCGTCGACGGGGAGGTGCGGCTCAGGGAAGGTCGCGTGCTCGGCGCGGACGAGGCGGAGGTCGCCGCCCGGGCGCGCGAGGCCGCGCGCGCTCTCGTCGAGCTCGCTTGAGCGGCGTCCCGGCGGGCGTGCTTACCGGGCTACCTCTCCGGGAGGATGCGCGCGCGTTGGCCGGGCGCGTTAATGCGCGGGTGCGCGCGCGCTTTCCGCCGCCGGAGCTCAGGCCCGCCCTGGCGTACGCGCTGGGACTCGCGTTTCCGCTCGCATCCACGGCGCTCTCGCTCGCGATGCGGCCGATCATCTTCGCGGCTCCGTTCGCGTTCTACATTCCTGCGACCGTCTTCGCGACCTACCTCGGCGGGCTCGGGCCAGGGCTCGTGTCAGTCGCGCTCTCCGCGGCGCTCTGCGCGTACTGGCTCATCCCGCCGTTCAGCGGGTTCGGGTCATCGCCCGAGGAGGCGGCCGCCGTCTCGCTGTTCCTCGTCGTCGGCGGGGTGCTCTGCTGGGTCGCGGCAGCCCTCCGCGACGCCTATCTCGAGCGCGCCGCGCACGCGCGCCGGTTCCAGTCGCTCGTCGCCGCCAGCTCGGAGATGATCTGGACCGCGACGCCCGACGGCTTCGCCCGGGCCGACTCGCCCTCGTGGCGCGCCTTCACCGGTCAGACCTACGACGAGTTCCGCGGGCTCGGCTGGCTCGACGCGGTCCACCCCGACGATCGCGCCCGCACGACGGAGGCGTGGCGCGACGCGGTCGCGCGGCGCGTCGCGTTCGAGCTCGAGTACCGCGTGCGCCGGCGGGAAGGTGGCTATGCGCCGATGCTCGCGCGCGGCGTGCCCGTGCTCGGGGAGCGTGGGCGCGTCGTCGAGTGGGTGGCCACGAACTCCGACCTCACCGCGCGGGAGATGGCGGACGTGGCCCGGCGCGAGCTGCAGGGGTGGTTCCGCACGGTCGTCGAGACGATCCCGCAGATGGTCTGGACCGCCGACGCGAGCGGCCGGGCCCAGTTCCAGAGCCCGCAGATCCGCGAGTACACGGGGCGGAGCGACGAGGAGCTCGCGAACGGCCGCTGGCAGCGGCTCCTCCACCGGGACGACCGCGCGGTGATCCTGGCGCTATGGCAGCGCATGCGCGATCGGGAGGAGGGCGGGGAGGGCACGTTCCGGCTCCTCGGCGGCGACGGCCAGTACCGCTGGTTCCTCGTGCGCTCGGTGCCGCTGCGCGGCGCGGACGGGCGGCTCAGCCAGTGGATCGGCACCCTCACCGACATCCACGTGCAGAAGGAGTCGGAGGAGGCGAAGGCCGAGGCGATCCACGCCAGGGACGTCTTCCTCTCGGTGGCGAGCCACGAGCTCAAGACCCCGGTGACGGCGGCGCTCCTGCAGATCCAGCACGCGCACCGGACGCTGCGAAAGCCGGACGCGGCCGCCGAGCTGCCGGCGATCGCCGCGCGCGTCGCCGCGAGCGCGAAGAGCCTCGAGCGGCTGGGCGCCCTCGTCGGCACCCTCCTCGACGTCTCGCGCATCGCGACAGGGAAGCTCACGCTCGAGCGGAAGCGGTTCGATCTCACCGAGAGCGTGACGCAGGTCGCCGCGCGCATCGCCGAGTCCGCCGATCGCGCGGGGTGCTCGCTCGAAGTGGACGTCGCGCCGGGGGTCACCGCGTTCGGCGACCGGCTGCGGGTCGAGCAGGTGATCACGAGCCTGCTCGCGAACGCCATGAAGTACGGCGCGGGCAGCCCGATCGCGCTCGCGCTCGTGCCGCGGAACGGCGTCGCCGTCCTCACCGTGGCGGACCGCGGGATCGGCATCGCGCCGGAGGACCAGGCCCGCATCTTCCAGCCGTTCGAGCGGGCGGCGAGCGCGCGGCACTACGGCGGGCTCGGGCTCGGCCTCTGGATCGCCCGTGAGATCATCGAGGCGGGCGGCGGCGCCATCCGTGTCGAGAGCCGGCCTCGCGAAGGCTCCACGTTCCGCGTCGAGCTACCCCTCGACTCCGCGCCGCCTTCGGCAGCGCGCAGCCTGTCCTGAGCGTAGCGGCCGAAGGCCGCGAAGTCGAAGGGCTCGGGATGATCGGCCGCGGTCAACGTCGCGCGAGCACTTCGCGCCCTGGAGCGACGTCCCTGGAATACGCTCGGGATTGGTCGGCCGCGGTCGACAACTGAGCGAGGGTCAACGGCGAGTGAGACCCTCACTCAAAGTCTTGATAGGTCCGGCGTCCACGCGCGCGCTGTCGATGAGGAGCCGAAGGAGGTTCAGCGCGGCGCGCGACAGGTCGGTGAGGTGCTCGAGCCGGCGCGCCTTGAAGCGCGCCGCCGCCTTCACGGCGGGATCCACGTCGGCCATCGCGCCGCGGAGCTCCTGCAGCGCCCGATCGAAGGTCTCGAGCGCGCTCTCGACTGCGCGCTTCTCGCGCTGGCGCAGCACGTTCGCGACGAGCCGCCAGACGTTCGTCTCCGCCTCGAAGTGCTCCTTGCGATCGCCGGGGATGGGCGCGCTGCGAACGACCCCCCAGTGGCGCAGCTCGGAGAGGCTCATCGAGAGGAGGCCCGTCGAGATGCGCAGCCGGTCGCACAGCTCCGGTGCAGCGAGCGGCCGCTCCGACAGGAAGAGCACCGCCCAGACCCGCCCGAGCTGCCGCCGGAAGCCCCACAGCTCCATGAGCGCGCCGACCGCGTCCGCGACGGCGAGATCGGCGCGGGCGAGCGCGTGGGAGGTCGAGGGGGGTCGAGACGCGGTCGCGGTCATGGCGGAGGTCAGGGGAGGGCGAGGTCGGCGAGCGCGCAGAGCGCGAACGCGATCGAGGCGAAGGCGTTGTAGTTGAAGAAGGCGACGTTGATCCGCTCGGGACGGAGCCGGCCCCGCGGCGCGACGTAGACGTGCTCGGCGGCGACGACCGCCCCGAGCACGACCGTCCCAGCGAGCCAGCCAGGGCCGCGCCCGGCGAGCGCGCCCGCGGCCGCGACGCCCACGATCGCGAGCACGTGGAGGCCGCGCGCCCAGGCGATCGCCCCCCGGACGCCGAAGCGCGCAGGGATGGAGCGGAGCCCCGCGCCGCGGTCGTAGTCCATGTCCTGCAGCGAGTAGAAGACGTCGAAGCCCGCGATCCACGCGCCCACGCCGAGGCCGAGCACGGCGGCGGCGAGCGGCGCGGTGCCGGTGAGCGCGATGGCGACGCCGATCGGCGCGAGCGCCTGCGCGACGCCGAGCCAGAGGTGACAGGCCCAGGTGAAGCGCTTCGCGTACGAGTAGCCGAGCAGGATCGCGAGCACCGGCAGCGCCAGCCAGCCGCAGAGCGGCGCGATGAACGCGGCGGCGAGGACGAACGCGGCGCCGCTCCCGGCGAGGAGCGCCCACGCCGCGGCCGGCGACACCTCGCCCGTCACGAGCTCCCGCCGCGCGGTGCGCGGGTTCTTCGCGTCGAACCCGCGATCGGCGATCCGGTTCATCGCCATCGCCGCGGTGCGCGCGGCGACGACCGCGATCGCCACGAGCGCGAGCCGCCAGGGCTCGAGCCGCGCGTCGCGCGAGACGAGCACGACCGCCGCGGCCGCGAACGGCAGCGCGAAGAGCGAGTGGCTGAGCTTCACCATCCGGGCGAGCGCGCCGACGGTTCCGCCGGCCGGCGGGGGCGCGGCGCGAGCGGGGGAAGGAGAGGTCATGCGAGGCCCTCCGCGCGCTGCCGCGCGAGCCAGGTGAACGGGCGCTCCTCGGCGCCGACCACCGAGACGACGAACTCGAACGGGTCGTCCACGCGGGCGCCGCGGAGCGGCGCGGCGAGGACGCCAGGCGCCGCACCGGGGACGAGCGCACCGACGTGGGGCGCGCCGACCGCGGGGCCGTTCCAGGCGAGCGGGAGGAGCGTCGCGGCCGGGATCTCCGGGAGCTCGCGGCGGAGCAGGGCGAGGTCCGCGAGCGGCGCGAGCGAAGGGCACGAGGCGAGCGAGTCGGTGCCCACGGCGAGCCGCACGCCCGCGGCGAGGAGCGCCGCGACCGGGGGCAGCGTGCCGCCGATGAAGCGATTGGAGCGCGGGCAGAGGACCACGGTCGCCCCGCTGCGGGCGAGGAGCAGGACGTCGTCCTCGTCCACGTCCACGCAGTGGACGGCGAGGTGGTGCGGGGCGAGGTGCTCGGCGACGAACGCGACGGCCGAACGCGCCTTCGGGCGGAGCGCGGGGGGCGCGCCGAGGGAGACGAACATGCGGGCGAAGTCGCCGGTCCCGGTGGCGCACAGGGCGCGCTCGGCGCGATCCTCGGCGAGGTGGATGGAGGCGGGCCCGGCGCGGAGGAGCTGGGCGAGGGTAGGGCCGTGGGTGGAGTAGATCGCGTGCGGCGAGAGCGCGACGCGCAGCCCGGGCGCCGGCGTGGAAGCGGTCCGGGCGGCGCGAGCGGCCGCGAGCGCGGCCTCGATCCGCGCGGGCGTCATCCCGAACACCTCGTGGTAGACGGTGCCGCAGAGCCCGGCGGCGGCGAGCGGCGCGACGGAGCCGAGCGTGTTCGAGACGTCCCCCACGGCCGCGACGCCGGCGCGGACCAGGTCCTCCGCGGACATGATCGCCGCCTGCACCGCCTCGTCGTTGTGGACGAGCGCGCGCGCGGAGAGCAAGAGCTGGATCCACGCGGCGAGCCCCTCGCCGCCGGCCACGCGGCCCGCCATGTGCGAGAGCTCGAGGTGGAGGTGGGCGTTCACGAGGGCGGGGAGGATCACCGCGTCGAGCCTGTCGCCCGCGCCGTGGCGCGCCTCGATCTCGGCGCGGGGACCGACCGCCAGGATGCGATCGCCGTCGAGCGCGATCGCGCCGTCGCGGATGGCGGCGGGGGTCGGGGTCGGTCGGCTGCCCGTGAACGAGCCCGCGCCCGAGCCCCCGCCCGAAACCGGGCTCGGGCTCGGGCCCGGACTCGGGCTCGGGGCGCAACCGCGGGGCTGGGTCGCGGTCGGTCGTCGCCCGAGGAGCACCCACGGCGCGCTGTAGACGCGCGCGCTCACGCGGCGCCGTCTCCCAGCCGCTCGTACTTCATGTTCCGCCGCACCGGCCGGAAGCCGGCGTCGCGGATGTGCCGCTCGACCTCCTCCGAGTCCATCGCGAACGTGGTTCCCGCCGCGGAGACGACGTTCTCCTCGATCATCACCGAGCCGAAGTCGTTGCAGCCCATGTGGAGAGACGCCTGGGCGACGCCGCCGCCCATCGTCACCCACGACGCCTGCAGGTTCGGCACGTCGTCCAGCACGAGCCGCGAGACCGCGTTCACGCGCAGGTACGCCTGAGCGCTCGTGTCGGACGCGGTGAGCCGGGTGTTCGCCGACTGGAACGGCCAGCAGATGAACGCGGTGAAGCCGCGCGTCTCGTCCTGCAACTCGCGGAGGCGCAGGAGGTGCGCGACCCGGTGGCGCGGCTCCTCGCCGACGCCGAACATCATGGTGGCCGTGCTGCGGAGCCCCTTCAGGTGGGCGGCTTTCATGACCGACAGCCACTCGTCCGTGGAGCACTTGAGCGGCGCGATGCGCCGGCGGACCTCGTCGTCCAGGATCTCCGCGCCGCCGCCCGGGATCGAATCGAGCCCGGCGGCGACGAGCCGCTGGATGGTGTCGTCGAGGGGCAGCTCGCTCGTGCGGGCGATGTGCCAGATCTCCTCGGGAGAGAGCGCGTGCAGGTTGATGACCGGCCACCTCGCCTTCACCCACCGGAACAGGTCCTCGTACCACTCGACACCGAGGTCCGGATGCAGGCCGCCCTGGAGCAGGATCTCGATGCCGCCGAGCGCCACCGTCTCGTCGATCTTGCGGGTGAGCTCGTCGCGGTCGAGGACGTAGGCGTCCCTGTGCCCGCGCGGCCGGTAGAAAGCGCAGAAGTGGCAGGCCGTCGTGCAGACGTTCGTGTAGTTCACGTTGCGCGAGACGATGTACGTGACCGCGCCGTCCGGGTGGAGGGCGCGGCGGCGCGCGTCCGCGGCGAGCCCGAGCTCGAGGAGGGGGGCCTTCTCGTCGAGCAGCTCCGCCTCGTCCGCGTCGAGCCGCTCGCCGTCGGCGCCCTTCTGCAGGGCCGTGTCGAGCGAGACCACCCGCCGCGCGCGCTTCGAGCGGATCACGTCGTCCACGAAGCGGAGCTTCATCGGCGGGAGGAAGCCCTTCTCGGCCGCCTTCCCGAGGAACGCCTCGAGCCCGTCGAGCTCGTGCGGCCCGAGCCCGTAGCGGATCCGCTGCGTGAGGTACCGGCGGTAGCGCTCGGGGTCGCCGCCCTTCTGCGCAGCGAAGCGCTGGGCGAGCTCGGTGCGGATGCCGAGCCCGTGCTGCGCGGCGCGCGTCAGCTCCTGCACGTCCTCGGGCGAGACGCGGCCCGGCCGCGCCGCCCACAGCGCGAAGATCATCGGCAGCCCGGTGAGGTGCGTCCACTCGCGCCCGAGGTCGAGCACGTGGTTCGCGCGCACCCCGAAGCCGCGATCGCCGATGACGAGCGCGCCCTTCGTGCCCTTCGCCCGGGCGAGCCCCTCGTCGGCGTGCATCGGCGTGAACCGCGGGTGCACCCCCATCTCGTCGAGGACGATCTTCGCGAGGACGTGGGAGGTCCGCGAGGCGGTGTCGAGGAACACCTCGTCCCAGATCGCGGGCGACTGCTCGCCGGCGAGGACCACGGTCTGCACGGGCCCGTCGGCGCCGATGGCGATCCCCGGGACGATCTCGTACTCGCCCTTCGTGAGGGCGGCGACGGAGACGAGCGCGAGGTCGACCTCGCCCTCCTCGAGCATCGCGGCGCAGCGCGACGGCTCGGCGAGGACGAGCTCGATCCGCTCGGAGCCCTCGAGGCCCGCGGTGAGCGGGTGGGCGTTCAGGAAGGAGACGGCGGCGGCGCGGAGCTTCGGCATGGAGTGTCGTCTCGTCAGGCGGTGACCTGGGTCGGCGCGGGCGCGCTCTCCGGCTCGCCGTCGTGGATCTTGAGGACGCGGTACAGGCTGTCGCGCTCGGCCGGAACCCGGCCCGCCGCGCGGATGAGGTCGTGCAGCGTTCGCTCGGAGAGCGCCTGCGGGACCGTCGAGCCGGCCATGTGGTAGATGCGCTCCTCGAGCACGGTGCCGTCCACGTCGTCCACGCCGAACGCGAGCGACGTCTGGGCGAGCCGCTCGCCGAGCGACACCCAGTACGCCTTCACGTGGTCGAAGTTGTCGAGGTAGAGCCGCGCCACGGCGAGGGTGCGGAGCGCGTCGTAGCCGGTCGGCTTGGGGAACGCCTTGCCGATCATGTTGTGCTCGGGGTGGAACGCGAGCGGGATGAACACCTGGAACCCGGAGGTCTCGTCCTGCAGCTCGCGCAGGCGCCGCATGTGATCGACGCGCTCGTCGAGCCGCTCGATGTGCCCGTAGAGCATGGTCGCGTTCGTCTTGAGGCCGAGCCCGTGCGCGGTGCGGTGGATCTCGAGCCACTGCTCGGCGGTTGCCTTGTCGTCGCAGATCTTCCTGCGCACCCGGCTCGCGAAGATCTCCGCGCCGCCGCCGGGCATCGTGTCCATGCCGGCGTCTTGCAGCTCGCGGAGCACCTGCGCGTAGCTCTTCCCGAACTTCTCCGCGAAGAAGTGGATCTCGATCGCGGTGAACGCCTTGATGGCGAGCTCGGGCCAGGCCCTCCGGATCCGGCGCAGGAGCTCCGGGTAGTACTCCCACGGGAGGTCCGGGTGGAGGCCCGAGACGATGTGCACCTCGGTGATCCCGAGCGAGCGGCGCGCGAGCACCTTCGCGACCGCGTCGTCGAGGCTCATCGTGTAGCCCTCGGACGCGACCTGGTCGTCCTTGCGGGCGAACGAGCAGAACTTGCAGGTCGCGACGCAGACGTTCGTCGGGTTCAGGTGCACGTTGCGGTTGTAGAACGTGAGGTCGCCGTGGCGCGCCTCGCGCACGTGGTTCGCGAGCGCACCCACCGCGGCGAGGTCCGTCGCCTCGAGGAGACGGAGCGCGTCCGCGTCGGTGAGCCGCTCGCCCGAGAGGACCTTGTCGCGGATCGGCCCGAGGCCGTCGCGCTCGAGCGCGCGGTGCGCGAGGGTCGAGATCATCTACGGTTCCTCCACGGGTTCCGGGGCGCGGGGCGAGATCCCCTCCCAGCGCTTCATGAGCTCGTTCGGCAGGCCGAGCCGGTCGAGCACGCGAGACACGACCGTGTCCACGAGCGCGTCGATGGTCTTCGGCCCCGAGTAGAACGACGGCGAGGCGGGCATCACGAACGCGCCCGCCTCGATGACCTGCGTGATCGCCCGCGCGTGCACGAGCGAGATGGGCGTCTCGCGCAGGACGAGCACGAGCCGCCTGCGCTCCTTCAGCATCACGTCGGCCGCTCGGCCGACGAGATCCACCGAGATGCCGTGCGCGATCCGGGCGAGCGCGCCGGAGGAGCAGGGGATCACCACCATCCCGTCGTAGAGCGCCGACCCCGACGCGAACGGCGCGGTGAAGTCCTGGTTCTTCCAGACCCGGAACGGGTAGCGGGGCTCCGAGCCGATCTCCTGCCTCCAGACCTGCTTGCCGGTCTGGGTGAAGACGAGGTCCACGGAGACGCCGTGCTTCTCGCCGTTCGCGGCGAGGAAGTCGAGGAGCCGCCGCGCGTAGGGCGCGCCGGACGCGCCGGAGACGGCGACGACGAGCTTCACGCGCGCACCGCCGTGACGAGGCCGCACACGCCGGGGAAGAGCGTCTCGCCGCGGACGTCGCGGAAGCCGGCCTGCCGCGCCGCGTCCTCGAACTCCGGGCGCGACGCGAACCGCTCCATCGAGGCGACGAGGTAGCGGTACGCCTCCGGATCCGGCGAGAGGATCCGGCCGAGCACCGGGAGCGCGAGCCGGTTGTACGCACCGTGGACGAAGCGCGAGCCCGTCGACTCCGGCCGGAAGAACTCCAGGACGCCGAGGCGGCCGCCGGGCTTCAGCACGCGGGCGAGCTCGGCGAGGCCCACCTCGTACCGCTCGAGGTTCCGCATCCCGAACGTCACGGTGGCGAGGTCGAACCGCGCGGCGTGGAACGGGAGCGCCATCGCGTCCGCCTGGGAGGCGGGGAGTCCCGTCTTCTCGACGCCGCGGGCGAGCATCTGGAAGGAGAAGTCGGCGCCGACGATCCTGAGCCCGGGCGCGCGCCGGCGGGCGAGCGCCGCGACGTCCATCGTCCCGGCGCACAGGTCGAGCATGGCCTCGCCGGACCGAGGCGCGAGGTCCGCGAGGAGCCGCCGCCGCCAGGCCTGATCGACCTTCAGCGTCATGACCCGGTTCAAGAGATCGTAGCGGGGGGCGATCCGGTCGAACATCGCGCGCACGGCGGAGCCGCGCTGCGCCTCGCCGGGGAGCGGGACGGTCACTGGAGGATCCCTCCGCGCCGCGGCGTCCACGACGCCGCGGGCGGCGGCGCGATGCGGGGGCGGCGCGGCTGCTCCGCGCCCGGGATCAGGCGCTCGTAGAGCGCGTCCATCCGCGCGACCACCTCGGGCGGGTGGACGCATACCTCCGGCCACTCGCGGCCGCCCTCCTCGGTCCACTTGCGCGTCGCGTCCACGCCGATCTTCCCGCCGAAGGCGAAGTGCGAGGCGGCGTGATCGAGCACGTCCACCGGGCCGTCGGCGATGACGAGGTCGCGCTTCACGTCCACGTTCGCGAAGGCGCGCCAGGCGGCCTGCGAGACGTCCTGCACGTCCACGTCCTCGTCGAACACGACGAGGGTCTTCGTCTGCGCCATCTGGCCGGAGCCCCACAGGCCGTGGATGACCTTCTTCGCCTGGCCGGGGTGCTCCTTCTTGATGGAGACGAGGCAGAGGTTGTGGAACACGCCCTCGACCGGCATCGCCATGTCGACGATCTCGGGAAAGATCATCTGCAGCATCGGCAGGAAGATCCGCTCCGTCGCCTTGCCGAGCCACTGGTCCTCGACCGGCGGCGGCCCGACCACCGTGGCCGGGTAGATCGCCTCACGGCGGTGCGTCACCGCGACCACGTCGAGCGCGGGGTAGTCGTCCGCGAGCGAGTAGAAGCCGGTGTGATCGCCGAACGGCCCCTCGCGCACGAGCGGGGCGGCGGTGTCGACGAAGCCCTCGATCACGAGATCCGCGTCCGCCGGCACGTCGAGATCGACCGCGACGCCCTTCACCATCCGCACCGCCTCGCCGCGCAGGAACCCGGCGAACAGGTACTCGTCGACGTTGGGCGGCAAGGGCGCCGAGGCGCAGTAGGTGAGGGCGGGATCGCCGCCGAGCGCGATGGCGACGGGCATCCGCTCGCCCCTCTTCTGGTAGGCGCGGTAGTGGGCGGTCGCGGTCTTGTGGAGCTGCCAGTGCATCGCGAGGCGCCTCTGCCCGAGCACCTGCAGCCGGTACATGCCGACGTTCCTGATCCCGGTGTCCGGGTCGCGCGTGATGACCTGCGGGAGCGTGACGAAGGGCCCGCCGTCGTGCGGCCAGGTGGTGAGCACCGGCAGCAGCCCGAGGTCGGGCTCGCGCAGCACGACCTCCTGGCTCGGAGCCGAGGAGACGTGCTTCGGGGTCATCGCCGCGAGCTTCCCGAGCCTCGGGAGCATCTTGAGCTTGTCCCAGAGCGACTGCGGGGGCGCCATGTGCAGGAGTGCGCGGAGCTCGCGCGCGTGGTCCTCGAAGTCCTCGGACGAGAGCGCCCAGCTCGTGCGGCGCCGCGTCCCGAACAGGTTCATCGCGACCGGAAAGCCGCCGGGCGCCCGGCCCTTCACGTTCTCGAAGAGGAGCGCCGGTCCGCCTTGCTTCGCCGCGCGATCCGCCAGCGCGGCCATCTCGAGCACCGGATCGACCGGCTCCTTCACGCGGACGAGCTCGCCCGCCGTCTCGAGCCGATCGAGGAACTCCCGCAGGGAGCGGTAGGCCATGGCGCGGCGATCTGTACCAGCGGCGCCGCCGGGTTTCAATGTTCGTTGAAAAAGAACGGCGCAGCGCGCGGGGTCGCGGTGGCAGCCCGTTTCCCCGGGCGCGAAGGTGGTACAACGCGGGCCCGATGGACCGTCGCCAGCAGGCTCGCGCCCTCGTCGCAAGCGCGCTCGCCGAGGTCGAGGCGGAGCTCGCCGTCCCGAAGTACGAGCTCTGCCCCACCCAGCTCGGAGCCTGCCGCGACACGCTCCGGTCCTACCTCTCGGCGCTCGACGCGGGCGCTCTCCCTCCGAAGCGCGATCGCGAGGAGGGCCTCGGGCGGATGATCGCCGACTCCTGGCCGTTCGACGTGCCGCTCGGCGCGATCGTGCTCCGCGCCGAGCGCGCCTGGCGCAACGCCTGATCTGGTATGCGCGCGAGGCTCCTCGCGATCATCTTGTTCGCCGTGGCGGCGTGCGACGTGGAGGAGCGCGATCTCGAGGCCGAGGCCTCTGCGTGCGAGGAGGGAGCCCCGCTCGCCGTGCCCGGCGTCGACGGTCACCTCGTCGCGCTGAACGCCTATTACCTCCAGGAGGAGGCGACGCGCGCGCTCCGGCGCGGCGAGGCGGAGGCGGCCGCCGTCGAGGAGACGCTCGCCAAGGCCGCCGCGCTCGGCGTCCGCGCCGTGCGCACGAACGCGTTCAACGACGGCGCGGGCGATGCCGCGATGCAGGTCGCTCCGCTCGTCTACGACGAGGTCGCGCTGCGCGGGCTCGATCTCGTGCTCGCCCGCGCGCGCGTCCACGGGCTCAGGCTCGTCCTGCCGCTCGCGAACCGCTGGGACGACTACGGCGGCCAGCGCCAGTACGTCGCCTGGGCGGGCCTCCCGTCGCCGCGCGAGGGCGATCCACGCTTCTTCACCGATCGCGCCGTCGTCGAGCACTTCCGCGCGCACGTGACGGCGCTGCTCGACCGGGTGAGCACGGTGGACGGGATCCGCTGGGGCGATCACCCGGCGGTGCTCGCCTGGGAGCTCGTCAACGAGCCGCGGGCGGACGGCGTCTCGCGCGAGGCGCTCCGGGCCTGGGTGGACGAGCTCGCGGCGCTCGTGAAGGTGCACGCGCCTGGTCACCTCGTCGGCTCGGGCGAGGAGGGCAAGGACGGCGAGGAGTTCGCGCTCCTCACCGCGTCACCCTATGTGGACTACGCGAGCGTTCACCTCTACCCGGAGGCGTGGGGGGTCCCGACGGAATGGGCGGCGCTCTTCGGCGCGGGCTTCCTCTCCCAGCGGATCGCCACCGCGCGCCGGCTCGGGAAGCCGCTCCTCGTAGGCGAGCTCGCGCTGCGCAGCGACGGGCTCCCGCTCGAGGACCGGCGCGCGATCTACCGCGGCTGGTTCCGCTGCATCCGGCGCGCGGGCGGTGCCGGCGTCGCCCCCTGGCTGTTCGCCTACGACGCGCGCCCGGACGCGTGGGATCCGCACACGTTTCACTGGTACGACGGCACCGACCCGGCCGACCCCGTGAACCAGTACGCCGACCTCGTGCGCGACGCCGCCGCGCTGCCGTGATGCTCGTGCAGTCGCCGGACGCGTGACCGGGACGGGAGCGCCGGGCCTGCGCGGCGGCGCCCGATTGCTCGCCGCTTCGCACGTACGGGTGAACATGCGGAGGCTCTGGCGAGAGCGGCGCTCGCCCGTGACCTTTCCGGCGGCCACGGCGCGAGCAGCGCGCCGTAAGGAGGTCGACATGGCGAGGCACGGTGTGACGGCCTGGGCGGCGGGGCTCGCGAGCGCCGCGGCGCTGGCTCTGACGATCGGGCTCCCGGCGCACGCGGGGAATTCACGCGGCGACGAGAGTGACTCACGCATCCAGCGCGGGTTCGCGCTCGCGCCGGTCCCCCTCGATCTCGCGGGCAAGAACCGCGGCCTCGTGGGGCTCGGCAGCTACCTCGTGAACGCGGTGGGCGGCTGCAACGACTGCCACACGAACCCGCCGTACGCGCCGGGCGGGGACCCGTTCCTGGGCGAGCCCAAGGAGATCAACGCGGACCACTACCTCGCCGGCGGCATGGCGTTCGGACCGTTCGTGTCGAGGAACATCACCCCCGACTCGTCGGGCCGGCCGGCGGGGCTCACGCTCGACGAGTTCAAGGAGCTCCTGCGGACGGGCGTCGATCCCGACAGCGGCGAGCTGCTGCAGGTGATGCCGTGGCCGGCCTACGGACAGATGACCGACCGCGACCTCGAGGCGATCTACGCGTACCTGACCGCGATCCCGCACGCGGAGCCGACGGCGCCGACGGCGCAATGAAGCGAACGGGCGCGGGCGCTCTGCTCGCGCTCTACTTGTCGCCCTGGAAGATCAGCGGCAGCCCGCCCTTCGGGTTGCCGATGATCACGAGCTTGGTGTTCGGGCTCGCCGCGAGCCGCTCGGTGGCCTCGATCCCCTTGAACTGCAGGTACTCGGGCGTGAGCCCCTGGCGCACGATGTTCTGGTACTTGAGGATGCCCTCCGCCTCGATTTGCTTGCGCTGCGCCTCCTGCCGCTCGCGATCCAGCGTGAATTTCATCTTCTGCGCGCGCTGCTCCTCCGCGAGCTTGTCGGAGATGGCGGTCTTGATCGCCTCGGGCAGCTCCACGTCGCGGATCAGCACCGCCTCGACGATGATGTGCTTGCCCTGGAGAGCCCGGGTCACCTCCGTGTAGATCTGCGCCTCGATCTCCTCGCGCTTCGTCGAGTAGATCTCCTCCGGCTGGTACCGGCCGAAGACCTTGCGCGCCTCGGAGCGGACGATGGGGGCGATGAGCTTCGAGTCGTAGTCCGTTCCGATCTGCGTCTGGAGCTCGAAGAGCTCCTGCACGTTCGGGCGGAAGCGGACGCTCGCCTCGACTCGCAGCGGCAGCCCGTTCGACGAGAGCACCGAGAGCTGCTCCTTCATCTCGTGCACGCGCGTGTCGTATGGGATGACGCTGTTCCAGAGCGGCATCACGTGCATGCCCTCGTCCAGCACCTCCCGGCTCGTGCCGCCGCCGAGGGTCTTGAAGACGATCCCGCGGTGACCGGAGTCGACCGTCGGGCAGCGGCAGGCCTCGAGAAACGGGGCGACGGCGAGCGAGACGTAGAGCAGCGTGCGGAGGGGGCGGCGCATTGGGATCTCCTGGGTGGAGGGCAGCCTACCGCGCCGGCTGCGGCGCGGGGAGCACCTCGGGTGACAGCCCTGCGTCCCTGAGCGCTGGGGCGAGCGTTGCGGCGTCGCCCTGGACGACGACCACCTCGCGCCCGACGGCCGTCGCTTGCGCCGCGGCCCGGATGCGCTCCGGCGTCAGCGCGGCGATGGATGCGGGGAGGCGCTCCCAGGCGTCGAGCGGGAGGTCGGCGAAGAAGAGTTGCTCGACGCCCTCGCTCCGCCCGCCCACGGTGTCGAACCGGAACGACTGCCAGCGCGCGACGAGCCAGCGGACGAGGTTCGCGTCCACGGAGCCGAGCGGCTCGGCGCTCACCTCGCGAAGGCTGTCGAGGGCGGCCGTGATCGCGTTCGGCGCGTGCTTCGCGCTCACGGTGGCCCACGCCGAGAGGAAGGGCGCGTGGGCCAGCCCACCCACGTTCATGAAGACGTCCGACGCCGGCCCGGCGGCGGCGCGGAGGCGCAGGGAGAGGACCTGCGCCAGCGCCAGCGTGGCGGCCTCGTCGGCTTCGGCGCGTCGGGGCAGACGAGCCGCGACCCCGAGCGTGACCCGCTCGGCGCCGGGCACGTCGACGAGCACCACGCGCCGGCGTGCCGGCAGCGCGGGCGGAGCGTGCTCGCGGGGAGCGGGTCCGAAGGCCTTCCAGGCCGCGAACCGCCGCTCCAGCTGCGCGAGCAGCTCGGGCGTCGGCGAGACCTTGCCGGCGAGCACCAGCAGGGATCGCTCCGGGCGAAGCTGCTCCCGCAGCCAGCGCTCGGCGCTGGATGGCTGCACAGCGTGGAGCCGGGCGCCCTCGAGGAGCTCGCCGTCCGGCGAGTAGATCGCCGACCTCAGCGCGGCCCAGGCGGTGGCCGAGGGAGACAGACCCGCGCTCGGGCCCGCCTTTCCCGCCGCTTCGCGGAGGTGGTCGACTCGGTCACCGTCGAGGCTCCGGCGCGTCCAGCAGGCGAGCCGGTCGAGCATCTCCGGCAGCCGCGCGGTCGGGCCACGCTCCCGGAAGGAGACCTTCTCACGCCACACCAACGCCGGACTCTGGGCGCAGCCGTAGCTCTCCGCGAGGGTCCACGCCTTCTTCGAGAGCGCCAGCGCCACGACGGGGACGAGGTCCCCTCCCCGCCCCTCACCCGGGTCGGCGTCGACGAGCAGCCGCGCCTCCACGATCGGGAGCTCGCCGTGCGGCATCACGACCACCTGCAGGCCATTCGCGAGCCGCGTCCGGAACGCCCGGTCGAAGGCGGCAGGCTCCACGACCTCGAGCACCTCGGCGGCTCCGGGTGCCGCGGCGCCGAGGGTGGCGACGACCGGGATCCAGGCTCCCGGCTCGTCCAGGGGCGCCGTCGTCGGGGGTGCGGTGCCATCGGGGAGAACCGAGACCGAGACGGCGCGATCGGGCGTGAGCGTCGTGCGGTAGTACGCCTCGAAGGACACGCCGAGCTGGGCGCGCGCCTGGCGATCGAGGACCGAGATTGGATCTCGCTCGCCCGTCG
>DATIDF010000347.1:0-3747 GCA_035456445.1 Anaeromyxobacter sp.
TGAACACGAGGTCGGTGCCGGCGAGCCGCTCCGGCTTGACCGGCGAGGCGTCGGTGAGCGCCGGGTGCACGCGCACCGGCCGCAGGTTCGCGAAGACCCCGAGCCCCTTGCGACGCGCGAGCAGCCCCTGCTCCGGCCGGACCTTCGCCTGCGGATCGTCCCACTTCGGCCCGCCGACCGCGCCGAGGAGCACGGCGCTCGACGCCTGGCAAGCGGCGAGCACCTCCGGTGTGAGCGCGGTCCCATGCCGATCGATGGAGCACCCGCCCATGAGGTGCTCGGGTAGCTCGAAGGTGTGGCCGCCCTTCCTCGCCACCGCCTCGAGCACGCGGATCGCCTCCGCGGTCACCTCCGGCCCGATGCCGTCACCGGGCAGAACGACGATCTTCGCTCTCACGCCTCGTTTCCTCCGTTCGCGTCCGTGGCGACCGTGAGCCCGTACTCCAGGGCGTCCACGATCGCGCGCCAGCTCGCCTCGATGATGTTCGGCGACGCGCCCACCGTGCTCCAGCGGCGCTTGCCGTGCTGCGTGTCCGCGAGCACACGAGTGATCGCGGCGGTCCCGTTCTTCCCGTCCAGGATGCGGACCTTGTAGTCGACGAGGTGCATCTCCGCGATGCGCGGGTAGCGCGGCAGGAGCGCCTTGCGGAGCGCCGCGTCGAGCGCGTCGACCGGGCCGTCGCCCTCGGCGGCGGTGTGCAGGATCTCGCCGTCGATGCGGACCTTCACCATGGCCTCCGAGAAGAGGCCGCGGCCCTCCCGGTGCTCGACGTTGACGAGGAAGTCCACGAGCTGGAAGGGCGGGCGGTAGGCCGGGTCCTGGCGCTTCATCATCATCGCCACGGAGGCCTCCGCCGCCTCGAACGAGAAGCCCCGCGCCTCGAGCGCCTTGATCTCCTCGAGGACGTCCGCGACCCCCGCGCTCCCGGATGCGAGCCCCAGCTCCTCGGCCTTCGAGAGCAGGTTCCCGCGGCCGGAGAGCTCCGACACCACGACGCGCATCTGGTTGCCCACCGACTCCGGCAGGACGTGCTGGTAGGACGCCGCGTTGCGCCGCATCGCCGCCACGTGGATCCCGCCCTTGTGGGCGAACGCGGACTTGCCGACGTAGGGCAGGTGCTCGTCGGGAGCGATGTTCGCGACCTCCGCGACGAAGTGCGAGAGCTCCGCGAGCGACCGGAGGTGGCCCTCCGGCAGGCAGCGGAGGCCGAGCTTCAGCTCGAGCGCCGGCATCACCGAGCATAGGTTCGCGTTCCCGCACCGCTCGCCGTAGCCGTTGATCGTGCCCTGGACCTGGATCGCGCCCTCGTGGACGGCGGCGAGCGAGTTCGCGACCGCGGTGCCGGAGTCGTCGTGCGCGTGGACGCCGAGCGGCGTCTTCACCTTCGCGCGGACCGTGCGCACCACCTCCGCGATCTGCCAGGGGAGCGAGCCACCGTTCGTGTCGCACAGCACGAGCGTCTCGGCGCCGCCGCGCGCCGCGGCCTCGAGCGTCGCGAGCGCGTAGACCGGATCCGCGCGGTAGCCGTCGAAGAAGTGCTCCGCGTCGTAGATGACGCGGCGGCCGTGCTCGCGGAGCCAGGCGAGGCTCTGCTCGATGATGCGCAGGTTCTCCTCGAGCGACGTGCGCAGGACGTCCGTGACGTGCAGGGTCCAGGTCTTCCCGACCACCGTGCACACCGGCGCCCCCGAGTCGAGGAGCGCGCGCAGGTTCGCGTCGTCCTCGGGCGCGCCGCCCACGCGGCACGTCGAGCCGAACGCGGCGATCGCGGTGCGCCGCCAGGGCAGGTCCCGCGCGCGGTCGAAGAACTCGGCGTCCTTCGGGTTCGAGCCCGGCCAGCCGCCCTCGACGAAGGCGACGCCGAGCTCGTCGAGCCGGCGTGCGATCCGGAGCTTGTCCTCGCACGAGAGGGAGATGCCCTCGCGCTGGGTGCCGTCGCGCAGCGTCGTGTCGTAGATCTGGATCATGGTCCGTCCGTCGAGAGAGAAGCGCGAGTATACACGGCAGGCACGCGCGTCCCGACGCGCGACGGACGCCGATTTCGAAATCGGCGGCGCCGACGGGCGGGCGCCCGATCCGCGGCTGCGCGAGGTCCGCTTCGTCGCGCGCTGGCTCGACGAGGCGTTCCGCATCCCC
The DNA here is from genome assembly GCA_035456445.1 of Anaeromyxobacter sp. GTDB lineage: Bacteria > Myxococcota > Myxococcia > Myxococcales > Anaeromyxobacteraceae > Anaeromyxobacter. Next base: position 2,138 of record DATIDF010000347.1, read on the forward strand.
GGCACCGACCTCCGGATCGGCCTCGATCCGCTCGTGGGCCTCTTCCCGGGCATCGGGGACGTCGCCACGACGGTCGCGGCCGCCTACGTCGTCGTCGCGGCCTGGCGCCTCGGCGCGCCGGCGGTGCTCGTCGCGCGGATGGGCCTGAACCTCGCCATCGACGCGCTCGTCGGCGCGGTCCCGCTGCTCGGCGATCTCTTCGACGCGGGCTTCAAGGCGAACACGCGGAACGCGGGGCTGCTCGAGGCGTGGCTCGCCGCGCCCGGCGAGACGCGGCGTGCGAGCGGCCTCCTCGTCGCGGGCGTGCTCGTCGGCGCCTTCGCGGTGATCGCTGCCGTGGCGTTCGCGACCTTCCGCCTCGCGGCGTGGGCCTATGGGGAGTTGCGGGCCGGATGAGCGGCGCCGCGGGACGGCGCGCGCGCGTGACCCGGGTGTGGCCGCGCGTGCCGCTCGCGCGCCGCAGGTCGACGCGCGGGAGCGTTCGGATCGGACGCAGGCTCGCCCGCTGGCTCGGGGTGAAACGCTCCGCGCGCGAGCGCGACGAGCGACGCCACCTGCGCGAGCGGGCGGCGCGCCGCGGCGCGGTCGAGCGTGTCCTGCACGGTCTCCTGCACGCGGCGCGCGACGGCGCTGCTGTACTCGGAGTCGATGAGCGTGGCGCGGCCGTGGGCGGCGACGTCGACGGGCGGGTGGAACACGACCTTCCAGCGCGCGGGCAGCGGGAGCGCGAACAACGGCAGCCCGACGCTCGAACCGACGATCGGCTCGAGGAACCGCATCGTCCACGCGACCGGCAGGCTCTCCTCGCCGCCCAGGATCGCGACCGGGACGATGGGCGCTTCGAGTGCTGCGGCGACCCGCACGAACCCGCGCTTCCACGGCCGCATCCGGTACGCCTCCCAGAACGGCTTCGTGTTGCCGTCGACGCCCTCCGGGAACACGGCGACCGTGCGGATCTCCGCGGGGAGCCGCTCCGGGCGCCGGAACGACGAGGCGGGGAGCGCCCCCACGCGGCGGAGGAACGACCCGAGCAGGGGCGCCGCCATCGCCGCGTCCGCCGCCGCGAAGTACGGCGAGGCGTCCGGGCCGAGCGCGCGGCGCACCGCGAGCGCCAGGAAGAACGCGTCGAGCGCGAACCAGCCCGCGTGGTTCGGCGCGAACACGACGCGCCCCGTGCGCGGGACGTGCTCGACCCCCTCCACCTCGAACGAGAACCAGCCGATCCGGACGAGCCGCTCGACGATCGGCACGAGCCTTCGATCGACGAAGGCATGATCGAGGGCCGGCGCGACGGGCTCCGTGACCGGCGTGCGACGCAGGATGGACATTCGGTTCGTCCCAGGGCCGAGCGGGGTCGCCAAGCTGATGGGTCGCCTGGACGCCCGGCTCCCCCGTGCGGGCCACGGCAAGCCTGCGCCCTGACGCTGGAACGGACAGCCCCCCTCACGGAGCCCACGGTGGTGCCGCGCACCTCGCGCGTCCAGCGTTACTGAACTCGGGCTCGATCCGGCCTTCGCGGCCCCCAGCGCCTCACCCCGGAGGAATGATGACCGCTGCGCTCGACTTCGGCTCCCTCACGCTGCAGGACGCGCTCGATCTCGCGATCCTCA
>DATIDF010000348.1:0-4153 GCA_035456445.1 Anaeromyxobacter sp.
GGTCGCGGAGAAGCTGTGCGGGCCGCAGTCCACGACGAGCTGCTTCCTGCGCGACCGCGGCATGCCGTTCACGGCGCCGGGTGGACCGGCGACCGGCGCGGAGCAGTGCCTGGCGACGAACGGGGACGTCGGGTTCTGGTACGACCCGAACGCCTGCTACTCGCATGACCCGTTCCGCGTGGACGACGCGGCGGCGTTCTCCGGGACGACGACGGTCCCGGCGACGCAGCACTGGACGTGGTGGGTGCGCTGACGGCGAGGAGCGCCCGGGGCGGCAGCGGTGCCGCTCCGGGCGCTCCGGCCGCGCGCGGTGGCCGGGCGCGCCCCTCACGCACGGTGAGCGGGCGCGCCGACCACCTCCCGGAACACGGCCGGCATGGTCACCACCCGGCGCGCCGCGTAGTCGAAGAAGACGAGGCCCGTCTTCACGCGCGCGATCTCCTGGCCGGTGGCGACGTCGGTGATCCGGTACAGGAGATCGCAGCCGCGCGTCCGCACGTCGTCCGCGGCGATCTCGACTGCGAGCGTCATCCCGTATCGGCCCTCGGCGCGGTAGACGACCGCCGCGTCCGCCAGGATGATCCCGGCGCCGGCGACGTCGAGCTCCGCGAAGCCGTGCGCCGCGAAAAAGCGAACGCGCGCCTCGTGCGCGATCGAGAGCACCGTGTCGTTGCCGACGTGGCCGCCGTAGTTCACGTCGCCGATGCGGACCGCGATCTCGGTGCGGAAGAGGAACGTGTCGGGGAGCGCGATCTCGACGCGGGCCATGCCCACCCGTACCGCGAAGCGCCCCCGCGAGGCCAGGGGCATGCTCAGGTCCCGCAGAGCACCCGCACCTTGCGCACCGCCACGTCCACCTCGTCGCGCGACCGCGCCCGGAGCAGCTCCTCCTTCGCGGCCGAGCAGCGCGCCGCGTCCTCCTGGGCGCGCTGCGCGAGCGCCGGCACGTCGGGCTCCGGCGGCGTGGGCTCGCAGAGCGCTCCCGACACGCGGCGGAGGTTCGTGAACTGGTCCGTCTCCACCGCGACGCAGTCGCCTCGCCGCAGGTCGGGCTGCTCGGTGACGACCCTCACCGTGCGCCCGTCGAGCAGGCCGACCGTGTACATCCACGCCGGAAGCGCGCTCTCGGCGGCGGCGGTCACCGCGCCGCCCACGAACGCGCCGGCGATCATCCCGGCGAGCTTGTCGCCCGGGTGATGCCCGCTGGCGATGAGGCCGATGAGACCGCCGAGCATCGCGCCGGCGGGCACGTTCGACGGTCGCGCCACCGGCTCGACCTCGAGGATGCGGCCGTGCTCGATGGCGATCGCGGCGTAGGGCTCGGGCGGCGGGCCGGGCGGAGCGGTCGCGCATCCGGCGAGCGCCAGCGCGAGGAGCAGCGACCGAGACCGTGAGGCGTGAGCGCGGCGTCATGTCGACCTCCACGAGGGATCGTACGCGCCCTGGATCGACCGGGGCCCTACGTCTCCCGGGTTCCCGCGCGCGCCGCCGGAGATCCGGCGAGCTCGCCCAGGGGCGTGCGACCGCAAGAGTGCTTGCGCCCGCTCGCTCGCGCGTGGTGGGTGCGTTGTCCTGGCCCCCGCTGCACGGGTAGGCTGCCGCGCGTGATCCAGATCACTCGCTCGCTCTTCACCGCCGCCGCGCTCGTCGCGGCCGCACCGGCGCTGGCGCAGTCGTACCTCCTCCAGCCCGGCGCGGACGAGAGACCGGGAGCGGAGGGCGCGAAGTCCACGGCCGGCTGCCACTGCTTCCGCGACCGGGCGTACGAGCTCGAGCGCCCCGCCGCCGCCGACCCGTACATCCTCGCGACGACGCGCAGCTCGCTCCTGTCGGCCGCGTTCGGCCCGGGCAAGGCGAGCCTCGTACAGGCGGTGATGACCGGGACCGCCCCGGAGGACCTCTGGATCGCTTACTTCGCGGCGGCGCGCGCGGGCGGCGAGACCGGCGCGCTGCTCGACGCCAAGGGCGCGAAGGGCGGGTGGAAGCCGGTCCTGGAGGGCGCGAAGGGGCTCGACGGCGCGTTCGCGGCCGCGCTCGCGCGCGGGGCTCAGGACGCGGAGCTCGCCGCGATCGCCGTGGACGACGTCCTCGTGAAGCGCGCCGGGGCGACGGCCGACGCGGTGCACGCGCTGCGAAAGGCGGGCGCGTCCACCGAGGAGACGATCCTCGCGACCGTGCTCTCGAGGAAGCTCTCCACGCAGGCGGTGCCGCTCGTCCAGAGGGTCCGCGGCGGCAAGGCCACATGGGGCAGCGTCCTGAACGACGCCGGGATCGTGCCGAAGCAGATGGACGCGATCGTGCGCGGGATCGTGCGCTGATCGCGGAGCGGCAGAGGGGTTACCCGCCCCGCCCGTCCCGCAGCGCGCGCGCCCTCTCGATCGCGCGGCGCAGCGGCTCGGGGATGCGGGTACCGGCGGTCGCGGCGAGCACGACCTCCGCCGCGACGTCGGGGGTGGTCCGCCAGCCTGCGTGCGCCACGATCGGGCGGACGCCGGCGCGGGTCCGGAGCCAGCACGCGACCTCGTCGCCGTCGCGCGCGAGCGGGGTACGTGCACCGGCACGGTCCTCCGGCGGCGCACCGGTCGCAGCGAGCGGCCTCGTCGTGACGCCGATGGAGGGCAGGTCGAGGATCGCGCCGAGCATCACGGCGAGCCCGGCGCCGCGCGGGTGATCGCGGCCGGCCGCGTGCGCCATGAGGAGGTCCGGCCGCGCGGGCAGCGCGGCGACGGCCTCTGCGAGGAGCGGCCCCTCGCGGAGCGCGAGGAGCCCGCTCGCGAACCCGGCAACGAGCGGACCGACGGCCTCGGCACAGGTGAGCACGCGCGGCGTTCCGGCGCCGAGCTCGACCAGCACCGCGGCCGCGAACCCGATCTCGTCCCCGCCCGCCGGCGCGCCGCGTTGCGCCACGATCGCGCAGCCCGCGACGCGGAGCGGTCCTCCATCCCAGCGCCACGGTCCCGGATGCGTGCGGTCGAGCGACGCCTGCGCCGCCTCGAGCTCCGCGCGCGTGCGCGGCCAGTCCCGCAGAGCGGCGCCGCTCACCGCTTCTTCTTCTGGTACGTCCCCATGATCTGCGCCTGCTCCAGGATGTGCCCCTCCATCGCCGCCTCGAGCTTCGCCTTCGTCGGGTGCGCGGGATCGGGGAGCTCCGCGTCGAGCGCGTACAGCTTGAAGAAGTAGCGATGGCGTCCGATCGGCGGGCACGGGCCGCCGTACCCGGTCCGCTTCCAGTCGTTCATCCCCTCCCGCGTGCCTTGCGGCAGCCCCTTCGCCGCGGCCGCCTCCGAGAGGCCCTTCGCGTCCGGCGGCAGCCCATAGAGCACCCAGTGCACCCAGGTCATCTTCGGCGCCGCGGGATCCGGCGCGTCGGGATCGTCCACGATGAGCGCGAGGCTCCGCGTGCCCGGGGGCACCCCCGACCACTCGAGCGCGGGCGAGGTGTCCTTCCCCTCGCACGTGTGGACCTGCGGGATCTCACCTCCGTCCTCGAAGGCGCTGGACCGGATCGACATCGCCATGGCGTTTCCCCCTTCCGCCGCGACGGCGGTCGCCGCCGCCGTGACGGCCACGATGACTGCCCGGCGCGCCCGTGGCGCGCCGCCCCTCACAGGTTCACCGTCCTCATCCCGGCCTCCGCGTAGCGAGAGCCGGCGGCGACGCCCTTCGGCGCGATCGCGTCGAGGCGCGCGAGCTCCGCCGGCGTGAGCCGGATCGACGCCGCCGAGGCGTTCTCCTCGAGGTACTTGCGCCGCTTCGTCCCCGGGATGGGCACGACGTCGTCGCCGCGCGCGAGCACCCACGCGAGCGCGAGCTGCGACGCGGTCACGCCGCGCGCGCCGGCGAGCTCGCGGACGTGGTCGACGAGCTCGAGGTTCCTCGCGAAGTTCTCGCCCTGGAAGCGCGGGTTGTTCCTGCGGAAGTCGTCCGCCGGCAGGTCGTCGAGCGAGCGGAACCGGCCGGAGAGGAAGCCGCGACCGAGCGGGCTATACGCGACGAAGCCGATGCCGAGCGTGCGCACGGTGGGCAGGATCTCGTCCTCGGGATCGCGGCTCCAGAGCGAGTACTCGGTCTGGAGCGCGCTGATGGGGTGAACCGCGTGCGCGCGCCGGATCGTCGCCGGCGCCGCCTCGGAGAGACCGAGGTAGCGCACCTT
>DATIDF010000349.1:0-13935 GCA_035456445.1 Anaeromyxobacter sp.
CGACCCCGACCCCGACCCCGACCCCGACCCCGACCCCGACCCTGACCCCGACCCTGACTCCGACCCTGACCGCGGCGGACCAAGTGGCCGGTCATCCCGAGCGTAGCGCCGCCGAAGGCGGCGCGGAGTCGAGGGACGCAAGGGAGTGGGCGGACCGCGCGCACACGATCGCCTGCCAGCGACCGACAGTGAATGGTCGTCTCGATGTCGCTCGACAGGCGAGGACGAGCGACGCTAACCGATCGGTCTGACACCGCGCCCACGCGGCCTTGTCGGGTCGATCGGCGCCATTTCTTTGACTTCCTACATCCACACCCTTGCGCACGCTGGAGGCCCGCCTAGCTTGATTCTCGGGCGGTGTGGCAGGGGCGTTGGCGACGGTGGTGCCCGGAGGCGCCATGGGTATCCTGGAGAGGATCCGGATGATGACCGCGGACCAGCGCGACGCGCTCCGCGCGATGGACGCGGAGGAGCGGCTCGCCGTCGAGATCGAGGATCTCGAGGTGGAGCACCTCGTCGCCGAGGAGGCCTACCTCCGCCGGCGCGACCGGCTGCTAGGCCGCGAGATCCCCGCGCTGTACCCGGAGATCGAGAGCGCCCGCTCGCTCTTGCACCGCGCCAGGGCGGAGCGGCAGAAGCGCTTCGAGCGGCGCCGCATGGCGGTCCTCGCCGGGCACGGCATCGGCCGCGGCGTGATCTCTTCGCAGCTCGATCTCCTCCCGGAGTAGTCAGCGGAAGGAGACCGAACCCGGCGATCATCGCCGGGTTCGTTCCGACGGGGCCTACGCGCCCTGCACGCGGTCGCGCAGCTCCGGCAGCGCCTGGAACAGGTCGGCGACGAGGCCGTAGTCCGCGATCTGGAAGATGGGCGCGTCCGCGTCCTTGTTGACCGCGACGATCACCTTCGCGCCCTTCATCCCCGCGACGTGCTGGATCGCGCCCGAGATGCCGGCGGCGACGTAGAGCTCCGGCGCCACCACCTTGCCGGTCTGGCCCACCTGCCAGTCGTTCGGAGCCCAGCCCGCGTCCACCGCCGCGCGAGACGCGCCGACCGCGCCGCCCAACACGTCCGCGAGCCCGGTGATCGGGCCGAAGTCTCCCTTCGTCCCGCGCCCTCCCGCGACGACCACGCGCGCGTCCGTGAGCTCCGGCCGCTCGCTCTTCACCTCCTCGAGGCCGACCCAGCGGGTCCGCAGCGTCGCCGCGTCCACGGTCACCGGCAGCGGCGCCACCGATCCCCCCGGTGCCCGCCCCGCCGGGGGGAACTCGGTCGGGCGGACCGTGAACGCCTTCACCTCGGTCCGGAGCTCCACCTCGGCGATGACGTTCCCCGCCCACATCGGGCGGCGCAGGAGGATCTCGGCACCCGCTCCGGCGATCGCGAGGACCTCGGTCGCGACGGCGGCGCCGAGCGCGACCGCCGCGCGGGGGAGAACGTCCTTCCCGTAAGCGGTCGCGGGCGCGACGACCCAGCTCGCGCCGACGACCTTCGCGGCCTCGGCGACGACCGGCGCGTGCGCCTCGGCGAGCGGGTGCGCGAGGGCCGGCGCATCCGCGAGCCGGACGGTGACGCCATGCGCGGCGAGCTCGTCCGCGGCGGCGCCAGCGCCGCACCCGAGGACGAGCGCGGTCACCTTTCCGCCCGTGCGGTGGGCGAGCTCGCGGGCGGCGGTGACCGCGGAGAGGGTGGCCTTCCTGAGGGTGCCGCGGGACTGCTCGGCGAGGACGAGGACGTTCGACATGGCGCGCTCGAGGGCCCTAGAGGACCTTCGCCTCCGCGTGCAGCTTCGACCACAGCTCCGCGACGTCGCCCACCCGGACGCCGGCCTGGCGCCTGGGGGGCTCGAACAGCCGCCGCACCACCACCGTGGGCGCGAGATCCACCCCGAGCGAGGCGGCGGCGATCTCGCGGAGCTCCTTCTTCTTCGCCTTCATGATCCCGGGCAGCGACGCGAAGCGCGGCTTGTTGAGCCGCAGGTCCACGGTCACGACCGCGGGGAGCGCGAGGTCGAGCGTCTCGACGCCGCCGTCCACCTCGCGCACGACCTCCAGCCTCCGACCGTCCGCGGCGACGGTGAGGCCCGGCCGCTTCCGCTGCTCGGCGTCGCTCTCCAGGCTCTCCTTCTTCGACGCGAACGTCGCCTGCGGCCACGCGAGCCGCGCGGCGAGCATCTGGCCGGTCTGGTTCTGGTCGTCGTCGATCGCCTGCTTGCCCATCACGACGAGGTCCGGCCGCTCCTCCGCGACGACCCGCGCGAGGATCGCCGAGACGATCCCCGGATCGAGCGCGCCCTCGTGACGGACGAGGACGCCACGGTCGGCGCCCATCGCGAGCGCCGCGCGGAGCTCGGTGGTGGCCTTCTCCCCGCCGATGCTCGCCACGACGACCTCGCCACCGTGCGCCTCCTTCAGGCGGAGCGCCTCCTCGACGGCGATCTCGTCGAACGGGTTCATCTTGTAGCTCACGCCGTCGGTGACGATGCCGCTCCCGTCCGGCGTCGGACGGATCTTCGACTCGGGGTCCTCGACCCGCTTCACGGTGACGAGCAGCTTGAGGGGCATGGCGGTCTCTCTCCTGTCGGGGCGCGGATCTAGAACGGGTAGCGCTCGGCCTCGAGCGCGGCGGCGGCGAGCCGCCGCTTCGCCTCGAGCAGGCCGGTGGCGTCGTACTTCGTGAACCGGCGGATCCCGCCGAGGAGGACGGTGAGCGTGTCCCCCTCCGCGACGTAGAACGCTGCGCGGCGCGCGGCCGTGGCGATCTTCTCGACCGCGCCGAAGGTGTGGCCCTTCACCGCGGCCGCGACGTCCGCCCGCCTCGACTCCGGAAGGCGCGGCGAGATGCGCTCGGCGCGCAGGAGCACGCTCTCCATCGCGAAGATCTGGATCGCGACGTCGGCGAGCGCGAGCAGCGCCTCCTGCTCGTCCTTGAGCGCCTCCCGGTGCCGCTGCACGGCGGCGCCGGCCACGACGAGGAAGGTTCGCTTGAGGCCGCCGAGCACCGCCCGCTCCGCCGCGAAGGGCAACGCGGGGTCGAGCTCGTCTGGGGAGGGCGTCATGAGCGCCTCCATCGCCTTCATCGTCTCGCGCTGCAGCGGGAGCTCGCCCTTCAGCGCGCGGCGCAGGATCGTCCCCGGCACGAGGAGCCGGTTGATCTCGTTCGTCCCCTCGAAGATCCGGTTGATGCGCTCGTCGCGGTAGTACTTCTCGGCCGGGTACTCCTGGATGAAGCCGTAGCCGCCGTGAATCTGCACCACCTCGTCCACCACGTCGGCGAGCACCTCGCTGCAGAACACCTTCGCGATGGCGCACTCGATCGCGTACTCCTCGATGCCTTGCTGGTATGCCTCGTAGTAACCGGAGGTGTCCTTCGGGATCGTGGCGAGGCGATCGTCGATGAGGCCGGCGAGCCGGTAGACGATCGACTCGGAGGCGAAGATTCCGGTGGTGAGATCCGCGAGCTTCTCCTGGATCGCCCCGAAGCGCGCGATCGGGACGCCGAACTGCCTGCGCGCGTTCGCGTACGCCGCGCCGGCCTTGAACGCGTGCTTCGCCGCGCCGGTCACCGCCGCGCCGAGCTTGAAGCGGCCGACGTTGAGAACGTTGAAGGCGATCTTGTGACCCTTGCCGATCTCGCCGAGCACGTTCTCGACCGGCACCTTCGCGCCCTCGAAGATGACGGAGGTCGTGGAGGAGCCTTTGATGCCGAGCTTCTTCTCCTCCGGGCCGACCGTGACCCCCGGGGTGGTCCGCTCGACGAGGAACGCGGTGAAGTGCTTCCTGTCGACGCGGGCGAAGACGGTGAACAGGTCGGCGAAGCTGCCATTCGTGATGAACTGCTTCGTGCCGTCGAGGAGATAGTGCTTGCCGTCGGGCGTGAGCGTCGCGGTGGCCCTTCCGCCGAGCGCGTCGCTCCCCGCCTCCGGCTCGGTGAGGCAGTACGCGGCGCTCCACTCGCCGGTGAGGAGCTTCCCGAGGTAGCGATCCTTCTGCGCGTCGGTCCCGTAGTACACGAGCGGCAGCGTGCCTATCCCGGTGTGCGCCGCGTACGCCACCGAGAAGGAGCCGCCCGCGCCCATCCGCTCCGCCGCGAGCATGCTCGTCGCCTTGTCGAGCGCGAGCCCGCCGTACGCCTCGGGCGCATCGATCATGAGCAGGCCCGCGTCGCCGGCCTTGCGCATGAGCGCGACCGCGACGCCAGCCTCCTGGTGCTCGAGCCGGTCGCGGACCGGCGCGATCTCCTCCTCGACGAACTGGTCGGCGGTGTCGGCGATCGCCCGCTGCTCCTCGGTGAAGTCCTCCGGTGTGAAGACGTCGTCCTTCGTCGCGTCGGTGACGAGGTACTCCGCGCCCTTGAAGAGTCTCGCTGCCATGTTCGCCTCCGGATGTCTGCCGCCATGACCGCGCGCTAGGCGCGCTCGAACACCGCCGCCGCGCCCATCCCGCCGCCCACGCACATCGACACGACCCCGCGGCGCGCGCCCGTCCTCGCGAGCCCGTGCAGCAGGGTCGCGGTGAGCTTCGCGCCGGTGCAGCCGAGCGGGTGCCCGAGCGCGATCGCACCGCCGGTCGGGTTCACGCGCGCCGGGTCGAGCCCGAGCGCGCGAACGCAGGTGAGCGCCTGCGCCGCGAACGCCTCGTTGAGCTCGAGCTGCCCGATCTGCTCCTTGCGCAGCCCCGCCCGCGCGAGCGCGGCCGGGATCGCCTCGATCGGCCCCACCCCCATGACCTCCGGCGGAACGCCCCGCACCGCGTACGAGACGAAGCGGGCGAGCGGCGCGAGCTTCGTGTCCGCCAGGAACTCCTCCGAGACGACGAGCACCGCCGCCGCGCCGTCCGTCATCTGCGACGAGTTGCCAGCGGTGACGCTACCGTCCGCCTTGAACGCCGGCTTGAGCCGCGCGAGCGCCTCGAACGTCGTGTCCGCGCGCACGCCGTCGTCCGCGTCCACCCGCTCCTGCGAGCGTACGAGCTTGCCGTCGACGAGCGCCACCTGCTCGACGTCCACGGGTACGATCTCGGCCGCGAAGAGCCCCCCCGCCTGCGCCGCCGCCGCGCGCGCGTGGCTCTCCGCCGCGAATGCGTCCTGCTCCTCGCGCGTGACGCGGTAGCGCGCGGCGACGAGCTCCGCGGTGACGCCCATCGCCGCGTAGGACTCGGGCCAGGAGGCGGCGAGCCCGGGGTTGGCGCTGTACCTCGCGCCGCCCATCGGGACGAGGCTCATGCTCTCCGCACCGCCCGCGACGATGACGTCGGCGTGGCCGGCGATGATCCGTTCGGCCGCGGTCGCGATCGCCTGGAGGCCGGAGGCGCAGAAGCGGTTCACCGTCTGACCGGGCACCTCCACCGGGAGCCCAGCGCGCATCGCCGCCACGCGCCCGAGGTTCATGCCCTGCTCGCCCTCGGGAAACGCGCAGCCCATGATGACGTCCTCGATTCGCTCCGGCTCCACCCCGGCGCGCTCGACGAGCGTCCGGATCGCCGTCGCGGCGAGGTCGTCCGGCCGGACGTCCCTCAGCTTGCCCTTCTTCGCCTTGCAGCCGGGGGTGCGGACCGCGGCGAGGACGAACGCTGCACTCATGGTGATCTCCCGTGTCCGGCGCTAGTTGCGGAGCGGCTTGCCCTTCTTCAGCATGTGCTGGATGCGCTCGAGGGTCTTCTTCTCGCCGCAGAGCCTCAGGAATGCCTCCCGCTCGAGGTCGAGCAGCCACTGCTCGGTGACGAGCGTCCCGGCCGGCACGTCGCCGCCGGTGATGACCCCCGCGATGGTGCGTCCGAGCCTCTCCTCGTACTCGGTGATGAAGCCGCCCATTCGCATGTTCCAGAGCTGCGTCGCGAGGCTCGCCGCCACGCTCCGGCCCGGTGCGTGCAGCTCCGTCTCGGGCTCACCGGGGCGGTGGTTCCGGGAGAGCGCGATGACCCGCTGTCTCGCGTCGTGGATCAGGCGATCGGGGGCGAGCGTCACCCCGTCGCCCGGGCGGAGGAAGCCCATCGCCCGGAGCTCGTCCGCCGACGCGCTCACCTTCCCGGTGGCGATGGCGGTGAAGTGCTTGAACAGGAACGGCGAGACGTCGGTCTCGTACTGCTCGGCGAGGCGGATGGCGCGCAGCGCCAGCTCCTTCGTGCCGCCTCCGGCGGGGAGCAGGCCCACCCCGATCTCCACGAGCCCCATGTACGTCTCGGCGAGCGGGTTCATCGCCGTCGCGTGCAGGCACACCTCGCAGCCGCCGCCGAGCGCGAGCCCGTGGGGCGCGGCGACGACCGGCACCTTCGCGTACTTCACCGCCATCATCGCCTGCTGGAATGCCTTCACCGTGAGCGCGATCTCGTCGTACGCCCCCTCCGCGATCGCCGTCGCCACCAGCATCAGGTTCGCGCCGGCCGAGAACGCCTCGCCCTGGTTCGCGATCACGAGCCCGCAGCCGTCCGTCTCGGTGCGGCGGAGCGCCCGGTGCACCATCGCGAGCACGTCGTTCCCGATGGCGTTCATCTTGGTGTGAAACTCGAGGCAGAACACCCCGTCGCCGAGGTCCAGCACCGACGCGCCCGCGTTCCGCTCCACCACCGCGCCGGCCTTCGCGAGGATCTCGAGGTCGAGGTGGTCCGCCGGCCGGGGCACGTCCTTCCAGCCGCCGCCGTGGGCGAGGTCCACGAAGCGGCGGCGGCCGCCCTCCTCCGCATAGAACGACGGCACGCCCCAGAGCGCGGCGGGGATCGAGACGCCGTCCTCCTCCGCCCGACGGACGACCTCGGCGACCCCGATGGCGTCCATCATCTCGAACGGGCCGAGCTCCCATCCGAAGCCCCAGCGCATCGCGGAGTCCACGGCGACGACGTCGTCCGCGATCTCGGGGATGCGGTTGAACGCGTAGAGGAGGGTGTCGCGCAGATTCCGCCAGGCGAGCTCCGCCGCCGGGTCCTTCCCGGCGAGCACGGCGCGCAGCCGCGCCGCCGGATCGGCGATCCCCTTCGCCGCCTCGACCGAGGGGTACCGCGGCTTCCTGGCCGGGAGGTACTCGCCGGTGGAGTGGTCGAGGAAGAGGACGCCACCCTCCGCGCCCTTCGTCTTCTTGAAGAAGCCGCCCTTCGTCTTGTTGCCGAGGAGCCCGCGGGAGATCATCCGGCCCACGAACTCGGGCAGCCGGAACTCCTCGCGCCGCTCGTCTCCGGGCAGGAGCTCGTACGAGTTCTTCGCCACGTGCGCGAGGGTGTCGAGGCCGACGAGGTCTGCGGTGCGGAACGCGGCGCTCTTCGGGCGCGCGGTCGCGGGCCCGGAGACCGCGTCCACGTCCTCCACCGTGAGCCCGAGCTCCACCATGTGGTGGATGACGTTGCAGAGCGAGAAGACGCCGATTCGGTTCGCGACGAAGTTCGGGGTGTCCTTGGCGGTGACGATCCCCTTCCCGAGCCGCACGCGGATGAGCTCCGCCATCCGCGCGGCCACCGCCGGATCGGTGAAGCGGCTCGAGACGATCTCCACGAGCCGCATGTAGCGGGGCGGGTTGAAGAAGTGGGTGACGAGCAGCCGCGGACGCAGCGCCTCCGGGAGCGCCTCGGCGAGCGCGTTCACCGAGAGGCCGCTCGTGTTGGTGGAGAGCACCGCCCCCGGGGCGAGGTGCGGCGCGACGCGCGCGAGGAGGTCCTGCTTCACGGCCAGGTTCTCGACGACGACCTCGATCACCCAGTCGCGATCGCGCAGGCGCGGGAGGTCGTCCTCGAGGTTCCCGACCTCGATGCGCCCCGCGTATGCGGGCAGGTAGAGCGGTCCGGGCTTCAGCGTCCCGAGCGCCGCGCGCCCGGCGGTGGCGATCCGATCGCGGACCGCGCGATCGCGGAGGGAGAGGCCGGCGGCGCGCTCCTCCGCGCTCGGCTCCTTCGGCACGACGTCGAGGAGGAGCACGCGCAGGCCCGCGTTGGCGAGGTGGGCGGCGATCGTCGCCCCCATCACCCCCGACCCGAGCACCGCCACCTTGTCGATCCGTTCCATGGTCTCTCCCGTGCGGTCCCGCGCCGAGCATTTGCAGCAACCGCACCGAGCCGGAGCCCGCCTCCCGCCCTCGCGGCAACCAGGCGCCTTGACTCAGGAATCGTCCTGGAGCGGCGTGGAGGCCCCGCGAGTGACCGTTCCGGCCGCACTTAATCCGGAACAGATGTGTTCCGATACCGGTGCACAGCGGCCGGCCGGCGGACGGGGCCGCTCCCAGGAGGCGCGACATGCCCATCGACGCGGACCGCCGGCCCATCGTCTGGGCGTTCAGCACGAGCCGCCTGCGACACGTCTTCGAGAGCGTCGCGCCGCTCCTCGCGGACGTCGCCGAGGTGCGCGTCTTCGACAAGGGCTTCGAGGACGCGCTGCAGGTGTCGCGCGCGCTCGTCGAGGCCGGCGAGGAGGTGGACGCGTTCGTGGCTGCCGGCTCGAACGGCGCGTACCTGCGCGATCACGCCGACGTCCCCGTGGTCGTGGTGATGGCCTCCACCGTCGACGCGCTCCAGGCGCTCATCCAGGCGCGCAAGCACTCGAGCCGGATCGGCGTCGTGAACTTCCGGCGCGTGGTATCCGGGCTCGAGCAGGGCGGAGCGCTCCTCGAGGGCACCACGATCGAGCAGCGCCCCTACGTCACCCCGGAGGACGCGAAGGCCCACGTGGCCGACCTCGCCGCGCAGGGCTTCGGGGTCATCGTGGGCCCCGGGCCGGTGTGCGACTTCGCCGAGCGCGCCGGCCTGCCTTCGGTGCTGCTCTACGGGCAGGACTCGCTCTCCGAGGCGATCCGTCACGCGGCGGAGGTCGCGCGGATCGCCCGCGCCGCGGAGGCGAAGCGCCTCCACGTGGAGCGCGTCCTCCGACACCTCGACGTCGGCGTCCTGGCGGTGGACGGTGACGAGCGGATCCAGACGGTGAACCCCGCCCTCCAGCGGCTGCTCGGCGTCACCGCCCGCGAGCTGACCGGGCGGCGGCTCTCGGGCGTCGCGCCGGAGCTGTCGCTGGCGCGCGTGCTCGAGACCGGGACGCCGGAGCTCGACCTCGTGCAGCGGCTCGCGAACCGCACGGTGGTGGTGAGCCGCGTGCCGCTGCGCGAGGGCGGGGTGCAGCGCGGGGCGGTGCTGACCTGCCAGGAGGCCGCGACGATCCAGCGGCTCGAGCGCGGGCTCCGCTCCGAGCACCGCCCTCCCCGCTTCGTCGCCCGCTTCGACCTCTCGAGCCTCGTCGGCGCCTCGCCGCCCATGGCGCGGGTGCGCGCGCTCGCGGAGCGCTACGCGCGCACCGACGCGACCGTCCTCATCACCGGCGAGAGCGGCACCGGCAAGGAGATGGTCGCCCAGGGGATCCACCGCGCGAGCCGCCGCCGCGACCGGCCGTTCGTGGCGGTGAACTGCGCCGCGTTCCCCGAGACGCTGCTCGAGGCCGAGCTCTTCGGGCACGAGGAGGGCGCCTTCACCGGCGCGCGCCGCGGCGGCCGGCCGGGGCTGTTCGAGGCGGCGCACACCGGCACGATCTTCCTCGACGAGATCGGCGACGTCCCCACCACGCTCCAGACGCGGCTCCTGCGCGTCCTGCAGGAGCGGCAGGTGCTCCGGCTCGGCTCGAACGATCCGACGCCCGTGGACGTGCGGGTCATCGCGGCGACGCACCGCGATCTGCGCGCCGCCCTCGCGCGCGGCGACTTCCGCGAGGACCTGTTCTACCGGCTGAACATCCTCCCCCTCCACCTCCCGCCGCTGCGCGAGCGCGGCGAGGACGTCCAGGCGATCGCCGCGAACCTCCTGAAGCGCGCGCTGCTCCGTTACGGCGAGCCCGACGCGCACCCGCGCGCGCTCGCGCTCGTGCTCCCGCGCCTCGCCGGCTACGCCTGGCCCGGCAACGTTCGCGAGCTCGAGAACGTGCTCGAGCGCGTCGCGGCGCTGTTCGTGGACCGCGGCCCGCGGGCGCTCATCCCGGAGGAGGAGCTGCGCGCCGCGATGCCCGAGGTGTTCGAGCGCGCCCCGCCCGCCGCGGCGCGGGCCGATCTGCGCGCCGCGCGCGAGAGGCAGGAGCGCGCGCACGTGGAGCGCGTCCTCGCCGAATGCGGCGGGAACCAGGCCGAGGCCGCCCGCCGGCTCGGGATCGGCCGGACGACGCTCTACCGGAAGCTCGGGCGCGTGCGGTAGATCGCTCGCCGCGCGCGTTGACTGCGGCCGGCGCTGCTTGCGCGACTACCGCACCGCCTTGAGCGCGGTCTTCAGATCGGTGACGCCGAGGAACAGCGTCGCCTTGCGGGCCGGCGCCGTCCCGACGAACACGTGCGTGATGTCCACGCCGGCCTTGCCGATCGCGGTCGCCGCGCGGCCGAGCGCGCCGGGCTTGTCGGGCAGCTCGAGCTCGAGGACCTCCTGCTCCACGACGGCCCAGCCGCGCTTCGCGAGCACGCGCTTCGCGGCCGCGGCCTTGTCGACCACCACCCGCACGACGCCCTCGTCCCCCTCGACCCACGCGTTCACCGCGCGTACGTTCACCTGCTTCTCTCCCAGCGCGGTCGCGATCTCGCCCAGCATCCCGGGTCGGTTGGGAACGCGGATCTTCAGCTCCTTCGCTCGAGGCATTTCGGTGCTCCTCCCGCGCGCCATCGCAGCCCGCCGGAGCTTCCGCCGCAAGCTCACGTAGAGGGCGCGCTGCTGATTCTACGCTCCGTGACGTGCGCACGATCCGTCACCGGCCGGGAGCTCGCCGCGGCCGGGTTCCGGCGCTCGCGGTAGGCCGCTCGCAGCGTCGACCCGAGACCGCGTCACACGCTGCCGGGACACCGTGTCGGGCATGAACCCACTTCGGGTCCGTCGTACTGGCGACAGGCGCACGCTCGCACCCCTGCCTAGCTTGCAAGGCAATCAGCGTTCGCCGGCCATGCGCCGGCCATGGGGGCAGTATGTCGTCGAGACCGCTCGTCGGTCTGGCGCTCGCCGCGTTCGTCGCCGCGTGCTCCAGCTCGAGCCCGAAGAAGGCCGATCCGAAGTGTAGCGAGACCTGCGCCGCGCCAAACGTGTGCGTGAACGAGGTGTGCAGCCCGCCCTCGTGCACCGATGGGGTGCGCGACGGCGACGAGACCGATGTCGACTGCGGCGGCGCGTGCGCGCCGTGCACGACCGGCGGCGCTTGCGCGGTCCCGGGCGACTGCGACTCCGGCGTGTGCTCGGCCGGGGCGTGCGTCGCGGCGACGTGCAGCGACGGCATCGAGAACGGCCACGAGACCGACGTCGACTGCGGCGGGAGCTGCGCCCCCTGCCTCGACGGCGGCGGCTGTACCGGCGGGGGCGACTGCGCCTCCGGCGTCTGCGACGCGGGCAGCTGCGCCGCCCCCTCCTGTACGGACGGCGTGAAGAACGGCGACGAGAGCGACGCCGACTGCGGCGGGTCCTGTGCGCGGTGCGCGAACGGCGGCGGGTGCCAGACGGGGAGCGACTGCGCCTCCGGCGCATGCGCGTCCGGGACGTGCGCGCCGCCTGCCTGCATCGACGGGGTGAAGAACGGCGACGAGAGCGACACCGACTGCGGCGGGACGATCTGCCCCGCGTGCGACGTCGGCCAGGGCTGCGGCGCGGGGAGCGATTGCGGCTCCAACGTCTGCGCGGGCGGCGAGTGCATCGCGCCGACCTGCACGGACGGCGTCACGAACGGCGGCGAGTCGGACGTGGACTGCGGCGGGGCGTGCGATCCGTGCCAGGACGGCTCCGGCTGCAACGTCCCGGAGGAGTGTGCATCGGGTGTGTGCGCGACGGGCCTCTGCGCCTCCCCCACCTGCGGCGATCAGGTGAAGAACGGCGACGAGACCGGCACCGACTGCGGCGGCCCGACCTGCGAGCCGTGCGCGAACGGCGGCGGGTGCTCCGGCGGCACGGACTGCGCTTCCGGGATGTGCGCGAGCGGCGTCTGCGCCGATCCGAGCTGCGCGGACGGGCAGAAGAACGGGGACGAGACCGGCCTCGACTGCGGCGGGAGCTGCCCGCCCTGCGGCGGAGGCCAGGGCTGCGGCGTCCCCGGCGACTGCGCCTCGCAGATCTGCACGGGCGGCGTGTGTCAGGAGCCGTCCTGCACCGACCTCCAGAAGAACGGCGACGAGAGCGACGTGGACTGCGGCGGGCGCTGCGGCGGCTGCGAGGACGGGTACAGCTGCAGCGGGCCCGGTGACTGCCTCTCCGCGAACTGCCTCTCCGGAACCTGCTACCCGGCGTACTGCGGAAACGGCCAGCTCGACGGCGATCCCGCCGGCGACGAGACCGACGTCGACTGCGGCGGCTCGTGCCCAGCGTGCGGGGACGGCAGCGACTGCGTCACGCCCGAGGACTGCCTGTCCGGCGTCTGCATCGGGAGCACGTGCCGGGCCCCGACCTGCAGCGACGGCGTTCGGAACGGCGCCGAGACCGACCTCGATTGCGGTGGCCCGACCTGCGCCGACTGCACCGCGGGCTTCCACTGCGCCACCGGGAGCGACTGCGCCTCCGGGATCTGCACGGACGGCGTCTGCCAGGCGCCGACGTGCACGGACCAGGCGAAGAACGGGTTCGAGACGGGCGTCGACTGCGGCGGCTCGTGCGCAGGCTGCGCGGACGGCGGCGCGTGCCTCGTCGGCGCCGACTGCGCGTCCGGAGTGTGCACCGGGAGCGTGTGCCAGATCCCGACCTGCATCGATGGCGTGAAGAACGGCGCCGAGACCGGCAAGGACTGCGGCGGCGGGACCTGCGCCACGTGTCCGAACCAGCAGGGTTGCACGACGGACGCGGACTGCACGTCCGGCGCATGCCGGAGCGGCGTGTGCGTCCTGACGCCGGGCTGCACGAACGGCCAGCCCGATCCGGGCGAGACCGGCCTCGACTGCGGCGGGCCCAACTGCGCGCCCTGCGGCGACGGCGGCACGTGCAGCGCCCCGAGCGACTGCAGCTCCGGCGTCTGCCTGAGCGGCATCTGCCAGCCCTCGAGTTGCGTCGATGGCGCGAAGAACGGCGACGAGAGCGACGTCGACTGCGGTGGCTCGTGCAGCAATGACTGCGCGGCGAACCAGGCCTGCGCGTCGGGCGAGGACTGCTCCTCCGGCGTGTGCGTGAGCGGCGTCTGCCGCGCGGCGACCTGCACCGACTCCGTGAAGAACGGTGGCGAGGCGGACGTGGACTGCGGCGGCGTCTGCCCGCAGTGTCCGCTCGGCCGGACCTGCACGAGCGCGAGCGACTGCAACACGGGCGCGTGCGTCGGGGGCAAGTGCGCCGCGTCCAGCTGCGTGGCGCTGAAGCGCAGCGGACTCGGCTTCCCGACCGGCACGTACTTCATCGCGCCCAACGGGACGACCCCGATCACGGCCTACTGCGACATGCGCACGCTCGGCGGCGGCTGGACGCTCGTCCTCCGCTCCACGCGCGGCGGGACGTATCCCGCCACGCCGGCCTACTCGCAGCCGTACGCCGACTGGCTCACCCTCGGCGTCGGCGGGCCAGTGGTCGCGCCGCGGGTGCTCTCCAACAACTACGTGATCCCGCTCGAGCAGCTCCGCCGCCTGGCGGCCCTGCGGAACTCGTACCTGCGCTTCTCGGCCGACGGGGCCACCCAGGTCGCGCGGCTTCGCAAGGTGAAGCTCTCGACCGAGTACGCGCTCAGCGGCCAGAACAACGCGTCGGTCGCGGAGAAGCTGTGCGGGGCGCAGTCCACGACGAGCTGCTTCCTCCGTGACCGCGGCATGCCGTTCACCGCTCCGGGCGGGCCCTCGACCGGCGCGGAGCAGTGCCTCGCCGCGAACGAAGACGTCGGGTTCTGGTACGACCCGAACGGCTGCTACTCGTACGACCCGTTCCGCGTGGGCGACGACGACGCGCCGGCGTTCTCCGGGACGACGACGGTCCCGGCGACGCAGCACTGGACGTGGTGGGTGCGCTGACGGCGAGGAGCGCCCGGGGCGCAGCGGTGCCGCTCCGGGCGCTCCG